>JACPGL010000005.1 GCA_016182525.1 Candidatus Kerfeldbacteria bacterium | reverse complement strand
CCTCAAGAACAGGAGTTTCAACACGGAGCTTAAGGTTGAGCCTCAAGATTTGCGTGTTGACTTCCTGTTCCGCCTTAGAACTCTTTACGCCCAATAAATCCGGATAACGCTCGGGGCCTCTGTATTACCGCTGCTGCTGGCCACTCCATTCTCCATGAAGTCCTTGGACTATATCATCATCCCGAAAAAAATCGGGAGCTCAGCGTCTGATCAAAAGTATAATTTCACTTGCGTGACACTTTCGATCTCACCCTTAAAGGGATCAGTCTCTGAGGGGATTGACCCAACGCTTTTCCAAAGAAGATGACGCGCCAGTCTAGTGTATAGACTACCCTGCGTGAACAGGATCTATTCACTACACTGGTATTTGCGCTGATATATCGAATGGCTACCCAAGGCCACAAGTTCACGTTTGCAGTATCTTGGACCATTTCGATACCCAGCCGCGTCAAATCAAAATTGCTTTCATATATCTATATATGAATAATCTTCTTTGGTAGAGTGTTGAATCAATCTTCCCTGCTGATTGTCGAACTCCGCGCCTCCCATATTTAGAGAAGACTTCAGCGGACGAAGTTCGATGTTCCAGCATATAAGCTGAGTTTTCCTATTCTCGATTACTCGAGAAGCTCTGCACCAACCTACTGAAAGGTTCACAGAGTTAGCAGCCCCTTATTCCTCAGGTACAGTCAAAAGTTCTTCCCTGAGAAAAGAAGTTTACACCCCGAAGGGCTTCTTCCTTCACGCGGCGTCGCTCGGTCACGCTTTCGCGCATTGCCGAAGATTCTTAACTGCAGCCTCCCGTAGGAGTCTGGGCAGTGTCTCAGTCCCAGTGAGCCGGGTCGTGCTCTCACACCCGGTACCCGTCGGAGCCTTGGTAAGCCGTTACCTTACCAACAAGCTGATGGGGCGCAGACCGCTCCCGAAGCGATAAATCTTTGCGCGTTGAACAAAATTCAACGAGCACATGGAGTATTATCCAATCTTTCGACTGGTTATGCTCCACTTCGGGGTACGTTGTCCACGTGTTACTCACCCGTTTGCCGTGGTTACCTTGCGGCACCACTCGACTTGCATGCCTAAAACACGCCGCCAGCGTTCATCCTGAGCTAGGATCAAACTCTCGTAAGAATGTTTGCTGTTTGTTACAGACAAACACCGATCATGCAGTCGGTTCGATTGAACCGATCATACACAACCATTGTGATACATTTTCTGGGACGGTGTATCATTCCGTTGCTCGGTCACCCTGATGAGCGACCGAGCGAACTCAAAGGAATACAACGATTCCTCTTACCACAATTTGATTGTCAATGAACCTCTTCGCTTTTTTCGTTTCGCACTCCTGTGTTCCGGGCGAAGAAAAAACAGGAAACCATTGAGATGCCTCTCTCGAATTCAGACAAGAAATGTGTAGGCGAGAGGGATCTGATTTCGCTGTTTTCTCTTCACGACGTGCGTCGTGGCTCTAGATTGGCGAAAAACGAATGTGTGCGATCTTCAAATGAAGAATCTTAAAAGAGCACAGGGATTATAGCGAACCTTTGTGCTCTTGTCAAGACGAGCGGAGCCAGTAAAATCTCCACAGCCTATCCACAAGATCGGATCTAAAACGACCCTTTTGGATCCGACCTTTTTGAGCCCTTTTAGATCGGATCCTGTTTTTTTCGCTGGGATTCGCGCCATGCGTGGATTTTGGCGTGGTCACCGGAAAGCAAGATGGGCGGGACGGACATAGCTTTTCCGCCGCGGGGAGTGAACGTCTCTGGTCGGGTATAGTGCGGGTATTCAAGATCGTCTGCACCGGCGCGGAACGACTCATCCTCGGACGAGGCGTCATCGCCAAGCACCCCGGGGATGAGCCGAGCCACCGCGTCCACGATCACCATCGCTGCCAGCTCCCCGCCGGTCAGCACGTAGTTGCCAATCGAGACCTCTTCATCGACAAACGCACGGACGCGCTCATCGAATCCTTCATACCGGCCGCAGATGAGGATGAGCTGATCGCATCTCGCAAACGCACGCGCCATCGGTTGGTTCAAGATTTTTCCTTTCGGCGTAAGTAAAATGACGCGTGAATGTTTCTTTCGACGAATTTTCTTGAGAGCGCGATAGATTGGTTCCACTTTTAACACCATGCCCGCGCCTCCGCCATACGGAGCATCGTCAACCGTATGATGTTTATCCGTCGCCAGATCACGGAAATTGTGAAACCGCATATGAATCTTTTTTGCCTGAATCGCGCGCTTCACAATACTCGCACCAAAGTACGAGCCAAACGATTCAGGAAAGAGGGTGAGGATATCGAAGGTCATGACGAAAGTATTATGGATCAACCCAGAGCATACCGCTTTGTGGGAATCTTTTCAATAGAAGGATGGGTGGCCGGCGGCGCGTCGTGGTGACACGCCTGCCGGCCCGAACCCGCGGCTCGCTCGCCTAGGAGCGAGCGATGAGGGCAATCGCCACGATGGAAACCACCGCGTATGTGGTGAACATCGCGGCCGTCCCTTGGCGGATGTGCGGCCAGTACATCTCCTTGAGCGCTTCGCTTCTCCTGTACTCGGAAATGCAGACAACCGTGCAGAAGCTCAATAACACGATACGCCACGACAGCTGACTCCCGCCTCCAAGACCAAGGTTTCCGAAAACTACGGGGAGCGCCATGAGAAGTCCGACGGCGATCCCAGGGCGGATTGCCCGACTCCACGGACTCGAGCCGAGCGGCAAACTCTGCTCACGAGGTTGCTCATGAGATTCTCCTCTCTAGGCAATAGGTTGCCTATGCCGACGGTTCACCACGTTGGTATCCCTCATCCCTGACTGCCGAACCCCACCAACACCACGGCAAGGACGAGCCCCCCACCAGTCATAAGGAAGTTGAAAAGCAACTCACCCGCCCGCCCCCCTTCCTCTGTAGAGCACACCTTGGCTCTTTCGTAGTACGCGACCCACATCCGAAGAACGATGATAGCGAAGATAGTTCCTATCATTATTCCTTGGGCGCGAAGTCCCGGGGTTATGAATGTCCCCCAGGTGAGAGCGCCGAAGAATGTCGCGAGCGAACACATGGCCGTCACGACAGATCCTCCAAGTAGAGGATCACGGTGCCAGAGTGAATCACTTCTGTTCTGCACACTTGCCTGCATGACGAACCTCCACGGGTTCTGATGAAATGAACGCTCTCCGCCCCTCGGAGAGTCTCCCTCTATTAAACCATACTCTCCCTAAAAACAAAACTCCCCCCGAAAAACGGGGGGAGCTGATGAACGATCGTTAGAGCTTGAGATCTTCAAGTCCTGTTGCGTCGGTATCCATGGCCGCCGGCATTGCCGGTGCCGCGGGCATTGCCGCTCGTGGGCCTCGCGGAGGACGCGAACCTTCCGGTTCATAGATCTTGAGATTCACACGCGCTTGATTCTTTGCTCCGACAACGCGCAAAAGCGTCCGGAGACTCTTCGCTGTCTGACCGCTGCGGCCAATCACTTGGCCGAGATCCTTTGGATCGACCTTGAGCGTGATGAGCACGCCCATCTCATCGACCGTCCGCTCGGCTGAAACCGCGCTTGGGTTGTCGACAAGACATTTGACAACGTATTCAACAAATTCTTGATCCTTTTCCATGTTCAGAATGTCAATGTTCTTCTAGTCACTCCTTTCGTTGTCGACTGCACAACGGAGAGGGTGATACAAATGAGTATACCAGAACCGATTGACGTGTCAAGAAAACAAAATCGGTTCTGGTGGAACGAGAACGGATCTTGTTTTCTATCTTGTTTTATTCAGTTTTTGCTTCGGGAGCTTTCGCCTCTGGTTTTACTTCTTCGCCTTCCGTCTTTGCCTTTTTCTTCACCTTGTATGCTTTCACTTTTTCGGTTTTCAAAATTCCAAGATCCACAAGAAGGTTGTGAATCGTGGGAGACGGTTGCGCACCTTGCGACAGCCAATACTTTACGCGATCCTCTTTCAAGACAACTGTTCGCGGATCCGTATGCGGATTCATGTGACCAAGAAGTTCGATCGCTTTTGCCTTTGGGGACTGTGTCTTTTCTTGGAGCACAATGCGCCACTGCGCAAGATTCCGCCGGCCAATACGAGAGAGTCGAATAACGAGCATAGAGGAATGGATGATAGTGAATGAACCGTTAGCATCCTACGGGATTTCTCGAGAATTGTCAATCCGCCCGCGCTACTTGCCGATCACCTTGTCGCTCACTTCTTCGAGCTTGACCGAGAGCACCTTAGAAACGCCATCCAGCCCCATCGTCACGCCATACAAAATGTCCGAGGCATTCATCGTGACGCGGTTGTGGGTGATCACAATAAACTGGGTATGTCGCGCCAGTTTTTCTAGGATACCGGCAAAGCGGAGCGAGTTCGCTTCGTCAAGCGCCGCTTCCACTTCATCAAGCACGACAAACGGCGTGGGATTGGCCCCGAGAATGGCTGAAACGAGCGCAATAGCGGTGAGCGCTTTTTCGCCGCCCGAAAGCGCGGTTGGGGTTTTGAGTCGCTTGCCTGGGGGTTGGGCTTCAATCTCGATTCCGGTGATCACTTTTTTCTTTCGAGAGGTTGCGAGTTTGGGTCGCGGTTCCTCCGGCTGCGTTTCGTCAAGGTTTTCATCGGGATGCGCAAGAGACGCAAGTGTTTGCTCCTCTGTTTCATCCGCTGGCACCTCTTGAATGAGCGAAAGCTTGGCATGTCCGCCTTCAAACAGCATGCGGAAATGGGTATGAAAATTCTCGTTGATCTTTTGGAAGGTGGAGCGGAACTGATCACGAATCGTCGCGTCAAGTTCTTCAATAATCTTTTCGAGCGAATCACACGCCGACTCAAGATCCGTTGTCTGCGTGGACAAAAATTCATGGCGCTGTGATGTCTCTTCGTATTCGGCAATCGTCTCCGGATCAATGCCGCCGATGAGTTCAAGATCGTGCTTGAGTTTTTGAATGCGCGACATGAGGTCGGAATGATTCATCTCGGGCGTCCCAGTGTAGGCATGAATCTCGGCGATAAATTCGGTCGGCACTTCGTGGCGAAGTTCTTCGATAAGATCATCTTGGCGCGTTTCCAGACGCGCAAGTTCGACGCGAATATCATTCACGCGCGACTGCACGTGGTTCACGTTCGTCTGCACCTCCTGCGCCTCATGCTGCCACGCAAAAATCTGCTTTCGCTTTTTTTCTTCTTCGCGTTGAAAGTCCGAGAGTTTGTCACGCACCGCACGGAGTTTCGTTTCAAACGCTTCGATGGATTCTTGAAGCACGCGATGTTCAGCTTCCACCTGACGCACAATATCCTGCCGGCTCCGTGCGGCATTTTTCGCTTCGGCGTGATCAATCTCGTGATCAAGATCGCGCCGCTCCTTTTCAAGTTGCACAATTTCGTGTTCAATGAGGGCGCATTTTTCTTTCATGGTTTGCTGTTCTACTTGCAGCGCCGAAAGCTCATCCACAACGGTATCGCGAGAACGCGAAAAGGATTCGAGTTCTTTTTGTACCGCGTGGAGTTCGGACACACGGGCGACAGAGGCCGTGGACGATTCGAGTTCATCCACAAGGAGTGCAAACTCCTTCGTGAGCTGCACGGCTTGCCGTTTCACAGATTTGAACGACTGCATGTCTGTGGTCGCGATCAGTTGTTTCAAAAACGCTTCTTGTTCAGCGTACAATTTTTTAATCCGCTTGGTAAGATGTTCATGCACGTTACCGTCTTCGCTTTCTTTGAGCCGCAACATTTTGTATTCAAGCTCGCGGAAAGTTTTGACGATCCGATCTTGCTCGCCGCGTTTGACGAGCGTGTCCGCATCGACGTCCTTGAGTTTTTTGGTGAGCCGAAACAGTTCTTCGCGGTCGAAGGCGATGCGTTTCGCAACGTGGTCGCGCCGGCGGCCGAGCCACACAAGGTCAGTCCCTCCTGCACGCTCGTGTTCGGTTTCCAAGCGGCTTTTCAGCACGGCCTGTTTTTGGAGCAGCATGCTCTTTTCATCCAAAAGCGCACGTTCATCCTGCTGCAATTCGTGAAATGCTTGAACATTTCCCTTTTCTTTGGATGCGTGGGTTAAGAGCGCTTGCACATCCGCAAGCTGCCGTTCGTTCTCAGCCAGTGTGCCTTCTTCTGAAGCAAGATGGCGGCGCTCGACATGCGTTTGGGACTCGATTTCGCGCCAGAGCGACCCGTACGCTTGACGCTGCGCCTCGCGCAATTCTTTTTCTTTCGCTTCGCGCTGTTCTAAGCGGTGCACTTGGCGCTTGAGCGATCGGAGCCGCGGCGTAATTTCGGCGAGCACCGCTTGCCCTTGCGTCAAATTTTCTCGAGACCGGCGAAGTTTGTTCACCGCTTGATCGCGCTTGATTTGAAATTCTTTCACGCCGGTTGCTTCATCGAAAAATTCTTTCCGCTCTTGCGGCGTTGCGGTGATCATGTGATCGATCATCCCCTGCCCGATCACCGAGTAACTCTTTTGGCCGACGCGGGCTCTGGCCAAGAGCAGAATCATCTCGTGCAATCGTACCGGCCGGCGATTCACAAAAAATTCCGATTCTCCATCTCCATGAATCCGGCGCGTGATTTCCACTTCCGGATTCTCAAGCGGGAATATCTTTTTTCGATTATCAAAAAGCAGACTCACCTCGGCAAATCCGAGGCGCGTCTTCACGTCACTGCCCGAAAAGATCACATCGTGCGAGCGCTTGCCGCGCAACAGCTTCGAACTCTGCTCGCCTAAACACCACCGAATCGCATCAGAGATGTTCGACTTTCCTGAACCGTTCGGGCCAACAATGGCAACAACGTTCTTTGAAAAATCAAGCGCTGTTTTATGCGCAAAGGATTTGAATCCTTGAAGTTCGATCCTCCGAAGAAACATGTTTGTATTCCAGCAACGAGATCCGTTCTCGTTTTTGTTTATTTCCAGCCTTTCGCGGCAAGCCCTTTTTCCGCTGCTTTGAATTGCGCTTCGTGCTTGCTCGAGCCATCGCCCTGCGCAATCATCTCCTCACCGATGAACACGCCCACCACAAACTGTTTGTCATGATCCGGGCCGGTTTCCTCCAGCACTTCGTATGTCGGCGTGACGCCCAAATGCTCTTGCGCCGCTTCTTGAAAGCGACTCTTGGCGTCAAGATACAACTTGTTTTCCAAAATCCGCGGCAATTCTTTTAAGATGGACCCTTCAATGAACGTCTTGGCGGTTTCAAATCCATGATCAAGATAGATCGCGCCGATAATCGCTTCAAAGGCATTGGCCAAGATGGATTGTCGCGCTTTGGAATTCTGATCTTGCGATTCGCCTCGTGAAAGATATAGATAGTGATCCAGCTCAAATGCCGCAGCCGCAACCGACAGCATTTGACTGTTCACGAGCGCGGCGCGCCAGTTCGTGAGCTCGCCTTCCGGGTTCGGGTAGTTGCGATACAAGTTCTCGGTGACGATCAGTTCGAGCACGGCATCGCCCAAAAATTCGAGTCGCTCGTTGTGATCAAGCGCAAAATCGCGATGCTCGTTCAAATACGAACGATGCACCACAGCTTGGCGCAGCATGTCTTGATTCTTAAATGTAACGCCCAAGCGACGTTCAAGCGGGGTCAAATCTTTTTCCATAGATGAGACTGTCCCGGGCACGTGTCAGGCAGTTGCCTCACACCTACCAGGAAAATTATTCTGTAAATGTTGTAAGTTTTGGATGGTTGTCTTTTTGCATGTCTTTGAAGATGCTGCCGAGCACCCCATTCACGAACTTGCCGGATGAAACGCCGCCAAACGCTTTTGCGAGTTTGATGGACTCGTTAATCGCAACTTTGGGCGGAATGTCGGGGTCGAAAAGCAGCTCATAGATGCCGATGCGCAACACATTGCGATCAACACCCGTGATCTGATCAATCGGCCACTCGGGTGCGTACTCGGTGATTGTGTGATCAAGCTCGACGATGTGCTCCTGCACACTGTGCACGAGTTTTCCGCTAAAGCCTTCGTCCTCCATGCCCGGCGCAAACTCTTTCGTGTTCGCGGCAAGGAGTGCGGCAAGATCATCTTTCTTTTCACGGAAATCCCACTCGTACAGTGTTTGAAGAGCAACGGTTCGTGAAAGGTGACGATTGGACATGGAGGTTCAGGGTCAGGACGCCTTCACTTTTTGTTCCGGAGCGCTTGATGCAGCTTTTTCTTTCTCTTCAGTTTTTTCCTTTTTTCGCTTTTCAGCTTTTTTCGCAAACGGATTTTCGATCGCAAGAACTTTTCGCCCACGATAGTACCCGCAGTTCGTGCAGACGTGATGCGGGAGAATGGGAGAAGCACATTTTGGACACGATTGCGGCCTGAGTTTCGCGAGAGCATCATGCGAACGGCGCCGGCCGGATGTCGAACGTGATCGTCGTTTTCCAGGTACGCTCATAGAGTAATGAGGAGCCGAACCTCGCGAGGCAAAGCCTGACTCGGTTTGGGTATAAAATAATTCTTAAAGATCTTCAAGACTGTACCACACATTATCGGATTTAGCAAGGCTCATGTGGGGAGTGCCTGCCTGCCGGTAGGCAGGAATCCCCACATGAATCGCCTCACAGCAGCGTCACGTTTGCCACATGATCCTCCGACTCTTTGAATCGCATGAGGCGTACGCCTTGCGTTGCGCGGCCATGCACCGACACGCTTTTGAGCGGCAAGCGAATCACTTGGCCTTTGGTCGAGATGACAAGCACATCTTGCTCGGTTCGGCCATCCGCCACGATAAAGCCGGCAATGATCGCTCCTGTTTTCTTGCTTATTTTTGCCGTTTTCACGCCCGACCCGCCCCGATTTTGCACTTTATAGTTCGTTAGGCCGGTTCGCTTTCCAAAACCTTCGGACATGACAACAAAAACCTGCTGGCTCGCAAACGGGACATCGGTCGTGACTAAATCCATGCCTACAATTTCATCGCCGTTTTTCAAACGCATACCGCGAACTCCAGTAGCAACGCGTCCCATGACGCGAATGTCTTTCTCCTTAAAGCGAATTGCTTGTCCGTTCTTCGATATCAAGAGCACTTCGTCTTTGCCCTCGGACGGCTTGATCCATTCCAGACGATCGTCGCCTTTAAGTTTAATCGCAATCAACCCGGACTTGCGCACGTTGAGGAAGCTTTCCACTTCCACGCGTTTGATGAGTCCGTTTTTGGTGACCATGATGAGCGCTTCGTAGCTCGAAAGATCGTCAGCCGAGAGGATTGCCGACACGCGCTCTTCCGGTGCAAGCTGGAGGAAGTTCACAAGGGCTTGGCCTTTTGCCGTGCGCGACGCAACAGGGATATCGTACGCTTTGAGTTGGAACACGCGGCCTTTGCTCGTAAAAAACAAGATGTCGGCGTGCGTGTTCGGGGAGAAGAAGTGTTCCACCATGTCTTCTTCTTTGGTCGTGAGGCCAATCACGCCTTTGCCGCCGCGGCCTTGGGTCTTAAACGCTTCGGGCGGCTGGCGCTTGATGTATCCGTCGCGCGTCACCATGAGAATGGTCGATTCTTTCGGGATCAGATCTTCTTGCGTAAACTTGCCAACCGGATTGGGGAACACTTTCGTGCGGCGTTCGTCGCCGAATTGTTCTTTGAGCACGCCAAGTTCTTTTTTTACGATCGCCAAAATTTTTGCCGGAGATTTGAGAACGCCTTTCAGTTCTTCGATGAGCGCCAACATTTCTTTCAATTCTTGCAGCACTTTCAATCGTTCCAAGTTCGCGAGTTGCTGCAAGCGCATTTCCAAGATCGCAATAGCTTGCAATTCCGACAGTCGGAATTTCTTCATCAAATTTTCACGTGCCACATCTTTATCCTTGGATTTTTTGATCGTGTCAATCACCGCGTCAATTTTGACGAGCGCGATTTTTAATCCCTCCAAAATATGCGCGCGATTTTCCGCTTTGGTCAAATCATATTGCGTGCGTTTACGCACAACATCCGTGCGGTGTTTTAAGTATTCTTCTAAAATCATCTTGAGCGTGAGCACGCGGGGTTGAATCCCGTCCACAAGCGCAAGCAAATTCACATGGAACGTGGTCTGGAGCGAGGTGAGCGTGAACAAGCGGTTCAAAATTTTACGCGGGTAGCTCCCTTTCTTGAGCTCGATGACCACACGCACGCCGTCTTTGTCGGATTCATCGCGCAGATCGCGAATGCCGTCGATCTTTTTCTCGCGCACAAGGTCGGCAATCTTCTCGACAAGAAGCGCTTTGTTCACTTGATACGGAATTTCCGTGACAATAATGTGAAAGTCGCCGTTTTTCGTTTCAACAATTTCGGTTTTGGCGCGGATCACGATTGCGCCTCGGCCAGTGGCATAGGCGCGCTGAATTTCTTCGGCATCGTAAATCTCGCCGCCTGTCGGGAAATCCGGCCCCTTGATGAATGTCATGAGATCTTCCACGTTCGCGCGCGGATGATCGGCAAGATGCATGATTGCATCGACAAGTTCAGTGAGGTTATGCGGCGGAATGTTTGTTGCCATTCCAACGGCAATGCCAACGGTTCCATTCAATAATAAATTCGGGAGAATAGCGGGTAGAACTGTTGGCTCTTTTTGTGAGCCATCATAATTTGGAACAAACAGGACTGTTTCTTTTTCAATATCCGTGAGTAAGTTTTCCGAAATTTTGGAAAGTTTACACTCCGTATACCTCATTGCCGCAGCGCCGTCGCCATCCATTGAACCGAAGTTCCCCTGACCATGAATCAAAGGGTAGCGCATGGAGAAATCTTGTGCCATGCGGACAAGTGAGTCATACACCGCAACATCACCATGCGGATGAAATTTCCCAAGAACCTCGCCTGTTACCGTTGCCGACTTACGAAACTTTGCATTTGGCTTTAACCCAAGTGTCCACATCGCATACAAAATGCGTCGATGCACCGGCTTCAATCCATCACGCACATCAGGGAGCGCGCGAGACACAATCACCGACATTGCATAATCCAAATACGACGACTGCATTTCCTCGACAATCGGTTGTGGGATGATCGCTGCAGCAATCGGCGCGTTCAGCGTGAGTGCTGAAGCCGCGCTGCCTGCTTTTCGTTGAAGAATTCGTCGTCGTGCCATAGAAGATTCGGAGGGGAAAATTATTCGGACTTCGTGCTTCCTTTGACTTCGTTAAACGAGTTGCGGATCGCGCCAAACACTCCTTCTTGCTCCCCTTCGGTCTCGGCCAGAGTCATACGCAAGGAAAGCCACCAGAGTATGAGCGACACGCCGATCACCGTCACACTAAGAAACGTCGCAATGAGCACTCGGTGCCCATCAACGCGCTGTTCAGTCGTAATGTGACGCGAAGATTGATGCGCCATTATTGTTTCACTAACGGCAAGATGCGCATCTCGCCTTGCGGCAGATCGCGCGCCGACATTTTGAGTTTGTCTAACGGTTCAGATGCCGAGATTCCCATTTCTTTCGCAAACGGCGAAAGTGTGTCGCGTTTCACATCCACACCTTTCACAGAATACGACATCGGGATCACAATCCGCGGTTCGATCGAGGCGATCACTTCGGACGCTTTTTTGGCATCATACACGCCTTGTCCACCCACCGGAACCATCACCACATCAGCGCCTTCTAAATTCTCAAGCACATCGTCGCCAAGCGACTCGTGGATGTTGCCGAGATGCACAAGAGTCATCCCTTCCATCTCAATCGAAAAAATGTTGCGCCGATCGCCGTTGTCGTACCACGGATACGCATAGAAAAAGACTTGAGCAACTTCATACTCGCCAGGTTCAGAAACAACAAACGTGTCTTTCGGGAAATCCTGCTTGCCGGTATCATTGGTCAACGCCACAATCGTTGCTTTGGAGAAACGAGGAGGGGTAAAACCGGGTTGTTGAATGGGGTCAAGATAGATGACGGTTTCGCCGGACTGAATCTTGATGCAGCTCTCGCCGTGCCACGTGATAATCATAGGTTTTGATTGTACTCAAAAATATGAAGAAAAGCAAGGGCGCTAAGCCTCTGTTTCATCTGAGTTCGAACCCTCGCCTGCGTCCATCCCGGGCATGTCAAGCGCGGTGTCCTCAACTGGTGTAAACGCGTCTCCTGTTGGTTCCTCTTGTGCTGGTGATGAGGCCTCGTGTGCAATATCGGCGACTGATGTTTGAGTCGTCAGTTCTTCTGGATTTGTCACCGATGCCACGCCACCTAACCCTTCGACAACAGACGATTCAGGTGATTTCTCATACGCTCCGACCGTCCCTCCCTCTTTCTCATGGTCATCAAGAGAGCTCGCCCCATGCTTGGGGTCGTCGACGTCCTCCAGCGCTTGGCGCCTCCGGTCAGATCGACCCTCGCGCGTCATGCGAATCTCGGCCATGCGTTTCTTGCGGCGCTCATCGGCGTCATCACGTTTGCGGCGACGCGCAATGCGAGCTGCTTTCTCTCCTTTGCCCGAAAGCTCTTCTCGTTTCTTTTCTGCTTCAACAACAACCTCTTGCACGGCCTTGCGTGAAAGCCCTTTCACTCCTTCTTTCCCTTTTCGACTGCGAACGGTCTCTTTGAGAAGGTACTCTTTGCCACCCGCTCGGGTTCGAAACTTCACGCCACCTTCTGTGCGGATTCGTGTCCGCAAATTCTTGACAATACCACGAATCTTCATCGATGTCCCGGCTGCGCTCGCCGAACTCACTCGCAGGCGCCTGAACGCGGTTCGTAGGGTTTTATCACGCCGAACAAGACGCGCCTGTTCAGCAGGGCGCAGCGTTCGCATCCTCCCGACCCCTTGACCATGGTCGCCTGCAACTTGCTTTCGCGTGATTTTTCCAATGGCGCGAAACGCTGCGTCTCGTTTTTCTTGAGGTGTGGGTTGGGGAATAGCCATAGAGAGTATTATCGCTGAGAACCGTCGGGCTCGTGCGACTTAGTATCCGCGCGCGCGCATGGCACCGGTGATGCGGGTGAGCGCAAGAATGAATGCGCCAATGCGGAGATCGGTTTTGAACAAACGCGCTTGTTCAAATGTGCCGTTGAATGCGCGGGTCATATAGTACGCCAACTTTTCATTCACTTGCTCGACGGGCCAATATTCGTTGTGCAAGTTTTGGAGCCACTCGAAGTACGAAACAGTCACGCCGCCGGCGTTGGCAAGCACATCAGGAATAATCACAATGCCGCGCTTGTTCAGTTTCTCATCTGCGTCTGCTGATGTCGGCCCATTCGCAAGTTCCAGCACCACTTTTGCGCGAATGCGTGAGGCGTTTGCTGAGGTGATTTGATTCTCGATGGCCGCCGGTACTAACACGTCACACGGCAATTCCAAGAGCTGCTTGTTTGTGACGAACTTGTAGTTCTTTTCATCGCACACTGATCCTCGGCAGTACACTCCATCAATCGTCCAGCGCGCTTTTTTGGTTTTTTGGATGTGGTCAGGATCCATGCCCTCTCGACGCTTGTCAAAAATCCCGCCAGCGGCTTCGGACACGGCAATAATTTTGTAGCCCGCTTTATGCGCAAGACGCGAGAAATTGTAGCCAACATTGCCAAACCCTTGCACAACGACCGTTGTTTTCTTCGGGTTCATCTTGTGGATCTTGCAGTACGCATCGAGCACCATGAGTCCTCCGCGACCTGTTGCCTCCTCACGGCCTTCTGAACCGCCAAAGTCGAGCGGCTTGCCAGTGACTATGGCTGGAGAATATTGCCCGGCGAGTTTGCTGTATTCATCAGCCATCCATCCCATAATCGCCGCATTCGTGTTGACGTCAGGAGCCGGAATATCTTCATTCGGGCCAATATTGGGTTTCAGCGCTTGAATAAATCGGCGCGACAATTTTTCGAGTTCAGTTCCGGAAAGTTTTTTCGGATCCACCGCAACGCCGCCTTTGGCACCGCCGTACGGAATGCCAACAACCGCACACTTAATCATCATCCAGAACGCGAGCGCTTTGACCTCGCTCAAATTCACAGACGGGTGGAATCGAATTCCGCCTTTGACCGGCCCGCGTGAAAAGTTGTATTGCACGCGATACCCTCGGAAGATCTTTTTTGTTTTTTTTTCCATGGTCACCGGCACCGAAACGTCAATAATCCGGCGCGGAGACTCGAGCACTTCTTTGAAATGCGGCTCGAGATTCATGGCCTTTGCCGCTTTATCAAGCTGACGCATGGCGTTTGTAAATGGGTTCCCGTTTTTTGTAGACATACAAAAGAGTTAATTCAAAAAAATAAGATTAGTGATTCTTTTGATACTCGCGCACACCATCAACAAGAATTTCCATTGCGTCTTTTAATTGATCAGTTTCCAGAACATATGCTATTCGAATTTCATTTTTCCCTTTACCGGGCGTGATGTAGAAATCTTCGCATGGAGAGACCATCGTCGTTTTTCCATTGCGCGAAAAATCGTTCAGCATCCATTTTACAAAATCATCGGCGCTTGCGACCGGCAAACCAATCATAATGTAGAACGCGCCTTTGGGGTGTGGAGTCACAATCGACGGTTCGCTCTTCAATATACCAAGCACAACATTGCGCCGCTCTTCGTAGATTTTGCAAACGCGTTTCGTGTACTCTTTCACATCCGGGAACAAATCGAGAATCACGTACTGATCAAGGGTCGGTGGCGAGAGACGCGCTTGGCCGGCCTTCAACATATTCGTAATAAGATCTTTGTTGCGTGAGGCAATACACCCCATGCGCGATCCGCAAATGTTGAATCGCTTCGAAACGCTGTCAATCATGATGGCTCGCGGGTTCACTCCTTCGAACGAGAATAAACTACGATGCGTTTCTCCATCAAACACGATTTCGCGATACGTTTCATCAGCAAGCAAAAAAAGGTCATGCGCGTTCACAATATCCACAACGGTTTTGAGTTCGTCATCTGTATACACAGTCCCTGTGGGATTATTCGGATTGACAACAAGAATGGCGCGCGTCTTCTCGCTCACCCGCTTCTCAATTTCCGCGCGCACTGGCAGATGGTAACCGGATTCAGCAGAACACGGCACCGGCACAAGCACCACGTTCAGCATGGCTGCGTACATCTTGTAGTTCGAGTAGACCGGCTCAAACACAATGATCTCGTCGCCGGGATCGCACACGGCCAAGAGCGAAAAAAGCATGGCTTCGGATCCGCCCGTTGTCACTAAAATGTCGTCACGTGTAAATGGAATATTGTAGCTCTGATAATACTGCGCCCATGCATCACGCAGCTCGGCAATTCCGGCGGAATGCGAGTACGGCAACACTTTGTGATCAAATGCGCGAATACTCTTCATCATTTTCTCCGGGATGGCAAGATCGGGTTGGCCGATGTTCAGGTGGTAAATGGATGTGCCGCGTTCCTTTGCTGCTTCAGCTAAAGGAATGTACTTGCGCAACGGCGATGCAACCGCTGACTGAATCCGATGTGATAGTAAGGGCATAAAAAATCACGCTTTAACAATTCCCCAATCGATATTTACGCCGCGTGCGATCACGCCTTTCGATTGAAGATATGTATACAATGATAACGCGGCCTTGGCGCCTTCTCCGGCCGAGACAACCACTTGCTTATACGACACGCTCGTAATGTCGCCGGCTGCAAAGACTCCCGGCACATCGGTTGCATTCTTCTCATCGATCACAATATGATTCTCGCCGTCAAGTTCTATCACGCCTTTCACGCAATCGGTTTTGGCAATGTAGCCAAGTTCGGTGAACACGCCGTCGACGGCAATATTTTTCTCTTCTCCACTTACCGAGTTTTTGACGCGGATGCCCGTCACCTTTTGATCGCCCAAAATTTCGGTGACTTCAGAAGAAAACAATTTTTCGACATTTGGAGCGGCTTCGACAAGAGCGATCATGGCTTTTTCGCCAACGAATTTTTGCTTCTTCTCCACGGCGTAGACGTGTGCAGCAATTTTGATCATGAGTTCAGCGCCATCGACAAGCGGCAAGCCTGTGCCAACCACCGCAACGGTCTTTCCTTTATACAGCGGCCCATCGCACGTCACGCACGTAGACACGCCGCGGCCTTTGAATTGCGCTTCACCGGGCACCCCAAGATCACGCGGCGTTAATCCAAACGCAAGGATAACGCCTTTTGCCGAATACGTTGTGCCGGAAACCGTCGTGATTTCAAATGACGTCTCACTTTTCGGAGTGACGCGCGTTACTTCATCAATCACGATTCGTGCGCCGAACTTTTCTGACTGCTTGCGAAAATCATCCATGAGTTCGAATCCATCCACCAATCCGCGGCCGGGATAATTTTCAATTTCGGAGGTGATGGACGCTTGGCCGCCAATGTCTTTGGAGATGACGAGTGTGGAGAGCGTGCGCCGCGCACTATACAACGCCGCGGTGAGGCCAGCAGCCGCTCCTCCCACAATCACGACGTCATATTGTGTTTCAGATGAATTCATAACCTACAAAGTAGAGGATTCTCGGGTCCTGTCCCTCCCCGCCCGCCGAGCACGGGCCTATCTCGCCGGCAGATCCGTTCTCGTCTACTGATGAGAACGGATCTCGTCCGGCGTCTAGCGGCTCGCGCGGCGGTCGAGCAAGCCTGCCACCCGTCGTGATCCGCTCTTGAAGGAAGATCCCATCACCCCTATTCCCTTTCTTCTTACAGATGCTTATCAATAAACGCTTTCAATTGTGGCTTGGGGATGAAGCCCAGTGATTGATCCACAGGTTGTCCGCCCTTGAAGATGAGCAAGCTCGGAATACTTTGAATGCCATATTTCTGCGCGGTCGCGGAGTTCTCGTCCACGTTCAATTTGGCGATTTTCACTGGTTTGCCTTCGTATTCTTTGGCCACCTCTTCAAGAACAGGCCCAAGCTGCTTGCATGGCCCACACCAGCTCGCCCAAAAATCCACTAAAACCGGGGTGCTGGATTGGAGCACTTCGGCCTCGAAATTCTGATCAGTCAGCGTTATTTCTGCCATACAAAGGTCGGTTCAAGAGTAAGAATAAGACATGGGCGTCACACCTGCCCATGAGTGGCTGTATTATACCGAAAACCCTTTCGCGCGTCTAGCGGCAGAGCGCTTGACATATCCTATGGGATTTCGTATAGTGCAAGATCTTTTTTGACCATTCTTCTTGGACTCTTTCCGTTTATGAATACTCCCGAAAACCCCCCATATAGTGATGTTTTCCGCGAGCGACGCGGCATTTTTGTGGCCTCGGCTCTTGGCGGGGTTCTTTTAGCGCTTCTTGTGAGTCTCTTTCAGCCTTTGGAGTACCGATCAGAAGCCTCGATTCTGATCATCCCACGAGGAGTGGGCGACGGCTACCAAGCGTCACGATCGGCCGAAAAGTACGCCGGCACGCTCACCTCTGTGCTGCCCTCGATGTCCTTCTATAATAAAGTGGTGCTGCAGGATCAGTCGATTGCCTCATTCTATAGTGGCACCGAACGCGAAATTCGAGAAGCGTGGGAGCAATCCATTGACGGCTCGGTGAAACCCGATACCGGCATTTTGCATCTGTCGGTGTATGCGCGACGTTCGGTTGACGCACAACGCGTGATGACCGTGGTGATTCACGTGTTGGAAAACGAAGGCGCATCGTATCTTGGTGGAAATGCGTCGGTGTTGTTGTACACGATTGACCGACCCATTGTTTCTCGCTTTCCGGTGCGACCGAACTATCCGGTGAATATTTTTGGTGGAGCGTTTGCCGCGGTGCTTGTAGCTGTGCTTGCGATTATCGCGCAAACGGAATTTCGTCGTGGCGACGTGCGTGAACGGGAGGATGAGTCGCGGCCGTTTGTTGCTCCTGTGCCAGTCCCCGCGCCAGTTGAGTTACCGTATGAAGCCGAGCCACAACCACAATATAACGACGCGGTTCAAGATGAGGTGGTGGAAGATGTTTCAAAGGATGATGACGAAGATGTGCCAGAGCCGTATGCGCCTGCACCGATGTTTTCTCCAGTGATGGAAGAAACGCCTGACATGACCTCGCAAGAAAAAGCCATGGAGGCGTTGGTGCGCATGTTGCCAAAACGACGCAAAGATGAAGCGCGATGGATGTGGAAGCAGCGCGTTGCTGGAACGGATTCTGCAAACGGGAGAACTGAATAAATTTCTTGTATGCAAACCCCTGCTGAAAAGCATTTAATTCAGATGATTGTTCGCGCAGCACTCATTCACGAGCCTCAACGTGCATGTGTTCTATTAAACATTGGCGCGGGCAAAAGCGTATCCATCGAAAATCATCTCACCCGCACCGGTGTCACGTTTACCGAAGATCGTCTCGATGTGTTCCGCCATGAGGTACGCCACCCGAGCGTGCGACAATATTTCGTTGCATCGATCGAAGACATGAAACCCGTGGCGTCGGATGGGTATGATCTGGCGTTTGCGAACTACGTTCTTGAACATATAAAAAATCTGGACGGTTCAGCACGCGAGATTCACCGTGTCCTCAAGCCCTGTGGAATTTTTATCGCCTCGCTCCCGAATCCGACAGCACCGGAATTTCGTCTTGCCAAATACACACCGTTGACATTTCACCAGTGGATCCGCGGACATGAGGAACATGAAGAAGCACACGAGACACAGTACACCTATACGGATAGTACCCATCTCATTCAGGTTTTTGAAAACGCGGGTTTACGATGCATCGATGTTCAGCGCTTCTCATTTACGGAAGGGTATTTATATAAGTTCCTAGTGCTGTCGTGGATCAGTCGAGCGTATGACCGAGTGATCAATCGTTTAGGATTCTCTCGATGGATGGGGAATGTGTGTCTGGTGTTTCAAAAATAAAGCCATCTTCAGAACAGTTGAGAAGGGCTTCTCGATTGTTCCGAGGACGGGACTTCTAAACCGTTCTTCGAATCGCTGTAGTGACTCGCATCTCGCGGGTCGCTGCTTGACAATGTATTTCTTCCTGTGTCCAAAGCTAAGCTTTGGACACCCGCTCACTGTTGCCTGTTCGTGGGCGACTTTGGAAAGGACGCACGTCATGCGTCACTGGATCCCGGCAGCCATTGCGGCTGCCATGTTCGCTCTGACGGGCTGCGGAGATACCGCAGCTCCAGCCGGCCCCGACAACTACCCGGAGCCGAGGAGTTCGAGCTGCCCGGAGGTAATCCATACCTCCCCGGACGGCAGCAAGGTCGGCCCCAAGGTCGACTTCCTCCAGATCCGCAACGGGAAGCTCTTCGTGCCGGAGCTGAACGACTCGACCGCCTACATGGTGGCCGAATTCTTCAGCCCGGACGGAAGCGTCCCGGCGATCACGGAGATGGGTACGCGCCTCGACGACGGCACGGAGTTCGTGGGTCTCACCTGCGAGCGACCGACCGTCAACGTCAAGTGCGTCGACGACAACCTGACCGTCTGGTCCTACGTGGACTCGCTGTCCGCCGAGGGTCTGACGGGGTTCACTGTCTGGCAGGATCCCACGACCAAGGAGTGGGCCTACCAGTGGATCTGCACGCCCGAACCGCCGGATGACGATCCCTTCGCCGGCTGCGACATCATTCCCAACTCTGTGAAGTTCGATACGGAGAGCGGGGAGTGGTGGGCGACTTCGACGATCCAGGGCAGTCTCGTCCGCGTGGACGACGACGGCATCTGGATCTCGACGGACACTCCGTGGACCGACCTCTGGTGGTTCGGTGAGCGGGGGATTGCCGCGGGCGTCGAGCACGCGGTGATTGGTTCCAACGGCTTCGTGGCCGCACCGACCGATACGGCCCTGCATGACCTGAACATGGGCTACTACTGCAACAGCGACACGTCGCGTGTCTGGTCGCTGCTCGTGGATTCCACGCCGCTCCCGACAGGAGCGAAGATCGTGCGCCACGCAAGTGGCGATGCCGCGATCCGGATCACGGCGTGGATGCGCAAGTCGTTCGACGGGTGCCCGATCGTGTACAATTCGGAGCACCCTGCTCAGAACGGGCCGTGGATGGAGGCCACCTCGACCGAACAGGCGCGGATGACCCGCGTCACCGAGGAAGGAGTGTACTTTGAGCGCGGACCGTGGACGGACGTCCAGTTCTTCGGTGAGATGGGCTGGGCCGCGAAGGTCCTCACGGTTCCGCTCCAGGAGCGCGGCAACGAGATGTTCGCCCCCCGTCCCACGGGTGAGGACTCCACGCTCACCCAGTGCAACCTCACCTACTGGTGCGAACCCGATATCGAGCTGGTGTGGTCTCTCATCGTTTGGGAAACGTTCGTCCCCGCGGGAGCTTCCATTGTGGAGCACCCTGGGATGGGCAAGGCCTACCAGATCGATTTGTGGAGGGACGGAGGCGAGACCGAGCCGGGCGATTGCGACGGCGGGTGCCCGGACATCGTGTTTCAGCCGAACGTCGGCCCGATGGTGGAGGATCTCCGCCGTGACGGCCGTGTCGTCTCGTGGGAGGGCTGCTATCCCGAGGCTTTCGTCCAGGACTCCCGCGGCTTCGAGTGGGGCTACTGGGCGCAGGCCACGGAGATGAACGGGCGCTGGGTGCTCGACATCCCGGAGGGGTGGGACCTTTTCACCCCGGCCTGCGAGCAGCGGGTGTGGAGCTACGTGCCGGAAGGCGGTACGCCGCCCGAGGGATTCCTCATCTGGTGCGATGGAAGGAGCTGCACCTGGCAGCTCGATCCTGACCAGGGAATCAACTCGTTCGAGCCGGAAGGCACCATCCGGCTGAACATCGGCGTGCGCTAGGGCACACCGCGAGAGAGGGGGGGCATTCAAGGAAAGGAGGGTAGGAGGGGAGCCGGTGCGCGAATTCGTACCGGCATACCCCACAGCACATGAATCTCTCGTGTTCTGTGGGGTGAGAGAAGCAGTAGTGGCGTTGTGTCATTGCGAGGAGGCCGAAGGCCGACGTGACGATCTTATGAGATTGCTTCGCTTCGCTCGCAATGACTCCCGTCACCCGCGACCCCCGTCCCAGAAAAGATGAGCGGCTCGTCTTGTCTGGGATGGGAATCCTTCTCATCGAAAACAACCGCGCAAAATGTCCAAAGGCTCAAGCTTTGGACAGGTTGGAGGACCCCATGCGCACGTTCGCCCGCGCCGCGCTCGCGGCCATGTCTCTCGCGCTCGCGGCACCTGCCGCGGCACAGTACACGATCCCTGGCGACCCCGGAAGTCAGGAGTGGGTCGACTTCTGGAAGAACCCGCCGGACTGGGCAGAGCAGGCCTTCCCGTTCCTGGGAGATCCCGATGGTCCCAGCCTGCTCCTCCCGCGTACCATCATCGACCCTCCGGAGCGGAAGTGGGGGGACGTTGGGCCCATGCTCGACTGGTACGATGGCCTCGTGATGACCTCCCGCGGGGCCTGGTTCATGGACATCGGCTCCTTCGACGGCGGCGGGACGTACGATCGGGGCAACTGGACGAACCCGTCCAAGACCGACGGGGTCGGGTACTACGGGGCCAAGACCCCCGGTGGCGTGCTCGTCCCCTACCCGCCCACCTCCAAGCCGTTCGTGCGGCTGAATCCGCACGCCGAGGACGCGTTCGGGATCGTCTGGTCGCTGATTCAGGAGCACAGCGCCAAGTGGTACCCGTACGTTGAGACGGCGCCGAACGGCGTCGGAGGATGGGACTACCAGATCTGCGACGAAGGCGCGGGCGCCAGCCCGTTCGCCTGCAACAACTGACGGATAATCCGTCGCCACGTGTGTCGTGCCCTTCTTGGGCACACGAGAAGCGCGGCAACCCTAATCCTCGCGGGCGCAGTCACTTCGGTGACGCGCTCGTGGGGGTTGGGGGGATTCCAAGGAGTATGAGATTCTGTCATCCTGAGGCGGAGCCGAAGGATCTCTTGAGGAGATCCTTCACCTCGCTTCGCTTGGTTCAGGATGACAACTCACGCCTCTCGGAATCCACATCACTCCCCTGTGGTGTGGACGCTCATTCAGAACAGAATTCAGACTCGAACCGTCGCCCTTTCGGGGGCGGCAGAAAGGGCGCATCCCATGCGTCACCTGCTCACGACGGTCATTGCGACCGTCATGTCTCTCCTTGCGCTCGCGGCACCTGCCGCGGCGCAGAGCGATGCGTTCGACCGGCTGCAGGCGCGGCTCGGCGACGAGCCATCTGCAACCACTCCCGCGGCGCTCGTGACCACACCCGACCTGCCCGGCAAGGTCTGGATCTCGGCTCGGCTCAACAAGGTGCCGAGCATCGGCGAGATTCAGGACGCTTTCCGGGAGGCGACAGCCGAGGTCAAACTCGACACCGTCGCGTACTGGACGGTGCACGGCTGGGCAAGCCGGGGCGTCGAGCGCTCGGATGTGAGGGATCCGAACCTCACGACCGAGCGTGCCAAGGCCGGCCGCGACGCCCTGCTTGATTTTGGCTACGACGCGCGCATCGGCGGCGAAATGTACGGGCCAGCCGGCCCGGAGGGACGCGGGATCGAGTTCGAGCCCTACCTCCGCCGCACCCGCCCGACCCCCGAGCGCGGCTCCAAAGGCGACCGTGGGGACAAGGGCGAGCGTGGCGAGCGCGGTGCTCGCGGTGAAAAGGGAGACCCGGGCCAGGCGCCCATCTCTCTCATCATCGGAGGCCAAGCCCGCTTCGGAGAGCTGACGCGGCCAAGCGGATCAGTCGCCATTCCGGAGGGCCTCGCTGGCCTTCGGTGGCAGGCTGACTCGTGGTTCGTTGAAGCGCCACGCATCAGCGTCGGCTCTCGGGACTTCACGTCTTGGGCAGTCGACGGGCTTGCTGGCCGCGTCTTTGCTGGCCGCGTCTCAGTCGGCGTCGGGGTCGGCACGTGGAAGTGGGGCCGCTGGCAGCGCGAGGTCGGCGGAAGCGTCGACCACCCGAACCGGGCGCAAGCGCCCGGTGTCTACGGACTCGCCGAAGCGCAAGTGCGCCTGGTCGGCGGCCTGCGCATGACGATCGGGGGCGCACTCGGCCCCTGGGAATCCGCGACGCCGACCGGTGTCGCGGATTACAGCCCGCTCACGGGCTGGGCCGGCGTCTCATACGCCGGATGGCCGTTCTGAAACAGAGATGGATGGATAGGGGGCCGGTACGACAATGAGCGATACATACGTACCGGCATACCCCAGAGCGCGTGAACGTTTCACGCATTCTGGAGTGCTCACCCCGTCGGACGAGATCCGTTCTCGTCAGTAGACGAGAACGGATCTGCCGACAAAAATCCCTTAGCTAGATTGCTTCGGTCGCGAAAGCGCGACCTCGCAATGACCTATGTATGAAGTCAACATATTCTCAAGTCCAAATACAACCCACGCCTGCACGAGACATTTTTGAAAGCACGCTTCTCGGGTATTTTGGAATTGCGCTCATCCTCGGCCTCTCGCTGGTCACCGGCCTTACGCCTCCACTCTTCCTTGTTGCCACACTCCTCCTTGCCATCCCGATCATTCGAACTCCGGAATCCGGCCTACACATCCTCATCCTTGCAACGATGACGTTCGAACACCTCTTTGCGCTTCAGCCAATCATGTTCGGCGATCATCAAGTCAAACTCTTTCTCTTCGACATCACGCTCGCGCTCACCGGAGCAAGCGCACTTGCCCATGCGCGCATCCGCTCGTTGCAGTTCCCTGTATCTATTTCCATCACCATTCAAAAACGCAGCGTTTTATCCAGTGATCTTTTTCATTGTGTTGACACTTGTCCGAACACGTGAAGCATGGAAGCGCGTGATCACCACTTTTCTTCTTGGTGGCATCACGCTCATCCCCTTCATCGCCTATGGAGTCGCGACTGGCAAAGGTGTGTGGGTGGATATGACACCGCTTTCAACCGAAGGCACGCGCATGCTTAGCGCGCCGCACAGCTTTTTCGTTCTCACCGGTCTGATCCTGTTCATGAATCTGTACGCACACCGAGATCGACGAATCGCCGCCCTTGGCCAATGGGCTGTTCCGCTCTTTACGATCGGGTCGCTCGGTATTCTCGTTGGGCTGTTCCGAAATCTCTGGCTCGGATTTGCCATTGCAACAATTCTGACCTTTGGTGTGGTGGCACGAGAGCAGCGTGTACGACTCCTTGGACTCTTCCTCAAAACGGGAGTACTCGCGAGCAGTGTTGTGATGCTCGCCATTGCGGGATCGATTCTCTTTCTCAACAATTTTTCCAAGATCGAAGCTGCGAGTCGCCCTCTTCTTGAACGCATTGCGATTCTGAACCCCACGCGCATTGAAGATTCAAGCACGGAATTTCGCGCGGTTATTTTCAAAGAGGGCATGCGTGCCTTCGTGCAAAATCCGATCGCCGGTGTGGGATTTGGCCGATCGATCGATGTGGACGTGTCAGACTGGACTGGCGAACAAAAAATTCGAGAGCTTCATAATACCTATGCTGAACTTGCGGTGCAGATGGGTGTGGTAGGATTGCTCGCGTTCGGGATGATGCTTGTAAGCCTTGCTCGAGAAGGACGACACGCCTATGCCGTCATTCCGCAAGACATGAAACCTGCCATGATCGGCGTGGTGGCATTCTTAATCACGATGCTCACGATCACGGCGTTCGGCACATACTTTCAAACAAACATGTACTTGCTGTTTTTCTGGACATTCGCGGCATTACTCGTGGCACCACTATTCTTTGAAAAACAAAAGGATAGAATCGGATCCTATCAGGACAGGAAAAGAGAAATACTCCTTTCTAAGCGGCATGTCCCGCAGGCAATTTCGGCTTGGTCCGAAGCTCGAAGAGCTGAGGCGAAATTGCCGAGGGAAAAGAACGCTCGCCCGCAGGAGGCGAGCGATTCTGGTGCCGCGTGAAAGGAGTATTTCTCTTTTCCATCTACTCCTACTCCAATGGTCAATACGAGTCTCCATACAAACTTTGATAGAGAACCCGGCGGATTGCGCAAGCTGGAGGATTTTGTTGCGGCAATTCGCCGCGCATTTCCGCAAGATCCGAAAACCGTCCGGATTCTTGATGTTGGATGCGGTTCGGGCAATATCTCGCGGCCGCTCGCCGCTCTTGGATATGATGTGACCGCTCTTGACGCGGATGCACGAGCCACAGACGAGCTTCGCAAAACTCCAGAGGCAGCGATGATGAATATCCTTACTGGTACTATTGTCATCCTGAAGCCGAAGGCCGAAGGATCTCTAGAGATCCTTCGCTTTGCTCAGGATGACCCTTCGGGTCGGATTGCTTCGTCGGTCGCCACAGGCGACCTCCTCGCGAGTGACCTCGCCGGACGAGATCCGTTCTCGTCATTAGACAAGAACGGATCTGCCGGCAGCTTCGATGTGATCATCATGTCCGAAGTGCTCGAACACATGCAGGATCCTGCTTCTGCCCTGAGACATGCTCGCGAAATCTTAGCGCCAAACGGATTGCTGCTCGTTACGGTTCCAAACGGATGGTGCGTGGAGGAGATCCTGCGTCGCATCGCCAATGCCAATCTTGTCACGAAGCACGCAAAGCGCCGGTTGAAACAGATGATGCAATCACGCGATGTGCAAAGCCCGAGCGACAGCCCACACGTGCAATTCTTTACGCTCCGCGCCATTCGTTCACGTATTCAAGAGGCGGGATTCACGATCGAACAGGCGTGCGGTTCCTCTTCTCTTATCCGTGAACTGTATTATATCCTGGGACGGTTTTTCATCCGCCGCGACTTCTCACTCTTTCGCCGACTTGATACTCTTGATGGAAAACTCACCGATCATGTGCCCGCCCACTTCGCATCAGGATGGATTCTTCATGCACGAAAATCATGAACATTCTCCAGATCAACAAATTCTATTCCCCAGCCGGTGGAGCAGATCAGTATATGCTCGAACTTTCGCAGGCGCTTAAAGAACGCGGCCATACCGTGGTGCCATTTGCCATGGCTCACCCGGAAAATCTGCCTACGTCATGGTCGCAATTTTTCCCGTCGTTTGTCGAAACAGAAAACATGAGCGGGATAAAAAGCGGATTCAAAACGCTCGGTCGGCTGTTCTATTCTCGTGAAGCGCAACAGAAACTGGAAGCGCTTCTTGCAGAATTCACACCGGATGTGGCGCACGTACACAACATCTACCATCAACTCTCGCCTTCTCTCCTTACAACTCTTGCCAAACATCACATCCCGATTGTTCTAACCGCGCATGATCACAAACTCGTGTCACCACTCTATACACTGGAGGAGCGAGATACTGCTCTTGTCGGGCGACCATGGAAACAGGCCTGGGATATTCTCCTCCACCGACGATTCCGCGCGTCACTCACGGCGTCAGTGATTGTGGTGCTAGAAACGGCATTGCATCGTGTTCTCAAACTCTATCGTCACGTCACGACAATCGTCGCCCCAAGCATCTGTATGCGCGATCTTCTGCTCCGTGCTGGGTACCCCGTTGATCGCATCCGAATGATTTCGCATGGCATCGCATCACCCCGAGTTGAAGGCGTGGAACGAAAAGATCATGTGCTCTTTGTGGGGCGACTGAAGTGGGAAAAGGGGTGTGACGTGCTCCTCGAAGCGGCGCGGCGTGTCCCACAAGCGCGCATTCGCATTATTGGAACAGGGCCAGACGAAGACCAACTCAAAGCATTTGCGCAAACACACGGACTGACGAATGTTCAGTTTCTGAGGCATGTTCCTCACGAGCACATTTTTGAACACATGTCTCGAGCGCGGGGCGTGATTGTCCCGTCGCGATTCGTGGAACCGTTCGGGTTGTCCGCACTGGAAGCCGCGGCCTGTGGTACACCGGTGATTGCTTCACGGATTGGCGCCCTGCCAGAAATTGTCCAGGATCATGTAACTGGACTTCTCTTTGAACCCAAAAACCCCGCGGATCTTGCCGCAAAAATGCAGTGGGCGCTTGATCACCCTGCCTCTTTCGCGAAATTCGGAGAATCTGCTAGGATACACAGTGAGGGATTCACGTTCGCCCGCCATGTTGACTCTATTCTTCACCTCTACGCCGATGTCGCGCATGCATAGAATCATCGCCCCGTTCACGCTCTTCCTTCTTTTCGTCTCGTTCTTGCACCCGTTTACAGTAGACGCGTTGGATTTTCCAAGCGTCGGGTTTCCGCGTCTTGCCAATCTCTACCTCAAGTCTCCGCTCACCGACGAAGAAATTGATCGTGTGGCCGACTGGGATACAGTTGTGCTCGCAATGTCCGTGCAAGATACCAATCCCGAAGCGTTCGCACGCATCCGCGAAAAAAATCCTGACGTGATTATTCTTGCGTACGTCATTACCCACAGCTTTCCGTGGTTTTGGTTGCCATACATTGAAAGTGAAGATGGCCCGTGGCACCAGATTCAAGATCACATGGGCGATGAGTGGTGGGCGCTGGAAGACGACGGCGATCATGTTGTCTTTTGGCCCGGTCAGTACACGATCGACCCAACAAACTATGCATCGAAAATTGACGGAGAGCGATGGAACACGTATCTCCCCCGCTTTCTTGAAGAAGAGGTGATGTCCACCGGATATTGGGATGGAATTTTCTTTGACAACATTTGGGAGACGGCAAGTTGGGTGAACGACGGCAATTTCGATTTTGATCGCGACGGCAAAATTGACGACGCGGCAGAGATTGATCGGGCGTGGAAAGAAGGGATGACGATCATCTTGCGCGAGTCACGAGAGCGATTAGGCGATGATGCGATTTTAATCTCGAACGGCGGAAACGGATACATGGACTATTTGAACGGCCGGATGTTTGAAAGTTTCCCGAATATCTGGGAAGGTGAATGGAAAGGATCTATGCCTAATTATTTTGATCTTTCGAAAAACGCACAAGAGCATCAGCTCATTATTGTGAACGGGGACACGCTCAACACCGGCGATTACACCGACTGGCAAGACATGCGATTCGCGCTCACCTCAACGCTGTTAGATGATGGATTCTTTAGCTACGATTGGGGCACCGAAGACCACACACAATTCTGGTGGTACGATGAATATGACGCAGCACTCGGCAAACCCATCAACACGGCGCGAAATGTGTTGACGAATTCTGCCACGGTTCAGGCTGGAGTCTGGCGCCGAGATTTTGAAAAGGGTGTGGTGTTCGTGAACTCTACCTCGTCTTCGCAAAAAGTGGTGCTCGAGGGTGGGTTCGAACGCGTAAATGGCGTGCAAGATCGATCAGTGAACAGCGGCGAACTGACAACGTCGGTCACCATCCCAGCCAACGACGGCATTATCCTGCTCCGCCGATTGTCGGTGCTCTATGACACGCCGTTTGTGAACGGCACATTTGCCAACGTCGTGAACCGCTGGGGCAGCGAAATCCGTCAAGGGTTTTACGCCTACACGCCGTTTGCCGAAGGTGGCCGATTAACCGAAATCACGGATCTTGAAGGCAATAGCTCACGCGAAATTTTGATGTCTGCCGGCAATCGCATCCAAATCAAAAATGAAAATGGAACATTGCGCAAAGAGTTTTATCCATACGGAAATGTGTTCACCGGTAACGTGCTCTTCGATGCAGGTGATCTGGATGGTGATGGCCACCAAGAAATTGTCACCGGCACCGGCCAGCGCGGCGGCACCCAAGTGCGCATCTTCAACGCAGATGGAACACTCAAGAATGCCGGATTCTTTGCCTACGCCAAACAGATCCGCACGGGCGTGCGCATTGCGGTTGGGGATGTGAACGGCGATGGCAAAGACGAGATTGTCACCGGCCCGGGTGAAGGCGGCGGGCCGCACATTCGCGTGTTCGACGGCAATGGCAAACCCGTGGTGCTTGGCTTCTTTGCCTATGACCCGCGCATCCGCATTGGCGTGAACATGGCCGTTGGCGACGTTGATCACGATGGGCAAGCCGAGATCGTGACTGGCGCGGGGCCGGGCGGCGGGCCGCACGTGCGCATCTTCAACCGATTTGGCACACTTGAAAATCCAGGATTTTTCGCCTATGACAAATCCTCCCGCCGCGGCATGCGCGTGGCCATTCAAGACGTGGATGACGATGGCTTTGAAGAGATTTTGACCTTTGATGGATCTATTGAATTCTAAGAAAATGGAAAAGACAAACACTTCTTTCACGCGGCGCCCACGAAATTACCATCCTGAGATTATACCTTGTCATCCTGAGCGAGCGAAGCGAGTCGAAGGATCTCTTAGAGATCCTTCGGTCGCCCGTTCCGTGCGACCTCAGGATGACAAAGTAAAAGAACGGCCGGCCGAGTCGATCCGATCGATTCTGGTGCCGCGTGAAAGATGTGTTCAGCTCTTCCCGTCCGGCAGGACCCGTAGAGATTACACCTACTAAAGATATGGACGACCATAAACCAGAAAAAATGATCCAGCTCAAAGGCCATGATGGGAAAGGTGTTGTGCATTGGGGCAAACGCCTCTACATTGGTACGGTCAATATTTTTCTGCCGCCGCTTGCGCATTTCCATACTGGCCGCTACATCGGCAAGAAACACCACTATGTGCTTGATACGTTTCTTGCCATGCTTATGTTTGTGTTGCTTGGAGCCGGGATCTATTTCCGCGCGCAGATTCGTCGGCTCTTTATTGACGACATTCATGTCACCGCAACGCCGTCGCTTCTCTCTCCCATTGGGCAAGACGAAACCGGCCCATTTACCGCCGGTCGTGCGCATCGCTTCCCCATCGTGTTGACGAACGACAGCGGACACGTTCTCACGAATGTTGAGATTCGTATTATTCCTGACGATGGATCTGCGACTCCCGACAGTCAGCAACTTTCTACGCATGCGGACGAACTTGCCCGCGATGAACAACAGACGATGTCCGTTCAGCTCACCCCCTATGGCATGATCAATGAATCACGTGAGGTGAAAACAATTATCACATACGACGATCAGGGCAGTCGACGCGGGCAGACGACCACGCTCTCGTTCCCCGTCCTTGCCACCGATCTTGCCATGCGCATAGACGCGCTACAAACGGTTGCCGGCAATCAATACTTTGACGTCACGATTACTCCTGTTCGCGGTTCGTTTGTGGACAATGAAACGATCGAGATTGAATCATCGGCCGAAGCGAATTTTTCCAAAAAAAATACTGATGTTGATCACAAAGCGAGCGATGTAAAAATCCAAGCGCGAATGAATGATGACGTAGTTGGAGAACACACCCTCACGGTCACTGCACGCGTTCGTGTGAACGACAAAGCGATCGTGATCGACCGACAGATTCTCCCACTCACCGTGGTTCGACCCGAGGCAAAACTTACGCTTGCCCTTTCTGATGACACGATTGAGGTTGGAGCGTCAACCACCGCAAGCATGACCATCACCAACACCGGCGAGCACACACTCCGCAATGTGGTGATGAGTTGTCTTGGTGATGGCGATACAAAGATGACCTTCCGTGGAGACGGTGGTGTTGCCACGAACCACGGAATTTCATTCTCTTACACAACACTCTCGGAGCTCGCAGATCTCGCTGCCGGCGCATCGCTCGCGCGAACATTTTCCTTCACTCCACAAACTCTTGGATTAAACGGAACTGTATCGCTCTCGTGCTCAGCCACCGCAGAGCAACGTGCCGACAACACCGAGACTCCGATCACCGTGTATACAGCTCCTCGCTCGCTCACGGTTGTCCCTGCCATCAGCTTTGCGACCTACGCACTGTACACCGATGTCGGCGCCGGGCCCATCCCGCCTGAAGTCGGCACCCCAACACTCTATCGCGTGGTTATGGAGGTCGCGAACTTTGAAAACGTTCGTTCATTCACCGTTACCGCACTCTTGCCAAGCGCTGTGCTCTTTGCCGGCAACCCATCCTCACTGGCTGGCGGCGCACCCGCCTTTGACGCTCAAACACGAACGATCACGTGGAACGTTCCATCGACACCAGACGAACTCGAGACGATTTCGGCAAGCTTCGATGTGCAACTCATCCCCACCACGGCGCACAAGGGCACTGCTCCGACGCTTCTTGGCGAGGCAACGTTACGTATGAACACCGACCAGGGGACGCGAAGCTCTACGACCCCAGCGATCACCACGAATCTCACCAAAGATCCCGCTCTTACAGGCAAAGGTGTCGTGAAATAGGAAGCATATGTCCAAAGCTTAGCTTTGGACAAAATTGCGAAGATTAGCAAAAAAGGAGGCTTGACAGCGCAACAAATTTTGTGGTAAGGTGCATGATCTTTATGTCAACCTCTTCAAAACCCCTTATTGCCTTTATCGGGCAAAAGGGGATCTCAAACGTCACCGGAGGCGTCGAAACTCATGTTCGGGAACTCAGCTTTCGGGTTGCGGAAAAAGGATTCCCGGTCATTGTGTACGCTCGACCCTACACGACATCCAAAGATGAGGAGATGATTGGCGGCGTGCGCGTGAAACGGTTGCCGTCGCTTCGAACCAAACATTTAGACACGATCACCCACACCCTTCTTGCAACACTCCACGCCGTGTGGATTGGCGCGGACATTTTCCATTTTCAAAGCATTGGCCCGTCGCTCCTTGCGTTTGTGCCTCGTCTGTTCCGGCCGCACGCGCGCGTGATGGTGACGTTCCACAGTATTGACCGCGAGCACGGCAAATGGGGACGATTCGCAAAGTGGGTGTTGCGATGCGCGGAGTGGACCGCTCTGACGTTCCCTCATGTCACGATTACAACATCCGAAACCAATGCTGCCTATGCGCGACGCACATACAACAAAGACGCGATCGTCATTCCGACCGGCGTGGTTCGCCCTGTGTCTCGCCCAGCGCAAAAGATTACGGAACAGTTTGGGTTGTGCGCGAATGAATACATCCTCATCGCCAGCCGCTTAATCCCGCACAAAAATATTCATCTCGTGATTGAAGCCTTCAAGCAGATTCAGACAGACGTCACACTCGCGATTGCCGGCGATGCATCGTATACAGATTCTTATGAGGCATCTCTCCGCGCTCTTTCTGACGGCGACGATCGTATCGTATTTTGCGGACGGCAAGATGGGGAGATGTTAGAGGAACTGTTTTCGAACTGTCTGTTCTATGTCAACATGTCCAACTCCGAAGGCTGCCCAACGGCAACGCTTGAAGCCATGAGTTATGGCAAGCCGGTGCTCGTGTCGAGCATCCCCGTGAATCATGAAATTGCAGCAACTGCCGGAACGTATGCACTTCGTAATGTTCAAAGTATTGTACAAAAGCTGCGAGAGATGTTGGCGAGGCACGATGTGCTCATGGCACGCTCACCAGAAATTCAAGAGGAAACCCTCGCGCGTTTCGACTGGCAGACCGTTGTCGAAAAAACCACGAACGTGTATCTCGGCCTTCGCTACTGCAAAGACGCGAACCGCGCTGTGCAGTTCATGATGCCGGAGAAACGATAACGCCGGACCACGATCCGCTCTCTCTAACGAAGCGGATTTTGGTTTTCACCGAATCGAAGACGCCCCGCCGGCTCGCATGAAAGCGGCCGACGGGGCTGGCGTCTTGGGGGTCAGAACCTTTTCCTCGGGCTGACGATCGGGTTCTCAGTGAACTGGTCGCTCACGTCCGTGAGGGCGACGAGCTCCGTGTTCACCGGCTTCCCAGACTCGTAGTCCACGCGCACCGAGATCTCGTAGGCGCCATCGTCGACGAGAGGGAACCACGTGCCGTTGAACAGCGTTCCACCTCCGGTGGTGGCGTCGTGAATGAGCATGTCCAACTGCTCCTCCTTGACCTTGACGAACACGTCCTGCGTGGCGTCCGGCCAGAAGATGGTGCAGAGGAACCTCGACTCACTCGGCTGCCACTTCAAATACATGCCGAAGGTGAAGGTCACCGTCGCGTCGCCCTCGACGGCGAACTGGTCGGTGCCGACGAACGCGTCGGCGACCCGGCCGGAAAGGACGACGGAAGCGAGACCCAGAACGGCGGCCGCGAAGAACCTTCTGATACTGGCCATAGAATGGCCTCCACGAAGCCTGCTGTCAGGCTTCATAAACTCCTGTTAGGCGCGCCATTTGCCCAACAAGGAATTTCGGCGAACCTTACCATACCTCTCAAAAAATTGCAAATCCATAAACGAACTCGCGCTCACTCCAAAAAACCGCCAAACGGCGGGGCGGCTACTTCACGCATTTGCACTTTGGGTTGACATTCAAGGGTCCCCTTCTTCATCCAAGCTGGGCAGCTCTCATTTTCGGGCGGGGGGACTGCCGGCTGGGGACTTGGAGAGATCGGCCTGCAGCGTCGTCTCCAGATCGGATCGGTCGAAAGCTGGCTCGGAGGAAGAGCAGGTTCCACATGGAACTTGCATGACGCGCCGGAGTTCGCGGTCGCCGCACTTATGACGGCGAACTGGTTGAAGAACCGTGGATCGGCATTCGCGGTGGTCGAGCACTTCCCCGATCTTGACGATCGCTGGTACTATCTCGGCCGTATCACCCACCACGGCGTGGGGGTGACAGCCGAGAACCTGTATCGTGACCTCGTCGTCGGCCCCCACCTCACGGTGGGCAAGACAACAGTGTGGGTGGGCCTCGGCGAGCGGAAGTTACTCGCCGTGAGCTTTACCTTTACGTGAGCAGCGTTCCTGCTTACGTTGGCCAGCCGGGTTCACACTCCATCACGGAGTCCCTGAACCCGGCGGCTGTTTCATTCGCTCTCCAGTCGAGCTCTCAATAAAAAGATTGTCTCAGTTCGAAGCTTTGCGCGAGCCCAGTCTTTTTGTGATCTCGTGAGCGACTCGCCCAAGCCTACAAGGATATTTTTGTTGTTCATTTTTTCTAATTGCTCGATGCCCTTTTGCAAAAACTCCGTAAACGACAGTCCGGAGCGCTGCTCGATGATCTCTCTCTGTATTGGCCAGTTGTTCTTTAAAAAAAACCATACATCATAAATATCACGGCTCGTTCTCCCGATACGTTCAACCATTGCCAGAAGCTTGTTGGCAAACATATCTTCTTGGACCATCACTAACATTGAGATGCCGAGCAATGTTTTGAGCTCATACCGCGAACCAAACTTTCGTCGATTGACTTCGATCTTAATGTTCTGTGCTTTTGTTTCGTATGATATCATATTGAAAAGATTAAACCGCTTTATCCGAGACTCAATGATTTTCCCGTACCCAGAGGCGATCTTTCGAATTTCTTCAAACACAACTTGCTCCTTGTTTTCGTCGAGCAAATCGAAATCCAAATCAACTGAATCTCGATTCAAGCCATAAAACAAATGAGCTGCGGTGCCGCCCTTAAAGCCCACATAAGGCGCGATACTGGGATCAGAATAGATATCCTTCAGAATTTGAAGCAGGATGTTTTTATGTTTTGCATAATCGATCATCATACGATTGTACTCTTATGATACTCAAAGTATTTCTTCACTTTCTTCTCCATCCGTTTGTTATGATAGATCGGCAAAATTTCAAAAACCTTCTCCCAATCCAACACATTCAAGTTGTCAAAATGGTAGTCTTTACTCACATAGATTCGATCCAAAAAGGCGCGCTCTTTCGTTGCGGTCGCAATGCCGTTCGGGTGTTCAATGCCCGTAATGTTCGTCAAAACGTAGTCCTTCATCCGAATAAAAGAAATGTTCTGCCCAGCAACGTCAATTTCGCGAGTGACATACGATGCAACAAAAAGAGTATTGTAAAACTGAAAATTGACTCCCGCTCGCGTTAAGACCGTCTCGAAGCTGATATAGGAAGGGGTATAGATTCTTGTTGCCAATTCGTGACGATCGTAGTGTTCATCTTTGGCATAGAGGGCGCGACGAACTCTGACGAGCTTCCCGGCTTTCACGTATTTATTCAACCGACTCGTGACCGTGCTTTCTCTTTCTTCGCCCCAAAGCATTGCCACATCCTTGGTCGAAAAGACGGTCCGTGGTGATCGCAATAACACTTCTAAATACTCCCCTTTTCCTGGTTTATTGTGCATATTATGGACTGGAAAATACCTTAAAGGTTACTTCCAGTTAAATTATACACCTTTTCAAAATAAAAAACAAGGGGTATGAGAGTACCTTTCAAGACGCGTTGGATATCGAAGCGTCCTCAACGAATTCGTTAGAAGTTTTTGTGGTGGACCCTACCGGGATCGAACCGGTCGCCTCGTCCATGCCATGGACGCGCTCTACCAAATGAGCTAAGGGCCCTCGCGTGATCACGAACTGCAACTTCCGTCTCGCACCATGTCATTCCGAGCAATGTCACAGTGAGCTTGTCGAACTGCTGTCGAGAAATCTATGGTGCGAGACTCCAGTTTCCGTTCGTGTCCCGCTCTTCGCAAAAATTCGTGCTCGGTCGCTCCGCTCCCTGCGCACCAAATTTTTGCGACGGTTATTTCTGATTCAGACTAGCAAAAACCTTTAGAAAACACAAGATCCGCCTGGTCGACCACGAGACGGATCTTTTTTGAGACGCTTTACATCGGCCCATGCCGACGACTAATATCACTCTTGAGTTGTTGAAGCGCGCGCTGCGCCTCTTCCCTGCCCCCAAGTCCAAATGCCAAACCTCCGGCAAGCGCAATCATGGCCACAAATCCGGTAAAGAGCGTGTTCAGCATGGTCTCGGCAATTTTGAGTTGGATCAGCGCGGCAAGAATCGCAAACACCGTGATCATCCATTTTGCAAGACCAGCGAGCATGCCGGCTGATGCAAACTTCGCCGCTTGCAAACTCCCATGCACCACGCGCTCGGCAAACCGACCGAAAATAATACCGAGCAGGAGGATGAGCACAGCCACGACAACGTTCGGTACGTAGAGCAACACACGGTTCAAAAACTGCGTCACCTCTGAAAGACCAAGGATGTCTGACGCGGCAAGGAGAAACACGAGTAATTCATTCAACTTCACCCGTTCAGCAAGTTTTTCAATCCACAGCTTTTCCACAATGAGCACAACCACACGCTCAATGGCCATTGCAATGAGCCACCCAGCAATGAAAACGATGAGCGCTGCTAAAAGTTCCGGCAACAAGCTGATAAAACGGAGCCACAGATCTTGGAAAGAACCCACAAGGAGCTCCCCCCATGTTTCAATTGTTGTCATTCCGAATCACCTCCTCTCACTGGTGAACATGACCTTAAAACATCCTTAAGTATAGCAAGTGGACAAGAATCTGGATATGCTGTGGATAAAGAGGAGCAAGATGTGGATAGTATATTGACAAAGTATGGATGAGGAAAGCTAAATCTATATTACAACATAAATCCTATAATCCATCAACTTTCGAGTGGGCCTGAGAGGAGTTGAACCTCTGACCTCACGAATGTGAATCGTGCGCTCTAACCAACTGAGCTACAGACCCGAGAGTGGCCAAAGCTTAGCTTTGGACATTAAGTATTTGACTTTCTATGTATTTTATGTCCTAGTATGTTTACTAGAACACAAATATACATTTCCTGCAATGCTCTCTACCTACCGGCAGGCAGGTACTGGAACATCGGTGGACCAAAGGGGAGTCGAACCCCTGACCTCAGCAATGCGAATGCTGCGCTCTACCAACTGAGCTATTGGCCCATATTCCCATAGACTCTGCATACCGCCTCAATTGCCAACAAGGCTGCTACTCCGAGCCGCATCGGCCGGCCTCCTCTGTCTCAATTGCAGTGGTCACGGGTCCTGTCAGCGGGCACCCTGTCACACCTCGCTCCACGCACTTCGTGCAGCTACGCTCGGTGTGACCGCTTTCCCGCTGCCACCCGTCGTGATCTTGTCTCTTGAGAAGATGTGGAACGACAGCCGGAATACTTTCGAGAACCACTTCCCGTAGTGAGGGCTTGCAAATGGACGAGTGAACGAGAGGGAGACGAAAGCAGCGAGCTGTAATCAGCGAGCGAATTTCGAGGGTTCCCCGAAGTGAACGACGAAAATTTTCCCCGAACGGAGGGCGTGGTTCGAGAAGGTATTCTGGCTGGTAGTTCCTCATATACTCCGAAGTGATAACTTTTGGGCTCGCAGGTCTTGGGAACGAATGTTCCACGTGGAACATTGCGTGAACATTAGATCTGTGTTGTAATATGTATATCACGACACAAAATCCGCTTCTCGTCAATGTTCCACGTGGAACATTTAGCTTGGCGACCCGAACTGCGAATCTCCCGAGCTTTGATGTATAGTCTTGTTTTCAGCTACTCCAGAAGTATATTTCTTCTCGATTTTCGCTTTTGCGGCTAGGAATCCCCTTTCTGCATCCACTCCGAGCTGATTTGCGAGCCGTAACAGCCCGAAAAGCACGTCTCCAAGCTCCTTCTCGAAAAGTTCTTGGTGCTCAGAAACAAACTTTTCACGCTCTTCGCGGGACTTATACCGCAAGAACTGGCTCATTTCAAGCAGTTCTTCGTGAATGTGGTCAAATTTGTCTATATTGGGGTAGTCTTCCCACCCATTTTTCTTTGCAAACTCTAGAACTGCCCCTTGGGCTTCAGAAAGCGTCATAGCTCATAGTGTTATTCCTAAATGTTCCCTGCCTACCGGTAGGCAGGCACGTAGAACATTTGACATGTCGATCTATCCGTGTTGTAATCATCATTATTTAATCGGCGCTGAATAAACTTTCTCTCATCTTAGCCAATTTCATTACCGCTCGTGCCCTCGCCCTGAGTCGAACAGGGGACCTAGGCGTTAGGAGTGCCTCGCTCTTCCAACTGAGCTACGAGGGCATTTAGCTTATAACCGCCTAAATTAGGCGTCGTACATTATATATTCAACACAAACTCGTACAATTGCTTCGCAAGCGAGCTCGTGAGGGTTCGATTGGTGTCTACTGAGCTAAAAATCAAGACTCCCGCAAGCAGAACCCCGACAACCAAAATGACTGTCCATAAATCCCCAGAAAGATGCGTTTTTCGCTCCTCCATACGTTTATTTTAAGAAAAAGAACTCCTGTAGTCTACTTCAAAACCATATTTTATTCAAGTTGGTTGACAAAAACGCTAAAATAAGCTATAATTAAAGTGTAAAAATACAAAATAAAACCAAAATAACAACGAAATTGGCATGGTGCTAGGGATTCGCGCTCTTCTTGTGCAAGAGCGAGAAAATCTCAAACGTTCTGAAATCCGCCGCGAAAACTGTTTCATCTACATTCGACGCTGGCGGAAAGCTTTTGTATTGTGTGAACTCCGCAAGCTGTTCTTGGCGTGGGTCATCATCCTCACGAATATCTTTATTTTCACGGTCACGTTGCCGGTGTTCTTTTTCATGTCAGTGGACAAGGGATTCCGCGAAGTGGCGGCACGTGACTGGAAAGGAAATTTCATTGAGTCGTATGTCGAGTTCAAACGTCAGCGAAACCTTACGCTCCTTGTTACTGCTGCAACATTCCTTACGCTCACGGCGTGGCTGATCTTCAGCATACTATACACGCTCCCACGATTCAGTTTTGGTGTCGGAGCGAAGGACATTTGCTTTAGTTCGTCTGTCCAAGCGTGTGTGAACGCAGGATATAGCAAGGACTTGAGCTTTACCACTGCTCAAAGCGCGATCGATGCGGCAACTCAAGACGGCCAAATTGTCCAAGTGTTGTCTGGAGCATACCATGAAGCACAAATCCAACTCGGATCATCGCAAAAAAACATCATCCTTCGGGGCAACGTAAGCGACCCCACAACAACAACTCTCCGAGGATTCTGGGATAATGAAGGAGGCCTCAGCGATGAGCTCTGCGACGGTTTTCAACCAGCCTCGTGCGAATACCACGGAAGCATTATTATTGTGTCAGGAGGCAACTCAAGTACGATTGAAGGACTCTACCTCTACAAAGGTGGTGACGACAGCGGATCACACTGGGAAGGAGGGGGAGTCCGTGTAAGCGATGCGTCGCCAACGATCCAGAATAATTATGTTTCTTATGGATACATCAGAGGAAGCTATACGTTTGGAGGGCGCTACAACGGGGGAGGAATTTCCCTCACACGCTCAAGTGCGAGAGTCCAAAACAATACGATATCGGCAAATCAAGTCTACGATTACGGCGGAGGAATCTATGTGTATGGAAACAACAATACCGCTTACGCACCCGTTATTGAAAATAACACCATTATTTCAAACTCATCTTCAAAGCACTTAAATAATATTGAACGAGCTGGCGGCGGAGGAATCTACGTTCTTCAAGGTAAGGCGACCATACGCGGGAACAGCATGACCACGAACACTGCTGTCTACAAAGGTGGGGGGATTCGATGTCAGGAATGTCTCAATGGGACGCTTATTGAAAAAAATACGGTGAGTGGAAGCACAGCAACATACGGAGCAGGAATCTACATTGGCGGTGGCGCGAACGGCAAAATGGTGACAGTGCAAAACAACGTCGTGTATGAAAATGCGGCAACAACCGGCGTCGGAGGTATCCATGTTGAAAATGGAAATGACGTGACGATTCTGAACAACACGATCCACGGCAATACTGACGGTTCAGCGACCAATGCGGCGAGTCTTGGACTCTATGGAAACCCGGCAACGGCAGTTGTTAAAAATAACATCATTACCGGCAGCACCGACCGGTACGGTCTCACTCTTGGTGCAAGTGTTCCAACAACCAACGTCGACTACAACCTATTGTGGAATAATGCACTCGGAGCGTACGGCCCCGGAACATCGGCGAGTACTCACGATCGCTCGGCCGACCCCAGTTTCGTAAGCAGCGCAAGCGATGATTACCACCTGCGCGGAGATTCCACAGCACTCAATACCGGCGATGCAGCAAGCGCACCCGCAACCGATCTCGGGGGTCTGGCACGTCCGTCGGGCAAAGGAGTAGAGCCAGGCGCCTATGAATACGAAGAAGCGCTCGGCAATATCTACATTGATGCATTTTCGGGCAGCGATACGTCTGGCCACGGAACAACCGCTGCGCCGTGGAAAACAATCACCCGCGCGCTCCAAACCGTTCGTGGGGGAGCAAGCGAAGACATTCTCCATCTAAGCTCCGGAACAACGCAAACCGCATTTACCGAAAGCGTCTCCCTGACATCAGCGCACAGTGGAGCAGCAAACTCTCCAACGCAATTTGTTGCTTGGACAGACAGCGGGCGAACCGCTCCAGTGATCAATGCGAGCGCAAACACAACCGGCATCTCCATTTCTGGCGCATCGTTTCTCACACTTTCCGATATCACCGTCTCCAACGCTCAAGACGCGAACATCGCGATCGACAGCAGCTCATCCATCACCCTCGACGGCGTGACCGTTACACACGCAACATCAGACGGGGTTCGTGTAAGCGCATCTTCATCGGTCACAGTGACAAATTCCATTGCGCGTGAAAACGGTGATGATGGAGTGAGTCTGACATCCAACACAACCAGTTCAACCATTTCAAATTCCATTTTTGATACGAATAGCGGCAATGGCATCCATCTTGCAAATACATCATCTGTCGCGCTTCTTTCAAACTCTATTTATAAAAGCGGCGGGCATGGAATTCAAATGAGCGACGCATCAGGAAACACGCTGTACAACACGGTCTCATCAGAAAACGGTGACTACGCGATTGCTCTTGATCCATTTTCCGAAGATCGCTTTACCGCTTCAAACGGAAATACATTCTACTCCACAAATAAAAAGCTTGGGAAAGTCGGTTCAAGCGGGTATGCCACGCTCGCCGAATGGCAAGCAGCAACCGGGCTGGATGCACAATCGCTTTCACAAGACCCTGCATTCCAGAATGCAGACGACGGAGACTTTACCCTTCTTGGCACGAGCGTCAATATCGATGCAGGAGTTGCCAACGTTTCACCAGTAAACGATATTCTCGGAAACTCGCGACCACAAGGCAACGGCGTGGATATCGGCGCGCATGAAACCGCGTTTTCAAAAGAAGCCATTTTCGACGTGTTTTATACAGACAGTGCGACTGGCAGCGACACAGGCACCTGTTCGAGCGCGGTCACTCCATGTAAAACACTCACGTATACGCTTTCCCAAATGCACATTGGGCAAGGGCAGACCCTGTACGCGCGCGGGACGTTTCCTGAAAATGTTGAATTAAATAATCCTGAGTTTGCGGAGGCCGGAGGAGCGTCGGCTACAAGCAGCCCCTTAACAACCACAACGATCACGCGCTGGGGGGAGACGCCGTTCGCGGTCCAAGGGACTCCGTCAGGCGCCACTCTTGCGGTGAACACAGAATACCCGATGATTTTTGACGGCGTGACGGTGAGCGGCGGAACACGGGGTGTTGATATCGCGAGCGCAAATCACGACAGCGCGCTCAAGAATATGGTCATCACCGATGCGCAAACGGATGCGATTCGCGTGAGCGGCGACGACATTCTCCTGACAAACCTCACCGTGCTTCGAAATGGCACAGGAGTGAATCTCGCATCAGGAGCAAGTACTGTGACAATCCAAAATACCATCTTTTCTGAAAACACCACGCACATTTCTGCTTCGAGCGGTGCACAGTACACATCCGACTATAACGCCTTTGACCCAGAATCAGGAAACGTTGGGATGATGACAGACGGGACACCAACACCACTCGCCGTACTTGCTGATTGGCAAAACGCAACAGCTCAAGATGCGCACTCGTTGGCAATCAACCCCGATCTCCACAATGCCGATGGGGGAGACGTGCACCTGAAAGCGGCATCAGGCGCGCGCGACGCTGGAACATTGGTCAACGCGCCACGCACTGATTACGAGGGTCATGCTCGGCCCTTTGATACGTCCTTTGTCGATATTGGAGCTGATGAATCGCGGTTTCCGGGCACAGTTAGCGAGGTGAGAGCAACGCTGCGCGAAACCGAGGCAACACTGAGTTGGGATGCACCATACGGCACACCAACCTCATACACTCTTTCATACGGCACTGATGAGGCAGGGACAAATCTCGGCCAACAATCACAGAGCGCACAAAGCATCACTCTCACATCATTGATCCCAGCAACAGTGTACCGATTCACGATTACCACAACGAATACGTACGGCGCTGGAAGAGTAAGTGACATCTTCTCATTCACCACCCAAACCGAAGGGCAAGAGGAAGAAGAGGAGGGTGACGAAGAGCCCGAACAATCACCTGTACCAGAGGAGACGCCAGAGCCCGAAGAAATAGACGAGACCGCAAGCGACCTTCGCACACCATCACTTGTCGCGCCGGCAGATTGGTTCACCACAGAAAACACTCGGCCTATTATAACTGGGCTTGCTGGTTCAGGGATGAATGTTGAAATCTGGATTGATGGAGTGAACCGCGGAACAACAGCAACGCGCGTTCACACCTCTGGGGTCGGCGACTTCTCGTTCACCTCTCCTGCCCTGTTACCCGGCAAACATACCGTCAAAGCCCGTTCAGTGGACGGAGAAACAACCTCGGTGTTTTCCGATGAACACTTCTTCTTTATCTTCTCTAAAAAAGAAGCAAAAGTATTAAATACCTTTGAACGCGACTATACGAATGACCCGGTGAACACCACCTCCAGCCCAACTCCAACCATTGTCGGCCTTGCGCCCACCGCTCACATGGTTGAAATTCTTGTCGATCACCGCGTTGTGGCCACGCTCACCAACCGAACAACACTGAACTTCGCGCACATCCTCAAAGCACCACTCCAACTCGCTATCCACAGCGTGTTCATTCGCGAGGTGAATGAGAATGGAGAACGTATTCGCGAAAGCGCACCCGTATATTTCCGCGTGATCCATCCAAACCCGGCTCCAATTATTCTCCATCCGCAAGCTGGCGAGATCACGTCATCCACGCCCATCCCGGCAGGGGTTGTGAAAGACCATAACCTTGTCAATGTTTTTGTGGATGGGCACTATGTTGGCACCACAACAGGCCGCGAACCGCGCGGTGGGACATCGAACTTTTTCTTTGAACTCACACAAACCCTTTCTCCGGGCACACACACCATCATGACGCGCGCCGTTGACACCACCCACCCGTATAAAAAGGAAAGTCTTAACTCCAACATCGTGACAATTACTGTGCCGTAAGAAATAAAAAAATACACAGGCGTATGTTTTGGAACGAAAATAGCGGCCGGAAAACTTTTTGCGAAGCAAAAAGGCAAACGGGCGCCGCGTCATTTTCGTGAACAAAACAGGCTCCATTTTTCACTGTTTTGGAGCCCGGTTTGGAAAACGCCTGTGTATTTTTTTATTTCTTAATCGGCATCACGAGATAGATGTGCTTGTCGTCGGAGTTCGGGCGAAAGAGGCCCGGGTTGTCGCTATCAATCACCTGCAGCTTTACCTCGTCCGTTTCAAATGAGGCAAGCCCCTCTAAAAGATACCGATAATTAAACACAATTGTATTGTCGTCGCCTTTTATAATACTTTTAAGCCGACTCACATTCTCCCCGACCTGCTGATTCGCTGATGAGACAATAAGCATATTCTCTTTTGCTGAAAGTTGGAGCGCCACATCATTAATTCCGGATTTTGCAAATAAACTCGCGGTTTTAACTGTTTTAATTAAATCATCGCGAGACACGATCGCTTCGGTACGAAAGTCTTTGGGGATAATTTGTTGATAGTCAGGGTATTGCCCTTCCACAAGGCGAGAAATAAACTCCACATCGTCCCACAGAAATGCGATTTGATTTTCTGACCAGAAGATTTGGAGCGTGCCCGCTTCAGCTTGGGACAAGATACGGAGAAGTTCTTGAAGTGTTCGCAAGGGGAGAATCCATCGCGCTTCACCAGAAAATGCTTTGTGGAGTGGAATGATTCGCTCAGCTAAACGATAACTATCTGTTCCTACACAGGTAAATGTTTGATTCGCAACTACGCAATACACTCCGCTAATCTCCGGGCGTGTGTCATCGAGCGCAGCGGCAAACAGCGTTTCAGTAACCGCATCACGAAAAGTATGAAGATCCACTTCAATCCCATTTTGCTGCTCAATACTTGGAAGGAGAGGGAATTCGTCGGCGGTTAACCCCTTCATCGTTGTTTCATTCCCTCCACCGACAATGCGCATTAAATTCTCCGACACTTCAATATCCACACGGTCATTCGGGAGAAGTCCGACATAGTCCATAAACAATCGCGCTTGCACGGTAAACGATCCTTCCTCCTCAACTTTGCCGCGAAGAGTTGCCCGCACGCCCATTTCAAGATTCGTCGTCATAAGCTGGATCACTCCATTTTCAGTTTTAAGTAATACGTTATTTAAAATAGGGAGAGTGACATTCCTCCCTGCTAAATGGACGACAGTTGCGAGTCCTCGTTCAAGATTCTCTTGTGTGCATGAAAGTTTCATAAATATCTATAATAAACTAGGAGTAATAATAGAGACTGGGGATAAGGGGATAAGTGTTCGTGAGAAGATGTATTCTTAAGGAATACAACGGAAAAATATTAGGTGGAGAAGGGGATAAGAAGAGAGAGGGTTCGGGATGAATTGTGGAAGATATATTTTTTTCTTTTTTTTATACACACCTTATGAATATTTCCCCACTCTTTCCCTCCCTCTATTCACATCTTTCCCACACTACATCACATAAATTTTTTCACGTAAGATTGCGATGTCGTGTTTAATCTTTTCATCATGTTCAATTTCAGTCTGGATTTTTGTGTAGGCATGCATCGCTGTGGTATGATCGCGGCCACCGAGTTCCTGACCGATATTTGGGTACGAACTTTTCATTTCTTCTCGCATAAGAAACATCGTAATTTGTCGCGGCACCACAAGCTCTTTTTTTCGGCTATTTCCAGCTAAATCATCAACAGAAATATCGAAAAATTCCGCAACCGTGGCCATGATTCCCCGAGCGGTGATCGCGCCTTTACGGGGTCGAGTGCTGATCAGTGAAATAATGTGTTTCACCGAGTCCTCGTTGGGCTCCACGTTATTTAACTCATGGTAGGCAATAATTTTATTAAGTGCCCCTTCAAGTTCTCGTATATTTGAAAAAATGTTCGTGGCTAAAAGTTCGACCATGTCTTCAGGGAGTTGAAATCCTTTTTCTTCGCATTTCTTACTCAAAATCGCCATTCGGGTTTCAAGGTCTGGGTTAGAGATATCCGCCGTCATTCCCCATTCAAAACGAGAAACCAAGCGGTGTTCAAGGGCTGGAATGGCCTTTGGCGGGCGATCAGACGAGATGACAATCTGTCTATTCGCTTGGTGGAGAGCGTTAAACGTGTGAAAAAATTCTTCTTGCGTCCCTTCTTTACCGGCGATGAACTGAATGTCGTCCACAAGGAGCACGTCGACTGACCGGTACATGTTTTTAAACGAATCCGTACTCCCTTTTTGAACCGCTCGAATAAATTCGTTCGTAAAATCCTCGCAGGTGATATATAAAACACGTTTTGTGGGGTCGCGGTGGAGAATGTCGTGTCCTACAGCTTGCATAAGATGGGTTTTGCCAAGTCCAACGCCCCCAAAAATGAACAGGGGGTTGTAGCGGAGGCCGGGCTTTTCTGCAACGGCGTGAGAAGCGGCGCGGGCGAGTTCATTCGTTTTTCCGACCACAAACGATTCAAAGGTGTAGCGAGGGTTGAGATTGTGGGATTGAGCCGGTGTTTGCACCGGAGCTGGCGCTGTGACTCGTGGACGCGGAGCACGCTCAATCTTTGGGTGAGGGGCCGCAACAATCTGTTTTCTCAAAGATTTTTGCTCAAACATCCGTTCTGGACGCCGCGTTTCAACCTCATAGGTGACCTTCCAGACCTTATGATCAGTGATATGCTGGACGACTTCAAGAATGGTCTTATGGTACTTATTTTCAAGCCAGGATTTTGTGAAGGTATTTGGGACAGCCACAACCATCTCATTATCCTTCTGATTGAGAATAAAGGTGCTCTTAAACCACGTCGTGAAGTTGGCTCGCGAGATCGAGAGCTCGAGTTCGCCAAGCACGGATTTCCAGATTTCTTCGGTTTTCATACCTCCGGGTTTTAGGTGTGTTTTTTCGTGTTCTCTTCCTAGAATACCACAGATCATCCACAAGGAGTATGGGTGAAAAGGGGGAGAAATGTGTATATTCTGTGGACGGAATGTGGAAAAGCTCTCCCATTTAATCCCCTTGCTCTTTTATTGTCAAGGAAGCGAGAAAAGAAAGGACAAATGGGCGCCCTTCCGCCCGCCTCACGCGGATCCCGCAGCTCGTCGGGCGGAGCCTTCCCATTTGTCCTTTCTTTTCTTGTTCACACATAAAAAACAAAAAATACACAGGCGTTTGAAAAACCAAGCGGAGAAACAGTTGAAAAATGGTGATGTTTTGGAACGAAAATAGCGGCCGGAAAACTTTTTGCGAAGCAAAAAGGCAAACGGGCGCCGCGTCATTTTCGTGAACAAAACAG
>JACPGL010000004.1 GCA_016182525.1 Candidatus Kerfeldbacteria bacterium | reverse complement strand
ACTCCGTGTCGTCAGAAGAGATGAAAAAAGTCTTAAAAGGCACCCGACTGCTTGAATGGGATATGCGTTCAGTGTTGCATACGATACAGTATGCAATTGTATGAACGAGCTTGACAGCCACCTCTCCTAGATGTATACTTTATACATCACTTTAAGGTCTTTCTATGATTCGCACACAAATTTATCTCCCTCAAGATCTACATCGTCAGCTCACCACTCTGGCGCGTGGTCGGAATACCTCCCTTGCTGGGGTTATTCGTAATTTTGTTCAGCATGGTCTTCAACAAGAACTCGACGTTGATCATACTGGCAAAAAGGCGCTTTTGTCTCTCCTTGAAATAAAGGCGAAAGGCGGTCCAAAAGATCTTTCTACGAATCTTGATCATTATTTGTATGGCGGTCCAAAACGGAAAGGGACGTAAGGGAACGATTCTTGTTGATGCCGATGCCTTTGTTGCTCTCATAAAAGAAAATGATTCAAACCGCGAACGAGCTCGAGCAGCACTTATCCAACTCATGAGCTGGCCGGTGAAATTTATTGCATCCAACTATGCATTTGCCGAGGCGGTCACTGTTCTTTCTCAACGCGCGGGGAAGTCCGTCGCTCATGAATTTATTCAGCGGGTAAAATCGCCATCCTCCTTTGTGGTTTTTCGGTGGGTGGATGAGGATATCGAAAAGTTCGCTATCGAATTTTTTTATCAACAGCGCTCAAAAAATGTGAGCTTTGCCGATTGTGTGAATATGGCAATTATGGAGGAAGACAGACTCGATGCCATTTTTAGTTTTGACGCAGTATATAAGAAGAACGGAGTACAGACCGTTGAAGATTTTTTGAAAGCGTAATATGCCAAAACATACTCTCCCGTTTTCAAAGATCAGTTCCAAAGATGTGTTAAAGGCCGGTGGCAAAGGCGCATCGCTTGGGGAAATGGCGCGCGCCAAGATCTCGGTGCCACCAGGTTTTGTCGTGCTCGCGCAAAGCTACCAAGATTTTGTGAAAGCGAATAATCTCGAGATGGAAATTCTGTCGCAACTCAAAAATGTGAATCCGGATGACACGAACTCGGTTGACCGCGCGTCAAATGTGATTCGTGATGTTATTCACGATACGCCAATGCCAAAAGATCTGGAGAAGGAATTGCTCGCGGAGTTTACGCGCCTCAAAAGCCCATATGTTGCCGTACGGTCAAGCGCTACAGCGGAAGATTCGGATGTCGCAAGTTGGGCCGGCGAGCTCGATACGTTTCTTTACGTGACCAAAGACAAACTACTCGACGCCGTGAAAGAATGTTGGATGTCGCTGTTCACTCCTCGCGCCATCGTGTATCGGTTTGAAAAAAATTTACACGACGCGGATGTGCATGTTGCGGTGGTCGTACAAAAAATGGTGAACTCGGAAATTGCTGGAGTGTGTTTCACGGTGCATCCGGTGACCAAAGACCCGAACCAGATGGTGATTGAAGCGGCGTATGGGCTTGGCGAGGCGCTGGTCTCGGGCATGGTGACTCCCGATACGTATGTCGTGGATAAAGAAGACGATTTGCTCTTGGACGTGAATATTGGAGAGCAGCAGCAGATGATTTTGCAAAATACCAAAGCCAAAGGCGTACAGAAAACGATTACGAAGGCTGTTCCCGTCGCTGAACGCGCGAATTCCCGTGCGATATCGAATGGGCGCGCGAAAAAGGAAAATTCTACATCCTCCAGTCCCGCCCGATCACGACGTTGAAATAGTTCCTCGTGACAATCATTGTCATTGCGAGCGAACGACGTGAGCGAAGCAATCTTATTTGTGTGTTTATGAGTATCGTTAAAGTGACATCACAGTTTCGAGTGACTATTCCAAGATCTATTCGAAAAAGTCTTGCACTAAAGCCTGGCATGAAACTGTCTGTCACTGCGGATCGATTTCGACTTACATTGATTCCAGTCAGACGGAATACTAATACAAAGATTGCTTCGGCCGCTCGAAGCGGCCTCGCAATGACCGCGCCTCGATGAATCTCCTCCGCACGCGATTTGCAAAAGAGATTGTGGCGGAATTTTTGCTGCCGAATCGGCCATCGACGCGCGTGGCGATTTTCTGTTTTGGGATGCCGGGGATGCCATCCAAGAAAACGCTTCTTGAATATTATGCGCGCAAAGGCTATTGGGTGTTTGCTCCGCGGTATCGCGGAAGTTGGGAGAGCGACGGATCATTCTTGCGCATATCGCCCGAGCGCGACGTGCTTGATGTGCTGGATCAATTGCCAAAAGGGTTTACGAGTTTTGGGGATGGTAAAACGTACTGTGTAAAACCAAGCCGTGTGGTACTCATCGGATCCAGCTTCGGTGGGCCGGCTGTTCTCCTCGCCTCTCGCGACCCGCGCGTCACCAAAGTCATCACCGTTTCCGCTGTTGTCGATTGGACTGCACGCTCCAAAGCCGAACCCCTCGACTGGCTCGCAGGGTTCACGCGCAACGCGTTTGGCAACGGCTACCGCATGACGAAAAAGAATTGGAACAAACTCAAAACCGGCACGTTCTACAATCCGGCAGCTCATACCCACGAGCTCGACGGCGCGAAAATCTTCATGATCCACGCCCGCGACGACGAAACGGTTCTCCCCGCCCCTGTACAAACGTTCGCAAAACTGGTACACTGTGAACTTGTCATGCTGAAACGCGGAGGTCACCTCTCGTCAAGCCAGGCACTCATGAACCCAACACTCAATCGAAAGATTCAACAATTCTTGAGAAGGAAGAAAGTGTCCAAAGCTTAGCTTTGGCCAGTTTGGCAACATCATCTTCCTTCATGGAAGATTTTTTGTGTCAGGCTGTGTTATCCTGAGCCACCAACACCGTGTCATCCTGAGGTCGCCGTCGGCGACCGAAGGATCTCTCCAAAAGCATATGCAATCCACAACTCGACAAACCTACCAACTCTACTGGAATCACATCAAACGCTACCCGTGGCTCACGGCGGGTTTGCTTTTGGCTTTGATTATTTCCGTCTCGGTGCACACGCTTGTCCCGCTCTTGTACCGAAATTTCTTTGATGTGCTCACGACATCAGGACGCGGCGCCGATACGGTTCGCGAACTTGTGAGAATTTTGTTTGTGATTCTCGGGCTGAACCTTGCGGTCAATGTTCTGTATCGCGTGGTGGGGTATACGAACATTCGGTTCCAAACGCGCATCATTCAAGATTTGATGAACTCGACATTCGCCTATCTTCAGGGTCACTCGGTTGGATTCTTTATGAATCGATTTGTCGGGTCGCTTGTGCGGCGCGTGAATCGCTTTGTCCAGTCGTTTGAGGATATTGCGGATATGTTTCTCGGAGAAATTATTTCTCTCGCGGTTCGCATCGTGATTATTCTCGCGGTGCTGTTCACGCAGAAACCCTTGCTCTCGTTCATTTTGTTCGTGTGGGTCGTTGTGGTTATTCTCGTCAACTACATCTTCTCACTCTACAAACTCAAATACGATACGCAGCAATCCGAAGTGGATAGTGAGGTGACGGGCAATTTGGCTGATACGATTACGAACAACGTGAATCTCAAAATCTTTACCTCGTTTCCTGAAGAATTCCAACGTCATAGCGCGCTCACGGCGAAACAGTCTTCGATTCGCCGAAAAGCGTGGATACTTGATGAACACATGAGCACCATTCAGAGTCTGCTCTTTGTCGTGCTCGAGTTTTTCATTTTTTTCTACGCCGTTCGATTTTGGAACGAAGGGCGATTGACCATCGGTGACCTTGTCTTGGTACAGGCGTATGTGCTCAATATCTTTGTCCACATTTGGGATATTGGTCGCGTGATTCGCAGACTCTATCAACGCTTGGCCGACGCCAAAGAAATGACCGAGATTTTGAATACGCCGCACGAGATTCAAGACAAATATCGAGCCAAAACTCTTAAAGTGCGTGGAGGCAAAATTGAATTCCGCGCTGTCGATTTTGCGTATACCAAAACACGAAATGTGCTTGAGAATTTCAACCTCACCATTCAAGCAGGCGAAAAAGTAGGATTGGTTGGGCCGTCCGGATCGGGCAAAACGACCATTACCGGCCTGTTGTTCCGCTACTTTGATTTGATCGATGGCTCCATTTCTATCGACGGGCAAAGCATCGCCGATGTGACGCAGGATTCGTTGCGCGCGAATCTTTCGCTTGTGCCGCAAGATCCGATCTTGTTCCACCGCACGCTCGAAGAGAATATTCGCTACGGCAAATCAGCGGCCACGAAAAAAGAAGTGTTGCGTGCGGCGCACCTTGCCCATTGCCATGAGTTCATCAAAAAGTTGTCGTATGGGTACGAGACGTTTGTCGGCGAACGAGGGATTAAACTCTCGGGCGGCGAGCGTCAGCGCGTGGCGATTGCGCGCGCGATTTTGAAAAACGCGCCGATTCTCGTTTTGGATGAAGCCACCTCGAGCTTGGACTCACATTCCGAGGCCATGATTCAAGATGCGCTCGACAACCTTATGAAAGGCAAAACGTCCATCGTGATCGCGCACCGCCTCTCGACCATCATGAAAATGGATCGGATCATTGTGATCCGCGAAGGCACGATTGTCGAGCAAGGCTCGCACACCGAACTTTTGAACAACGGCGGCTTGTACCAAAAACTGTGGACCATGCAAGCCGGCGGGTTTATTGCATAAGAAAGGGAGGGGAGAGCGCGGGCTCTCCCCAGAGTATTCCCTCCGTTGTCACGTTGACCTGTCTGGCGGCCACACGGGCCCTCGCGGTCGGCGTCGCCAGTCGTCCCTTTGGAAGAGATCCGGCTGTTCTTTGAGAAGCCGGTCAATGGCTGCGGCGCAGACGCCTTTGAACCATGCTCTCGGGGAGGGATCGAAGAATCCCTCATCCTTTTCCGGAAGCCGACCGACAAACTCTTGAAGGAACGCCCGCAGTGCCGGGTCTTGCCGGTCCGGGCCATACGCGAGCGTCTCGGAGAAGTGCGGGTTAATGGTGGACAGGGCGAGCTCGCGGCATCCGAGAATTGCCATGAGCATGAGAGCGTTCAGGTTCGAAAGGCGTCGACTTCCATTCTCAATGCTCGAGATCAGGCATTGAGATAGAAACCACCCGCGCTTTCGCGCTTGCCGCGAGACATAGAGCTGCGAGAAGCCCTGCTTGGTGCGAGCATCGTGGATCATCCGACCGATTTCTTTTTCTCCATCGGTCAGCGCTCCTTTTTTCTCCATCGTTCGAGCCCTCTTTCGTGCAATGAATGGATTCCCGCCGTTTCTCTTGCCGCCCTATGCGGTAGAGACGCTCGCAAGCGTACCAAGAAAACGCTTTTCCATCAAGGTTGACAAAAGGAGTCCCTTGAGAAAGAATAAGGAGTGTATACATGAAACCAACCATCCATCCTCAGTATTACGACATCGTGATTTCTCCTTCACCAGAAGTGATGGACTATGCGATTGCGCTGAGTGAAAAAATTTTTCAATATGGTGCGCCGTGGAAACTTGGCAGGGATCACTATATCCCGCATCTTTCGCTTTATCATATCCCAGTTCTTCCATCGTTGCTTGAGAATGTCTCGCGCGAATTGAAACTCATCGCTGGCGCTCAAGAACCGCAGATCCTGCACACCACCGATATTGAGCTTGTTGGACATAATGGCCTGCAACTGATGGTTCAAAAGATCCCCTGGCTTGTGCAGCTCCATGAAAAAGTTCTTGAACGACTCCTTCCGCATTACGATTGGGCGTACGAACAGCGCGAGGGCAAGAAATTGTGGAGCGATCTCGTGAGGTTTTCGCCAAAAGGCATGGAGCTATTCAAGAAGTATGGTACTCCGTTGGCTGAAGAAGCGTTTCGACCACATATTTCACTCGCGAGAGTCGCAAATCCGGAAATGCGCGAAGCGATTCTTCGCGATTTGCCTCTCAAGAGGTTTGATTTTTCTGCAAATCGACTTGTCGTGTATGAGCTTGGTGAGAATCACACGTGCCAGCGAAAAATTGCCGAGTTTCCGTTTGGGCAAGGATACGTCAAACCTGATTCGTCTCCAACAGAGACTCTTGACAAGAAATGAGATGTACGTTAGTATGTACATATAAGAACGACGACAAGGCACGAGTTATGACTCCTCCTACAACGCTCTCTGTCACAGAGGCTCGAAAAAACATCTTTAAGATTATCGAGGATACCTATAATTCCAGTCGATACTACACACTGACCGAGAATGGTCAGCCAAAGGTAGTGGTAATGTCGGCTGACGAGTTCGAATCCTGGAAAGAGACTCTGGAAATTATGAGCGATCCCGAGCTCGTTCGAGATATCAAGAAAGCACAAAAAGATATCGAGGAGGGAAACTTCGAAAATTTTATCCCCCTTGAGGACGTCTTACAAGAAAGAGATGCCAAGAAGGATGGTACTCGAAAGAAACATGTACGCCGTTTATCTTCACCCAAGAGCCGCAAAAAGTCTTCGAAAAATTGATTCACGATATCTTCCACGAATCAAACGCGCGCTGCGAAGTCTTGAGTTTCATCCACACATCGGGAAGGCCTTGGGAGGGGAGTTAGAAGGAAGCTTTGTGATTCGAGTGTGGCCATACCGTATCATCTATACCATTGATAACGGAAGACTTGTGGTGGCTGTTATTGATATTGCTCACCGACAAGGAGCCTACAAATGAAGCCAAAGATGTACCCCAACTATTATGATGTTGCGCTGATTCCTCCAGAAGATTTTCAGGATGAGGTGATTGCATTGAGTCGGATGTTGTACAAGTACGGCGCTCGGTGGAAGCTTGGAAAGCGGGCGTATGTTCCTCATGTGACTCTGTTTCATGTTCCGGTTCGCAAAACAGACATGGACGAGTTTCTCCATACGGTATCGGATATTGCCTCGGAATGTGCAGAGCAAACATTAAGATGTACGGCTCCGATTCTTGGAATAGCAGATTTGAAATCGTGGGTTTCGCTTCCTCTTTATAAAAATCGCTGGCTCACGGCACTTCATTCCACGGTTCTTCGTCGAACCGTTCGGTATTTTGATTACAACCATCTAAAAATCAAAGAACGTGTTCGGAAAACGTGGAGTCTTCCGCTACGAACACAACAGGAAGAACGACAACAGATGATCCAAACCTATGGTAGTCCAATGGTGGGCCGCTTTTGGAATCCTCATGTCACGCTTGGCATTTTTCTTGACGTGGATCAGGCACAGCGTGCATATTCTCATTTGCCCAAACGGCGATCATCATTTCGTGCGAATCGCATTGCCGTCTATGAACTTGGGGAAAATCATACGTGCCAACGAAAAATTGCCGAGTTTCCGTTTGGAGGTTGACCCCGTGTGGGTGGAAAGGGTATGATGGAACTATCCTATGAAACTCATAAGCTCGGCATTTGAGCACAACCAAACAATCCCATCGACATACACGTGCGATGGGCGTGACGTAAATCCGCCACTTGCGATTGCGGACGTGCCCGCGAATACAAAAAGTCTCGCGCTGATTGTTGATGATCCAGATGCGCCAGCCGGCACATGGGTGCATTGGGTCGTGTGGAATATCGATCCGCACATAACAGAGATCACCGAGAACTCGGTGCCAAGCGGCGCAACCGAAGGCACGACAAGTTTCGGTAAGACTGGCTATGGAGGTCCGTGTCCTCCCTCAGGCACGCATCGCTACTTCTTCAAGCTGGCCGCTCTTGATCGTGCTCTCGAACTTTCCTTCAATGCAACCGCGGCGGATCTTGAGCATGCGATGGATGGGCATGTCCTCGCCTCTGCCGAACGTATGGGCGTGTATGCGCGAACTCGTTAAATCAACAACAACCACACGGCGAACATGCCCAGCGCAAGAAGAAATGACATTTTGAAACTGATGGCTCGCATAAGAGAAAGAGATATAGCATGTAGTCGCGAGAGAGTTACATGGCACGAGGATAGGTTTGGTTTCCGGCTCCCAAAAAGTGTGGTACCATACAGGGTGAGATGAATACGACCATCACAAAAAAGCATCTCACGCTCCCACGGCGGAAAGCAGATTCCGTGAAAGGCGACAATGGTCGCGTTTTACTCATTGGCGGGTCTCCGGAGTTTACCGGCGCGCCTGCTCTTGCGTCGATTGCCGCGTTGCGGTCTGGCGCAGATAGCGTGGTGCTCGCGGCTCCTAAAAAGGTTGCATGGGCCGTGAATGCACTCTCACCGGATTTTGTCACTAAAAAATTGCCGGGCAAGAACCTTTCGCTGCGGCATTATTCCACGCTTATGCGCGCGGCGCGGGAAGCGCATGTGGTGGTGATGGGCATGGGCGTGTACGAGCGGCCAAGCACCATGGCACTCTTGCGCAAGCTCGCCTCGACGATTCGCGCACCAAAGGTACTCGATGCCGCGGCGCTTTTTGCGTTTGATCCTCGCCAGCTCACAAACGCTGTTCTCTTGCCCAATCCCAAAGAGTATGAACGGCTCTCTCGTTTCATTGATCCGTTGAAACTCGTTCCACGAGGCAATGTGCTCGTCCGCAAAGGCCCGCGTGCGCGGATTTACAGCTCTGATCGCATCTACGAAAATCGAACCGGCAACCCAAGTCTCACAAAAGCCGGCACGGGCGATGTGCTTGCCGGACTTGTCGGTGGGTTTATTGCGCAAGGCAACACGCCTCTTCAGGCCGCGGTGAACGCTGTCTACACGCTTGGCAAACTCGCCGACCATTTGTTCGAAGAGCGAAAGTGGTACTCCTATCTTGCGTCGGATCTTGCGGTCGAGATTCGCTCCTTCCGACATCTTCTCTAACTCTATGATGTTTGCCGATCGTGTTGATGCGGGGAGGCAACTTGCCGCGAAAATGGGTGCATACCGCGGGAACTCGAACGTAGTATTGCTCGCGTTGCCGCGCGGCGGAGTTGTCGTTGCGGCGGAGATTGCACGCGAGCTCGATCTCGCGCTCGATATTGTCGTGCCGCGAAAAATCGGTGCACCAGGCAACCCCGAGTATGCCATCGGAGCCATTACCGAAGACGGAGAGAGTCTGTTCGATGAACGCGCTATCGCCGCGCTCGGCATCTCGCCAGAATACATTGCGCAAACAGTTTACGAAGAACAGCGCGAGGCCGAGCGACGGATGAACGTGTATCGTGGAGGCCGTCCGCCGCTGAACGTCACACACAAAACCGCCATCCTTGTGGATGACGGAGTAGCAACGGGCGCGACCATGCGGGTCGCGATTCGATCAGTGCGCAAGCGTGGCGCAGCCACGATCATCGTTGCGGTTCCCGTGATTGCGCTTGATACGCTGGAAATCTTGCGACGCGAAGCTGATGAGGTGATCTCCGTTGATGCGCCGCTTCTTTTTGGCGCTGTGGGTGCGTTTTACGAATCCTTCCCGCAAACGAGTGACGAGGAAGTGATGAAGATTTTGGAGATGTCCAAAGCTTAGCTTTTGCCACTTTGGCAAAAGCTAAGCTTTGGACACAAGGAAACCGCCGCCGCGCGCGTGGAGGAGAACCGCCCGGGGGCGGTGCTCGACACACTTCGTGCGCACGGCGGCAGCGGCTAGAGGCCGAGGGCTTGGGCGATCTCTCGCCCCTTCCAAACCACCGCTACGACAACGGCGATCCAGAAGACGAGAGCGAGGAACTGCCCTCCTCGGTCGCTTCGATGGCGGATGGCCATCTCGTCCTCCAATCTCCGGATCACGAGAATCCGGCACAAAAGAAACAGCTGTCATTTCCTTCATGTCGAATTCTCGTCCGAGCATCTTACTGCAACATCCCATCTTGTGCAAGTTCTGCCGGTCTGATAGGATAAGGCCACTATGCGACACATTCCGGCCACCATGGCAACGCAACATCCCGATAACGCCAGTGCCCCATTTTGGGAAACCGATGGTGATGGGTTTATCTCGGCGCAAGAAGAAGTCCGAGAAGCGTATGCGGCATTTAGTGAATTGAACGTTGACGAATACATGTGGGACTGGGAAGGCAAGTACGTGGATGAGGCAGTGGTAGAGCGGTTGTTTTCGGAGTATCACGAGTATTTTATGGAGACGTCTCTTGGCCGCGACAAATTTTTGACGTTTCGCATCCCAAACATCTGGCAAGAAAAAGGCTACTCGCTTGCCCGCGCGTTCATGGCCATGCTCACCGCTGCTGACATGGCGCAAGATTTAAAAATCCACACGCCGCCGCTCTTTGAAGTGATCTTGCCCATGACCGAATCCGCTACGCAGCTCATTCACATTCAAGAGACGTTTGGGCAGTTGGCCAAAGTGAAGCACCGCCTTTTCCCGAACGGTGGCACGAGCGATTTTCGGCACATCGAAGCCATTCCGCTGGTCGAAGACGTGGAGGGGATGTTCGGGATTCGCAAACTCTTGAATAGCTACACGCATGCGCATTCGCAAAAATTTCGAAAAAAGATTCCATATCTCCGTGTGTTTTTAGCGCGAAGCGACCCGGCATTGATTTCCGGAATGATCGCGGCAGTTGCTGGCAACAAAGTGGCGCTGTCTGAACTTACGGACTGGTCAGCGAAGAATAGGATTGATGTGTATCCGATTATTGGAACCGGTTCGCTCCCGTTCCGCGGTGGGTGCAATCCAGAAAATATGGATGCGTTTTTGAATGAGTATCGCGGTGTGCGCACGGTCACGATTCAATCTGCATTTCGCTACGATTATGATTTGACCCATGTCAAACATGCGCTCACGCGTTTGACGAACGAACTGCCGCAAGCTGAACCACTCATCATTTCTGTTCGTCACCGAAAAATTTTGCACGAGATTGTGCGTAAAAGCACGGCGCAGTATCATCAGTCAGTACAAAAAGTTGCAGAGGCGATGTTTGCGGTGTCGTCTGCGGTGCCGCCTCGACGCGAACGGCGGTTGCATATTGGCCTGCTCGGGTATGCGCGCAAGATCGGCAAAAAAGAATTCCCGCGCGCGATTACGTTTACTGCCGCCATGTATTCACTTGGTGTTCCGCCGGAACTCATCGGCACTGGCCGCACACTCCGCTCACTCAAAGAAGACGAACGCGAAGTGCTGCGCGCGACATACGAACACATGGAGAATGACATTAAACTTGCCGGACGATTCTTGAACAAAGAAAATTTGGAGATGATGACGATTGCCGATGAGCGCTGGAAACCGATTCAAAAAGACATTCAATTCTTGGAAGAGTATTTTGCGACCGAACTTGGCCCGCGCGAACCGCACGAATTTTTGCATCGCAATACCACATCCGACATTTACTTTTTGCGTCAGGCGGGTGACGATATTTCTGATGCCGTGCTTCGCGCCGGCAAGCTCCGAAAAAGTTTAGGATAAGGGCTCACTTGAGCATCCGGATTTGCGTTTCCCACGGTCGGCGGGAAAAAAATTGGCGCACCGTAAGAATGGGAATATTTTCGAAAACCTGAAGTCGCAAAAGATCCCGATCTCCGGTTACGATACTATTGGCCTCTGCGGCAAGAGCGCATTCTAAGATGCGGTCGTCATCCGGATCTGAAACTAAGGTTACCTTAGAACGTGGCTGAATAGGAATAGTTGTTTCACGAAGAGTAAGAAGAGCGGAGTCAATTTGGTCTGGCGCATAGCGAAATTTCTGGCTAAGGATTCGAAGAACTTCTTGGAGGATGGGATCAGAAATATACAGACGAAAAGCGCCATCCTCGGCAAGGCGCACAAAACGTCGTGGGAGTCCACCGAACACAAAAGAGGAAATATAGATGTTGCTATCAGCGACAACACGAAACTCCGGAATGTTCATGCCTTTGATCGTTTCTCGCGGCGGTATTCATCGATGATGCGCCCCACATCACGCGAGGTAATCCCAAGCTTTTTTGCTTGCGCTCTTCCATATGCATTCATCTCATCCCATCGTTTATCGCGTTGGTATCGGCGGAGAGCTTCACGAATGAGCTCACTCATAGTTCGGTTCTCACCTTGAGCAAGTCGCTTCGCTTCTTTAATCATCGCTTTCGGCATGGTGATGGAGATATTTTGAGTTGTATTCATAATATAAGATATTATTAAATAATATCCTAATTGTATACATTAGACATCTATTTGTCAAGCTCTTCGAGTAAAATTCGAAACGCCACCGCACCTTGATCTCGCGCCGTCCGTGGACAGCTTGAGATACTTTGGTTTGGTGGCGTTTTCGCGGTCGGTCTCTGGAGCTACGGTGAACCGCCGCGGTCACCAGTTCAGCTGGATGAAGTATTTCGAGAAGGCGGCAACCTCCGGCGGGAGGTTGTATCCCTCCATGGCGCCGTCGAACTCTGCCTCCCGCTCGGTTCGATAATCGTCCTGCGGGGACAAGGGTTCGAACTCCACCTCGTAGAAGTACAGTCTCTCCCCGAGCCACGGGAAGGTGGTAACCCCGGAGATCTTGGCTCGGAAGTACTCCGTTAAGCACGTATCTGTCGCTGACGGATACTTCTCCCACCAGTACGTACACTTGGTGTCCCCATGGTTCGTCCAGACTGGCGTCCCGATCGGGAGCGCCTCCCGGTTGAATACGGAGTAGGGGTAGAACCCCGCAGGCGCGTCGTTCTCCCTCAGCATGTCCTCGAGGATGCCGAGGGCCGCGACTCCCAGCTCCATGGTCGGATCGGACGACGTGGCCGTCTCGACGGTCATGGCGACCGAGTCGGTGGGGGCGAAGGTCGTGGAGTCTAAGACCGACATGCCGAGGGCGAGGCCGAGGGCGACGGCGAGCGCGTGAGCGAACATCGCGATTTCCTTTCGAGGATCCTCAATACTGACCTTACCCCTGCGCATTTGGCAGAGCAAAGATCAGCCGAAGACTCCTCCTTATACTCTCATTTTCGCATTTTGTCAACGGGAACTGATTATATCTTGGCTAAGAAAAGCCAAAACGAAGAACCCTGGCCATAGAGGCTAGGGTCCTTCGGTTCAAAAGAACAAGCAAGCGGCAGGAGGGATTCCGCTCGCGAAACTGCACTCAAGAGAACATATCAAAGGAAGCCGTCAGGCGAACCCATCGAAATCCTCCAATATGTTCCCATGCTTGTCGTGAGTGCAGATTTTCAAGCACAATCACCCGAATTTTGGTGACCCCACACTATACCATACCCGCCCGCAAAGTCAAGGGTTTGTTCGTCTTATTGGCTAGCCTCAGCTATTTTTTTTGTTTTTCCGCCCTAGTTTGATCCTCAAAAATATGGTATACTGGGCGTACTATGATCTCTAAAACGCAGGAAGACAACCGTGTTGCCAGCGCCGCCGCTCATCCTGAAGATACACAACTAGAGCTGACACTGCGGCCCCGAACGCTCACCGAATACATTGGCCAGTCGCATATCAAAGAGGGCTTGCGGATTTTTATCGATGCTGCCAAAGGCCGAGGGGAATCGCTCGAACATGTGTTGCTTTACGGGCCGCCGGGGCTTGGCAAAACCACACTTGCTCACATCATTGCGCGCGAACTTGGCGTGAACATTCGCGTCACGTCTGGCCCAGCGATTGAACGGAGCGGGGACTTGGCCGCTATCTTATCGAATTTACAAGACGGCGACGTGCTGTTTATCGACGAGATCCACCGGCTGAACAAAACCATTGAGGAGGTGTTGTATCCGGCCATGGAAGAAGGCGGGATTGATATTGTGGTGGGGCAAGGTCCGTCGGCGCGCATGCTCCGCCTCGACTTGCCACACTTCACGCTTGTGGGCGCGACCACACGTATGAGTTTGCTCTCGTCTCCGCTTCGCGATCGGTTTGGCGCCATTTACCGATTAGACTTTTACGACGAAAACGAGATTGAACAGATCTTGCACCGCGCCGGCGGCATCTTGAACATTGCGATTGAATCCGACTCCTGCCACATTCTTGCGCAGCGATCACGCCGCACCCCGCGCATCGCGCTTCGTCTTTTGAAACGTGTCCGTGATGTGGCGCAGATGCGACACGGTAATGTCATCTCTATCCCAGCAGTCGAAGAAGCGCTGAGACTCATGAACATTGATACGCACGGACTCGATCTTATCGACCGCCAAATCTTGCACATGATTATCCAAAAATTTGGCGGCGGGCCGGTCGGCATCGGCACGATCTCGGCAGCAACGAACGAAGAGGCGAGTACGATCGAAGATGTGATCGAACCGTATCTCCTGCAATGCGGCTTGCTCATGCGCACGCCCAAAGGCCGCGTGGCCACTGAACTTGCCTATGCGCATCTTGGCATCGGCGTGCCGGCAACACAACCACAGAAAAAGCTGCTATAATAGATGTATGTCTATTCCTTTGTACGTTTTTCTTGGCTTATATCTCGTCGGTCTCGCCATCTACCTCCTGTTAAGTTTTTTTAATGTGTACCACGCATTTCGGTTTGGGATCAAAGACACGATGACGGGTTTTGTGGTGACGACCTATCTTGTGGTCACCGTGTTGATTCTTGTTGCAACGAGTGCCTTTATCCTGACCATTGACTGGAGTCAAACATGGCAGCCGTTCGAGCTGCCCGAGATTAACATCTCGCTCTAACTTTTCACGCCGCTATGTCGCACGATGTTCATTCGATTCACTTCCACGGACAACTGCCCAATGAGCGTGTGGAGTTATTGATTCGCAAACATTGGACAACGATTGCGCGCGACACGGTTCTCTTTGTGGTTGGATTGATCCTTCCGATCCCTCTCTCTGTGTATCTTTCGCGCGCGCTCGAGATTGATTTTTTTGAACAGAGCGCTGTTTCGATTCTCTTGATTCTTCTTGCGAGCTTGTATTACTTGTACGTGTGGCTGTTTTACTTTCATCAATGGATTGATTCGTATCTCGACGTGTGGATCGTGACCAATCGACGGCTAGTGGATATTGAGCAGAACGGATTATTTTCACGGCGAATTTCGGAGTTGAGCTTGTCGAAAATTCAAGATGTGACGAGCGAGGTCAACGGCAAGATTCAAACGTTTTTGGACTACGGAAATTTGTTGGTGCAAACAGCCGGGGAACAAAAGCAATTTGAGTTCGAGGGCGTTGGCAAACCGGCAACGGTTGCGCGAGCGCTGATGCATCTGCATGATCTTGCGACACAAGAAGAGGCTCGTCCTGTCACACAAACACAAACCACGCAAACACAAACCGCCCCCTAGGGGCGGCTGTGGTATTCGAGCACCTCGATTGCGAGGTGTCGTTTGTATCCGAACTGAATGGCTTGCGTGTATGTCGGAAGAAAGACATCGACACGGTGCCAGTAGCGGGCATTCATGCGGTCGGTGACCGTGAAGATTTGGTCACCATAGAGGTCAGGGATGCGGACTTTTGTCCCAAAGGGGAGAAAGTTCGCAGCGATCTGACCGAATCCGACGCGCGATCCTGAAGCGGTAATGTCTGGGCTTGCATCTGTCAGCGCGGCGAGATTGGTGTAGGCCGTGGCCTCAACCGTCATGCGTTTCACCGGGGTGTATCCGACCGACGGGAGTTGATCCATTGGTTCGGTCGGCTGAACCTCGGCGAGCGATTGAAATTTTGGTCTATTGATTTTGAAATACTCGTGAAGGGCGGTATTGGTTTTGAGTTCTGTTTCTGGTTCGAATGAACGAGCCGTGGCGGGGTACAGGAACTGGGCAAGGAGGGCGATTAAGCCCACAATGACCCAATCGTTTGCCAAGGCTCGGAAAGGTCGTGAAATCATGCGTTTCGAGCCAAGAATGAGGTACCACGGATCTGTCTTTTTGCGGGTTTTTGGAAACCCACCTTCCGAACAGTTCTATGGCCTCCCTACAGAATCAAAAAAATCCCATATCTTGGGATCTTTTGTTCGCTGGTAGTGTACTCTTTTCGCTCAAGAAGTCAAGGGGAATGCACCTATTGTAGCTGAGATTAGCCAATATCTAGACCTTGAATGCCGAGGGGCAGACGCGATTCAGGGGGCAATCGCCACATCGGGGCTTTCGGGCGGTACAGATCTGCCGACCATGCCAAATGAGCATGTGAGAGAGGTTTGTCCACTCGTTTTTCGGGAAGAGCGCCATCAAATCCTGTTCGATTTTGGCGGGGCTGGTGTGCTTTGAGAGGCCAAGACGCGCTGCGAGCCGTTTGACGTGCGTATCCACGACGACTCCTTCGTTTTTGCCGAACGCGGTGCCTAAAACCACGTTCGCGGTTTTGCGGGCAACACCGGGCAGCTGTAACAGCTCCTCTATGGTGCGCGGAACTTTTCCGTGAAACTTTTTGACAATGAGAGCCGATGCGCCTTTGATCGCTTTTGCTTTGTTGTGATAAAAGCCGGTTGAACGGATGATACGTTCGATCTTTGCGATTGGCGCTTTGGCCAGAGTCTCTGGAGTAGGATACGTCTTAAACAAGACCGGCGTTACCATGTTCACGCGCACATCGGTACATTGCGCCGAAAGGATCGTCGCAATCAAAAGCTCCCACGCATTGCGATGGATGAGCGCGCATTCAGCGTTCGGGTATGTTTTTTTGAGAATGCGGAGGATTTCTTCAGCGTGTTTGTCTTTTTTCAAAAAAGTTTCGAGCCGCGTCGGGTTTAACCCGCGCGGCGAGCTCAATGGAAAAGGGAGGTATCGCCTGCCTGCCGGCAGGCAGGGAGGGGAAAACCCATCGAGGGTTTTTCCCTCCGAACAAGAGCGGGATACCGGAGTCGGACCGGCGTCTCCACCTTGGAAGGGTGGCGTACTACCGTTATACGAATCCCGCACAAAGAGCAACTTGAGCTATTGTATCTGAGGAGAGGAATGCTGTCAAAGAAACTGGCTCGGAGCGAGAAAGCCCTTTCTGGCTCGGAGCGCGAAGGGCACGAGCCCTGGGCGAAAACACCCTAAAACGCCCTGGGCGTTTCTAGTCTTTTTCGCCCTGGGCGTCCCAGAGGTAGTGACGGAGATCGACCCAGTAATTGCCGTCGCGAAATTCCACCTCTACCCCCTCGGCTCGCAAGAGCGCCGCTTGCAAATCTTTCGACGCATTGCGATTCTCAATCGAAATACGGCCTTCGCGGTTGATGACACGTTGCCACGGCACCCGAGTCTGCGGTCCTAGATTATTCAAAGCATTCAATGCCCACCCCACAAGCTGTGCACCGCGCGGCGAACCGCACATCGCAGCGATTTGTCCGTAGGTTGTAACACGCCCGCAAGGGATTTTTCGCACCGCCGCATACACCCGAACATAGAAATTTGGTTGATATTTGAGCCGCGCCATTGATTTTTTTTGAGATTGGTGGTATAATACATTTATCATAGCATGGATTACAAAAAGATCCATATAAATATAATCGAAATCATATGACAGGAGGTATTTCGTTGGTGCGCCGACCAATTCTTTGGATGGCGATTTTGTGTACTATCGTATCTGCCCTTTTTATACACGGACAGTCGGTGTCAGCGCAAACCGGCAATGTTATTGGGAAGCTTGTTGACCCAGAAGGGATAACAGGGATTGCGAGCGCAACGGTGTATATCCACGATGCGTCCTGGGCAACCTATAAATCCACGACGACTGACTCGAACGGGAACTTTACGTTCTATGACCTCTCTCCGGCGACCTATACCATAGAGGTGTATCCTGCCTGGCCGTGGACAAAGGACTATTCTGCCCCAAAACCATTTAGTGTTGCGGTTGAAGCTGACAAGACCACGGATCTGTCAAAAATCAAGTTCAAGAAGGATAACATTCGAGGAAAAATCCTGGATAGCGATGGAAAAGCGATGACAAGTTTTTATGTGAGTGCGTCGAGTACAAACTACACGAACTATTCCTATGCCTATAAGTATACGGATAGCGATGGAAACTTTAGCATGTATCTCCCTGACACAGGAACCTATACGCTCTATGGATATGATGATTCAAGTAAAGGATTTTTCTGGCCAGGAAATAAATCCTTTGAGCTGACTGCCACAGAGCAGGCGCTTGATCTTGGAACGTTCCAAGGGAAAACCCCAAATGTCAAAGGGAAGTTTACGGATAAGAATGGAAGCGTTATTCCCTCCTATTATTATCCGTATGCGTACCTGTATAAGTCCAACTGGAGCGAAAGCAAGTACGCCAATGTTGATCGGACAACCGGTGAATTTAAGTTTTATGCAAGCTCGGGCACGTGGACACTTTCGCTCTATGGTGGAGGAAACGGCGGGCAAGATCCTGATCCCGTTTCTGTGACCGTTCCAGAAACCGGCGTGACAGATCTCGGAACGATTCGACAAACAGCACCAAACGTGACGTTCAGTCTTGTGGAACCAAATGGAACGACAGCGGTTACGAGTGGTGGGTGGGCGTACCTCCATACCGCTGATTGGAGCGTCTATAAATACGCAAATTTCAATTCATCGGGACAAGTCGAGTTTACACTTACGCAATCAGCAACCTATACGCTCGAAGCGTATTCAAACTCAAGCACGTACGCCGATCCTGATCCGTATACATTCACCTTTTCATCTGGCGGGACGGTGAGCCAAACCTTGACCATGCAGCAGCCGGCGATGCGCGGGAAAGTGGTTGATCCGAGCGGCAATGGTTTAGCCTATGTCTATCTCAACGTTCATGATGCAAATTGGTCTTCCAATGGATATGGGTGGGCTTCCACCGACTCAAGCGGGAACTTTACTGTTCGAAAAGCTCTTGCAACTGGCACCTACACCGTCAACTTAAGTTACTATAACTGGAATGGCGGCGCGCAATACGTCATGCCGGATGATTTTGAAATCAGTCTTGTGAAAGGAACAACAGATACCACCTATGTGACGACTCCTCTCGTCGCAACCACTCCGGTGAAGACGATTAATGTAAGCGTAAAGTATCCCAATGGGAATGCCGTTACCGATGGATATATTTCCGGCTGGAAGACAGGATCAGGGTCCGGATGGTTCAGCGGACAGACAAATTCAAGCGGCCAATATTCGATTACGACCTCATCGGGAACATGGAATGTTTCTGCCTATCCAGTATGGACCGGCGGCTCTCCGGCGTGGGGATTCTTTGAGTCAGCGAAAGTGGTGAAGTTTGAGGAGGCTCGCGATGTTCCCGAAACGCAATCGGTCGAAATAACCGTTGTCCCCTTTACTTCCGTGATTAAAGGCGAGGTTTTGAATCCTGATGGGAGCGTGCCCTCAACCAGCGATTACACAAGTGTGAGCATCTACCAAGATGGCGGGGCGTACAACTGGACGCAACTCGGAAGCGACGGATCCTTCTCCGTCAGGGTTCCGAAGGGTACGCATAAAGTTCAAGTCTATACATCAAGCACAACAAAGGGTTCTCCTGATCTGCAGAGCTGGTCCGTTGGAGAAGACGAGACGCTCGATATTGGAACGCTCTACCTCGTGGAAAAGAAAGAGAAGATTGTCGTCACCATTGTTGATGCAAATGGAAATGCGCTTGCCGATCAATATGCCTATGCGTGGAAAGATAACGGGAACTATGGATGGGCATCGGGTCAGACCGATTCCACGGGGAAAGTGACGCTCAATGTCACGAAAGGTGACTGGGTGGTGTATACCTATGCGAACTATTGGTATGGTGGAGCCACAACGCAATATGTGCCAATCGAATCCTCAAAGAAAGTGTCTGTTTCCGCGGAAGAAACGAAAAACGTCTCCTTTACTTTTGCGGTAGCAAACGCAACCATCATTGGGAGTGTTCAAGATAGCGACGGCAACACGGTCAGCGGCTATGGGTGGATAAGCGTTCGCAGTTCATCCTCGACCGATGTCTGGGGCAGCGGTCTTGGCTGTTCGGTCAGTCAGGGAGCTTTCATCTGTAAAGTCCCGGCAGGAACATGGATCTTGCGATATAACGTGTGGAACAATAGCGACTATGACGTTGGCGATGAGGTGACGGTTACGATTGGCGATTCAGAAACCGTTGACGGGGTTGTGGTCACGCTGATCCCGGCAAACTCGTCGATCTCGGGTCGGCTGGTTGATGCAAGCGGGAATGCGATTACCGATGTATCCGCCTCTATCTACGCTGATAATGGCTCGGGATCAAATAAATATGCATGGACAAATGATGGTTCCTATAGCTTCAAAGTCTCTGGCGGAGAATGGACGCTCGGCGCATGGGTAAGTTGGGGGTCGGGGTACATCGTCTCCCCGCAGCAGGAAAAAACCGTGACCGTTGGCGATGATGAAGATGTAACGTTTGATATTACGGTTGTAAAGGAAGATTCTTTGGTCAGCGGCACCGTCACGGATGAATCTGGCACCCCTCTTCAGAACATGTGGATATCGCTGAAGACGAAGAAGGGCGAAGAGACAACGTCAAACTACGACGCGTATCGAAGCTACTACGAGTTCGGCGCGGTGTCTGACCAAAACGGGAATTACGAAATTCAGACAACATCGGGCGATTGGTTCGTGACCCCATCGGCAACCGCAGGGAGCGGATACATGAATCCGGAAGCGGTAAAGGTGACCGTTGATTCCAGTCATCCTGCAGACGTTGACTTTGTCTTCCGCGTGCCTGATGCAACCATTTCCGGAAACGTTACCCTTGATGGCGCAGAGAGTCCGGCTTCGGTGTACGCATGGTCAGAGGATGGAGGGTATACGTCAACGACATCAGACTCTGGGACATTTGAACTCCCGATCACGTCAGATGATACCTGGAATGTTGGAGCTGTCCATGAAGTTGATAACGAAAACACCTTCTACGAAGCATCAGAAGTCGTGATCATTGCCGAAGAGGAAAATACGACCTACACCGCTGATCTTTCGCTCACGCAATCTGACCTTGTGGTTCCTGACGCAGAAACGGTTACCTTCAATTCTGACGAAATGGCGACCCTCGAACTCTCTGATGGAACACAGGTGGTCATTCCTGAATTCGCTATTTCTGACGATACTGACCAGTTGTTGACGGTCACGGCAACTCCTCTTGTTGAAGGTGTTGCCCGAACGTCCACAGAGCAACCGCTCGGATTAATGTATGACCTGCAGGCGGTCAAGGCTGACGGTGAAGATGTTGGGTCGGAAATCACAAGCTTTGCTGCAGAAGTTACTATTGTTCTTCCATACACCGACGATCAGTTAGAAAAGGAGGGAATCACCGAAGAAGAAATCACGCCATCGTATTGGGACGACACGAATCGTGATTATCGAAGTGTGAATAACGTTGTCGTCAATACTGATGAGAATGAAATCAGCTGCACGATTAACCACTTTACGAAGTTTGGCATTGTCACCAGTGGAACGGCGGATGCGACGCTGACCATTCCTGCAGTGAGCCTCACGCTTCCTCCGGATGGGTCGACCGTGTCTGTTCCGCAGGTTCTTGTTCAGGGGACAACATCAGACGCCGCCTCAACCGTGTCTGTGTCGTTGAACGGGAGTGTTGTCGGTACGCCGACGGTATCATCAGATGGTTCATTTGAGCACACCGTGACCGACCTTACCCTCGGGTCAAACACGCTCTCGGTCAGTGCGACAAATGGCGCCGGATCTTCTGAAGCGGTGACGCGAACGTTGACGTATGCTATTGGAACCGAAGCCGACGGCGGGGACGGCAATGGCGATAATGGAGGTGGCGACGGGGATGATACACCCCTCCCCGTGGCAACGGCGGTTGTGAAAGACGTCATCGTGGTACCCAACGAAGGAGCATCGAACATTCGCATGCTCACGAATACCGGAGAGTACATCCGCTCATTCTACGCCTACAGTCCAACCGTCCGTGGATCGTACCAAATGCTCACCCGAGATCTCGATGGTGATGGAGAGCAAGAGTTGCTCGTGTCGACAGAAGATGGTCTTACTCCGCACGTTCGCCTCTTTGATAAAGAAGGGAATCTCCTCACGCACTTCTTCCCCTTTGGGACAGGAGCACGGTTTGGCGCAAAGATGCTTCTTGCCGATGTGACTGGCGACGGTTTGCCAGAGTTGTTCACCTGGCCCGAAGGACGAGCTGGCGCGCAGCTTCGCGTCTATAGCTATGATGCTGATGAGCAATCCTTCTCTTTGACTGCTGATGACTTTGTCTATGCCGAAACGTTCCGTGGGACGATAAATGTCACCGTTGCTGATGTGACGGGAGACGACACGCCGGATGTTATCGTCTTCCCGACAAGTGGCGGTACATCGCACATTCGCGTCTTCAATTATGAGAATGGAAAACTCGAACTCCTCACTCAATTCTTCGCCTATGGAACGACAGTGCGCGTCGGTTTGCGAGTGATGACGGGTGATCTTGATGGAGATGGAGTTCGTGACCTCGTCGTGGCTCCGGAAGAAGCGGCCGGCTCCAACATTCGATTCTACAAATTTAACACGAACGACGAAGCATTCGAATTGCTTGGGTGGACCATGGCCTTTGGTCCACAGTGGCGCGGTGAGTTGAACATTCGCGTAGGAGATATTGATAACGATGGAATGATTGAGGCGGTCGTGGCTCCTCATACCCAGGGCGGCCCGAACGTGCAGGTGTTCGAGTACAATGCCTTGACTCAAGAAATCGACCGTGTCGGGTGGTTCATGGCCTACCAAGAGTCCTACCATGGCGGCGTTGACTTCGCGATCACGAATCTCGATAATGATAACTATCGTGAAATCGTCACAAGCCCGCGGCATGATGGCGGATCCAATCTGCGCGTCTATGAATATGATCCTGACCAAGGCGGATTTGTCCTCAGCGATTGGATGCTTGTGTATGGCGCAGGGCTCCGTGGTCAGCTCCACGTGACGGTGTCGGATATTCAGGGCGATGGAGATTCTGAACTCATCATTTCACCGCTCGAGGTGGGGATGGGCGGCCCGAATGTTCGTGTTCTCGACTGGAATTCGGACACCGAAGAACTTGAGCTGTATGGCTGGTTCTGGGGTTTCGCCGAAAATTTCCGCGGCGGCGTGAAAGCCACGACGATCAACGAATAAGTCTATACAAAAGAAATACCCCGGCTGGTCACCGGGGTTTTCTTTATTATTTCCTTATTTCCGAGATCCGTTCTCGGAAATAAGGAAATCGAGAACGGATCTCGATTTCTAAGGATTGTGATAGTTTTTGAGAAAGTCGTCGTAGATTTTTACGAGTTCGTGAATCGTGGTCGGGATGCCAGGGAACGAGAAATCATCGATCGTCCGCAGAGGGAGCACTTTTCCACTTGTGCTCGTGAGGAATGCACCGTCGTACTCGCTGAGCGTATCTTTGTTGATTGGGTGTTCTTCAACCGCGAAGTTGTGTTGGCGCGCAAGAGCGAGAACGATATCCCGCGTCACGCCATCGAGAATCTCGGCGTTCGGCGGGCTCACAATGGTTCGTCCACGGATCGCGAAAAAGTTGCATCGTGTACCTTCGATGATCTCATCTTTTTCATTGACCAAGAGTGCATCATAGCATCCCACCTCTCGCGCTTTGGTGTACGCAAGATGACTCGTGAGCATGTTCAGTGTTTTGGCTTTGGGAAAGGGTCGGCGGCCGTGAACCGTGATTGCCGTTGCTCCATCGCGATACAGTTTACGATCAGGGAAGAGCGGAGCGGATGGCAGCATAAACAACAGCACGTCTTCAGGCCGCGCTGCTCCAATCAGAAGAATTTTTACATTATAGGTACCGAGAGTTTTTGTGACAAGAGTTCGGAGGCTCTGTGAAATCGTCTCGGGCGAAAAAGGGTGAGCGAGCCCGATCATTTCTGCAGATGTAATGAGGCGGTTGATATGCTGATCCAGAAAAAAGACGACGTTGTCCGTGACACGCAGAGATTCGTACACGCCAAAGCCATACGCATAGGCAATGTTCGTTACCGGAACCGCAGCCTCGGCGTACGGAATAAGCGCGCCATTTTTGGATGCAAACGGGAATGTCATATTTGGTCGGGGTAGCGGGATTTGAACCCACGACCTCATGCACCCCATGCATGCGCGCTACCAACTGCGCTATACCCCGAAATTAAAGCACCCGTATCCTACCCCACTTTGCGGATTTTGTGAATAGGGGGAACGGGTTTAGAAAACGGTCTCGACAATGAAGAACCCAATGATGACGAGCGAGGTAACAACAGTGGTGATCGAGAGGACATTCATCCATCGTGCCAGTTTTTGCGTCGAGACGTTTTTGGCAAGAGCACTCGCGATGAGGAACACAAGAACAAACGCTACAAGCGCGAGCACGCCTTTGCCAATCCAGTGATGGGAGAAGGTCGCTTTCAGCCAATCTTTGAGCGCAGGGACAAGCTCGGCCAGAACGGTGAGAACGGCAACCAGAACAACGGCGACTGTTGCCGCTTGAAGTGCTCCAATAATCCATCGTGTTTTGGTGTTCATAGAGTTACGATACGCGACCGCCGGCCGCCGAAATGACAATTCCGCTGAATGTCATGAAAATTCCAAGGGCGATGATAAGGCCAACAAGCATCTGCGCACGCGCCCGGAGCTTTTCATCTTTATCAATCTCTTGGCCGGCAAGCCAGACAAGCAACAACGCGGCAACACTAAGGAACGGGAGGAAAAGAAACAGATGCTCTTTGGCTTCCATAAAAATCGTATGCGCCCACGGTGTTGACCCTTTCATAATAATCGGTTTCACCGCGCTGCCGTAGCGTTTGACGTAATACGCGCCTCCTGCAATCCATGCGATCCAGAATGAGAGCGTGCCGAGCAGTGTCACCCCCACTCGCCATTTCCCACGATGCGGTCGCGCAAGACAGAAGAACGCACACAGAAAAAAGAGAATCCCAAGAACACCGGCAAGGACATGGAGAATCAAGAGTATTTGAAAGGTGGAGTTCATGAGCGTGAAAGAGAATCGAGAACGCGCCGGCATATCATTTGGGATACACCGATGGCGAACGCGAGGATGAGAATATACACGACGAGTGCCTGCCAAAAAGTGAGAGGGAAGTTGCGCGCAGCACCGAGCGCGAGCGCTCCGTACCACGACGTGAATGAGATTGCTCCGCTGGCGAAAAATTGCCAGGCATATTTTTGAAAGAGCGGGGACGAGAGTTTGCCTCCTTCGCGCGCAAGCCGTTCGAGCGCGGGAATGGTCTTAAAGTGCATAAACACACCGTTCGCCGATAGCACGCCAACGATCAGCATCTTGATCCAAAACTTGGATGAGAACGCAAGGTCAAGACGTTCAGGAGCGCCGAGTCGGTACACCACAAAGAAAAATGCTCCAGAGAAAAAGAGTACGGAGAGCCCGACCCACACAATCTGGGATACGGTTTTTAATGTCTCGACCATGCTTTCGTCAATACGTTTGTTTTTCAGCGCACGAAAAAATAGCGCCTCGCCAACCGTGACCGCTCCCACGCCGAGCGCTGTTCCGACAATATGGAGAACAACGAGGATGAAGTACCAATTCATGGTACTATTGTAGCACATGCAGCATGCGGAAGAAAGATCGCATGTGAGTAGATATCCCCATGCTAAGCAGGCTCGGTCGCGGCCGAGCCTGCAGTCGAAAAAAAATGCTTACGCCCAGGCTGCAAGAATCGCACCCGCGACGACAAGATTGACCAACTGAAAGCCTGCATTGATCGCCGTAAGCTTCATTGGCCGGCCTTCGTATCCGGCGCTCATCACGAGGACGGTCGCCACGAACCCCAGCCATACCCAGAATCCTGTTTGCGCACCTTCCATCCACGTCGTTGCCGTTGCGTAGTCAACGATGTTGGAGAGAACGTAGATCATAATGATCGTGGCAACGATCATGATTCCCATGGCTTTGCCTGCGCCTTTTTTCAAATCCTCTTCGCTTTTTCCGATCATCCCCATCCAGGCTTTTCCAAAGACGGGTTTGGAATACCAAAGAGAGCCGATGACCATTGAAACGATAAGCGCAACGAGCATGGCAACCCAATTCAATGTGACGTCTGGCATGAAATCACCTCCCTTCACCTTTTGTGTTCGCTACACTGAACTTCGTCTGCGAATGTATTTTGTATTGAGCGCGAACGGCAGCGTGACAATCTTTTTTTCACTCAAGACATGCAAGATGTTGGTGACAACGACATACATCACCGAAATGCCGATCGCAAAAATCAACCGTTCAAGAGCAACGATGGGGATGAGCGACTGCCACACAGTTGCGGGCAGGGTAAAGGTGTAGATCCAGAGCGCGCCACCAACCGCATGGGCCGTGAAGGTTGCGCCAAGGCTGCGCGCAAACAAGAATCGCTCTCGGAAGGCGTGACAGACGAGCGGAATGAGCCAAAAGAGCGAGTAGTACCAGACCTCGCGGCCGATCGGGTGCGCAAGAAAGGCGACGATAGCGATCACTGGGATAACAAGAACAGCGCGGGATCGTTTGCTGAAATACCATGTGGCAAAAAGCATGGGGAAGAATCGAATGATCGTGCCGGCATCCACCACTTTTGCCCCATGGACCAGGAAATTCGCAAACTGCATCAGGAAGACGGCGATGACGCCAGGGACCGTGCCTACAAATCCGCTCGCAATCGGGCCAAACGCGTCAAACAACGTGAACTTTGCCTTTGATCCCATGAGCTGGGTGACCGGCACCTGAAGCGCTAAAAACCCCAAAACTGCAAAGAGCGCAACAAAGAGTAGAGCTTCTTTCGTAAAAAATTTCGATAGAGACTTCATAGCACAAAAGAGGATTAAGAATGTTTATGACAGATCCTCCTAAAAAGAGGATACCATACAATGCACCGAGCTGCAATGGTTTTGTTCGAGACGCATTATTACCGTTTTATCCATTCAAGAACGTCTTGCCACGGAAGAATGTCGATGTTCCCAATCTTGCGCCTGTGCGGAGCCAAAGACGCACAACACAGCTCTGCGTGCGGAGCGATGGTGGCAAATGATCGCAAACCGGAAAGATGCACCCCTTGCACGCTGTCCGTCGATTTTATTTCGATGGCTTTGATACCACCCCGCGGAGTTTCAAGAATCAGGTCAACTTCAGCCCCATGTTCTGTTCGGTAATAGGACATTCGATAATCCAGCTTCTCATACTGAATCGTCCGCATGATTTCCAAAATCATGAAATGTTCAAATGCTCGCCCAAACGCATCGGTTTTTGGCTCAAGCGGTACAGTAAGTGTTTTGGTAAGAGCCCGTACAATTCCTCGATCAAAAAAATAAAACTTGGGATGCTGATTCAAGCGTTTGCGCAGGGCTCGTTTGTAGGAAAGCAAGAAAAAACCGAGCAACGTGTCCTCCAAAATCTGATAGTACGATTTTACTGTTTGATACGACACGCCGGTTTCTCGAGAGATGTTTGAGAAGTGAATACTGTTTCCGTTCTCATGTGCCGCCAGCGTTAAAAATTGAATAAACGGATTCAAATTTCGCACCTGTGCTTCGAGTTGAATTTCTTCTTTGAGGTACGTATCAACGTACGCTTGCAATAAGGCATTTGCAACATCGCGTTCTGGCTCCAGATAGATTTTGGGTAGAGTGCCAACTTCGAGCGCTTTGTGAAGCGAGAAGAGATCAGTGAGTTCCGCTTGTACCAATGGGAAAAGCTGCATTGTCAACGCTCTGCCACCCAAAAGATTGGCATGACCCCGCTTGAGTTTCCGCGCGCTGGAGCCAGTTAACAAAAACACGGGCGCGCGCGGCTGTTCCATCAGCCAATGGACTTCATTCAGCAAGAGGGGAACACGCTGGATTTCATCAATAATGACACGGCTTTTTGAGGCAGGACGCGCGAGTACTTCCTCGCGGAATAATTGCGGGTGGGCCGACAACCGCAAGTATTCTTCTGATTTCAGCAAATCGTAATACATGGTTTGTTGTTCGGAAAAGAGCGTTTTCAAAAGCGTGCTTTTCCCTGTTTGACGCGGGCCAAATAAGAAAAAGCTGTGTTTTTTGGGGAGTTGGATGAGTCGTTGAATCATAGAGAAGTATTGACTCTATTATACCGCGTATTCTAGAAGTAGTCAAGAACGTTTCAAAAGGATTGTTTTTGGAATATTCATCTGCTTTTTGAAAAAAGATAATCCGGGGCCGGGTGGGAATCAAACCCACACCGGCCCCTCGACGTGGCTCTTGGTAGAGCTCACCTCTCCCCGAATGGAGCCAGCTTGTCGACCGAAGTCGACGTCAGGAACAGGAGGACGTAGTGCATCAGCGCTCGTACGGCCGAATCGTCCAGCCAGAGGCGGTCGTTCTTATCGAGCTCTGTCGGTGACTGCGACTGCATGAAGGGTGCGAACCCCCGGAGCTTGGTGAGACCCTGCCCATGGAGGAGGGCGGCTAGTTGAACCGAGCTGCAGCTTCCCGATGCTCGATGCGCTTGAAGCGCCTCGAACTCGCGCGGCGGGAGCTCTCCTTCAAACGTTACGCCAAGACGATCTTGGCACCCCTGACAGAGGCTACGGAGAATCCCTCGCGCACCTGTCAATACGATGAACAGGTTCTCCGTGAAGAGCTCCACTCCGCTCTTGGTGAGCAAATCATCCAGACTCACGATCTTCTGCGGATACATCTTGGTTATTTCTCCACATTTTTAGAGGCTCTTATGCGTGCTTTTGTGACGTCTCTCGCACAAAATACGCATGGTTTAGCCTCCAGAGTAAAGGACGAGCCACCACCTTACCACACTCGTGATTTTTTTGTCAATGAAAAACATCGCCATGCAAACAAGATGTCTAAGTAGGTATAAATTGAGTTTCGGCGGCTTTTTGTCGTCGGAGGAGTGTTGCGAGCACTGGAGGAGTCAGGAGTGTGCTCAAAATTACCATAATCACGAGCGCAGAGTACAATTCGTCAGAGATTACGCCAAGCGATTTCCCCATAAGCGCAAAGATCAATCCCACTTCCCCTCGAGGAATCATACCGACGCCAACGATCATTTTATTCGCTTTCCCTGCAACAAGTCCAGCACAAATTTTGCCAATAAAAGCAGCAACGGTGATCCCAAGGGCTGTCAAAAGGATAGGCGCGTTCGTTAATGTTTCAAGACGTACATTCATGCCGGTGAGCACGAAAAAAATCGGTACGAGGAACATTCCAAGAGGAGCGACAAGATTTTCCACATGATGATGCGTATACGATTCCACCGTGGAAATGATTTTTGCTTTTGTCGAGGGCGCTGCCGTATTGGCAAGAGCCGTCAGTTCTTCGACGAAATCGGGTTTTTTGAAATAGCGAAAGTGGACAGGATCAAGCACGAGCCCGGCGGCGAATGCTCCCACAATGGGCGCGAGTCCGATTACATAAGCAAGATAGGCAAACACCAGACAGTAAATAATCGCAAGCGTGAATTTTATTCCTGTTCCAGTATGAATTTTTGAGAATGCTTTACTAATGGGATGAGCGGTCATCTGGCCGATAAAAATAGATCCGACGAGGAATAGAGCGGCTTTCAATGTAATCCAAGCGATTGTCATGATCCCCACGTTTCCGACGGTCACCATCGCCGAGACGACAGCCAAGATGATTAAGCCGAGAACATCATCGATGACTGCCGCACCCAGAACGATTTGTGCTTCAGGTGATTGGAGTTTTTTAAGATCCTGAAAGACACGGGCGGTGATTCCGACCGATGTTGCGGTGAGCGTTGCGCCAATGAAGAGATAGGTGTTCGATGAAAGCCCTGGAGCAAGGAGCGGGCCGACGAGAAATGTTCCAAGAACAAAGGGAACGACCACGCCAACAAGAGCGACGAGCAGTGCTCGTCCTCCAACTTTTTTCATTTTTTGAATATTGGATTCCAAGCCGATTTGAAAGAGGAGAATGACCACGCCGAGTTCAGCGAGGAAGGCGATGATTTCGTTCGTCTTCAGAGCCTCAAACCAGGGTAGGCCAAAAAGCACAAGGTTTCCGATGACAACGCCGATGAGTAACTCGCCAAGAACGGCCGGCTGACCCAGTCGTTCAATAAAACTCGAGAGCTTTGCGGCTCCGAGAATGATCGCAATCCAAAGGAAAGTAATGGCAGTTGATGCGTGAGATGACGTTTCGGCATCTTGTTCGGCAAAGGCGATAGCAGGAATTGCGGCAACAAGAAAAAAGAGAACTTTTTTTGACATAGGCGTTGTTCAAATTTTGTGATCTTTCGTCTATTATATCTATTTTTTTGAAAAAGTCAACAGAAAAATTTCCCGAAAGAGGGTTGGAGGGAGGGGGTCAGAGTCCGCGCGCGCGAGGGTATTGGCGCGCGGACTCAGGCGGGCTGGCTTCGTGGCACAGCCGCGTCAGTCGCGGAAGTAGAGCACCTCCTGCTGATTGACCGCGACCTGCCACTCCTCGGGGTCGTCCGGATCCCGCCGGACGAGGACCAGCTTGGCGCTACCGAGGCGCAGTCGCCAGTCCCCCTCGGAAGAACGGAACTCACGCAACGCCCAGCCTTCCGGGGCATGGGCATTGAATTCCTCGACGATGATTCGGAGGGGGTTTCCCTCCTTCGCGCCACGGGCGGTGGACGCCTCGACGGCTTTGAGGACGACAGCCTGTACGCTGTCCGGAGGTCCCTCCTCCGTAGCGAGCACTGGTGTCGCCGCGGTGGCCGTGGTGTCGGCAAGGCTCAGCTGCTCACTGAGCCTTTCGAACCCGGCCATCTCGGCGGCGGTCGCCTGGCGGACGGTGACCGAGCCGTTTTCGGACGTGATGACCGTGCCAGGCCCAACCTGTTCGGTCTGCTTGTGCGACGAGCAGCCAGCCACCAGCACGAGGCCGGCGATAAGCAGGAGTAGAGAAGCAGAAAATCGCATTTTGTCCTCGCAGTCAGAAGCCGCTGCTGTGCGTTTCTCAAAAGGGGACCCTCGCGAAAAGCGCACATGTGTTGGCTTCCGAGCAGTAAGAACGCCTCATCCTGCCACGCTTTCCTGATCTTGTCAACTCAAAAGCATCGCTGTTTTTGAGCGATGTCTACCGATCCCCCACATTTCCTTACGACTTGCGTCCAATGAGGGCGAGCTGTTCATGTTTCAGCTCTTTGTACGAGCGCGTGGCGTAGTCTAAGATTTCTGTCGGGAAAGCAATGGCCGGCAATTCGTTTCGCGTGTCGCCATGTTCCCACTCATACGCAAGCACTTGGGAGGTAAAGGAATGCGCGACAACGCGAATCAACATGTCGGGCATCTCTTGTTCGCGAATAAGATGCGCGTTGTTTTTAATAATCGTGCCAAGATCGTTCACGAGAGGAAGGAAAATCGTCTTGACCCAGATGCGGTGCTGTGTCCATTGCTCGGGGGTCGGCGGATTTGCGTCATCAAAAAAGGATGTGCGGTCCATGGTTTCCAGAAGAGTGCGATACGCGGTGTCGATGGTTTTAGCGGTGATGTAGAGCGGCCCGTAAAAGTCATCGAGCTGTTGCGTGACGCGATCAAGCCGCTCTTTGCGTCGCGCAAGACGAAGGTTGTAGATATACGTCACCGCATATCCAAAGAGCGCCACACCGATCGTGGCAAGAATGGAAAGGAGTTGGATGGTTGACGGATTCGCGGGCATAGAAGAGATAATGTATCCCTGGCTTATTTGGAAACTGCGTCGGATCCTTCGAGCCAGATTGTATTTGTGGGTTCCCACGCTGGCACGCAAACGACGAGCATCTCAAGAGGGTCTGATCCGACAGTAAAGATTTTATGACGCTGGCCGGGAGCAATGAGAACGATCTGACCGGGTGATAACAACGCCTCTTCATCATCGAGCACCATTCGCGCTTTCCTCTTGAGAATGTAGTAGCTCTCGTCAGTGCTGGGATGGGAGTGAAGAAGAGTCGAGCTGCCTGGAGGAATCAGCACATGCGCGACGCTATGAGTGTCGGTGGGTTGAACAACGGCGCGTCCAATGAGTTCGCAGATTGTTTCCCCATGCGGTGTGTGGATGGGGGAAGTTGAATCTTGTGCGCTGGTTATGTACATTTTTGTATCCGTCGCTCGATGTTCAGTTGAACCAATCGAAACTCTGAGCCAAGTTCAGCATAGGCTTTTCGTACGGCTTTGTCTTTTAACAATTGTTTTTTAAGAGTGGTATACGATTTCATCACTATGAGTGGGAATGTTCTGGTCGGGGATGCCGGACTCGAACCGGCGGCCTCCGCGTCCCAAACGCGGCGCGCTACCAACTGCGCCAATCCCCGAAAATTAGACTCGTGGTTTTAATTCGATTTCTTCCTGTTGAAGATCAAATTTGACAATGAAGAGATCAAAGAATCCCTGTTGTCCCACGACACCATACCCTATTTCCCCCATGTTTGGCAAGAAGCCGGCTTTGATGATAAATGGATGGCCACCCACAGTAAGGGTTACAGAGTGCATAAAGTACCATTCAGCTTTGCCAGTAATTCCATTGACAAGATTTTTTTCTCCACCTGCGAGATCAATTTCGAGGAGCTCCCCAAGTTCTGCTGGAAAGATACAAAAATCCGCTCCAGAATCAACAAGTGCTTCGTAGGGAATGGAACGGTCACCAATGCCTATCTCAACGGGGATGACTGGCCGAAGAATGTTTCGGCTGTATCGTTTATACCGGAATTTCATATTCCAAATCCGACGTATGTCTCAAGATTCTTTGGCATACGCGTCAAGATCGGTTTGGTGTAGCCTTTTTGTTGGGCTTTCTGGAAAGCGTCCTTTGCGGTTTTCCCACTCGCGATGACGGTTTGTTCGTCACCCTCAAGAGCGACCCACTGACCCTTATACTTTTTATAGATATGTGTCCAGTCGATTGCTGGCATATGCGTTTTGTAAGCCATTCAATGATAGGCGATTTCGGAGGAGAAAGCAAGGAGCAGAAAAGCCTCTGTAAAGAGGCCTTTCTTTTCTGTGCCGGGGGTGAGAATCGGACTCACGACACCATGATTTTCCTGTGGTCAAGAAGTTTCCTTCTTGGATTGGACTATCTCATCCTCTTCTGCAAGAGGTTGGGCGCACTGGGCGAGAATATTGTCGGGACTCATCTCGCTAGTCTCTACACCTTCCAAGAAACCTCCGCGAGTCGCGGGCCCTTCTTGGCTTGGCTCGGGATTACCGTATCGTTTGATGTAGGCTTCCCCGAATTCACCCAATTTTCATTCCCGAATCGCTTCGGAACGGACCGAAAATCTTCAGTCATGTGCTCTACCACTGAGCTACCCCGGCTCGCGTGTATATCTCTGCACCCTTCGTGGGCGCTGAGGGAGTCGGACCCCCGGCCTTCGCAGTGTAAATGCGACGCTCTAACCAGCTGAGCTAAGCGCCCGAAAGTCTGGAGGTTACGGTATCTCCCCTGTCGAAAAAATGTGGTGCGCAGTCCCGCTCTTGTGGGACGGGCACGCATTTTTTCGAAACGAGAGATTGTTGCGGAGGGTGCAGTAAGTTCTCATGAGAGGACTTACGAAACCCGAAGCAACAAATCGCGAGTGCGGACGAGAGGACTTGAACCTCCACGGGAAAGAATCCCACAAGCCCCTCAAGCTTGCGCGTATACCAGTTCCGCCACGTCCGCTCGTCGGAAACGTGTTCCGGCTTCCGTATTGCTGTCCGAACATCATCGAGACGGGTACAGCAATACTCCAGCCTGCACACGTTTCCTCCTCTCCCCACAAAAACGTGCTCGGTCGGTCGCGCTTTCGCGACCGCCCTGCGCACCATTTTTGTGGGGGCCCCTTTTTACCCCCTTCTTAAAACCAATCCTCTATTTCTTCCGTCGAAGCTGTTGAAACTTCTGGAGCGAGTTTCGAAGATAATACAACTTTGATCGGCGCACGTTCATCTTGTCGAGCACCGTAATCGCAGTCACGTTCGGTGATGCGAGCGGGAAGATTTTCTCCACCCCGATGCCTTCAGACACTTTGCGAACGGTGATCGTTTTTGTTTCCGGCGTCTTGCCAGAGGTCGCAATCACAATCCCTTCAAAGTTCTGGATGCGTTCTTTGCCGCCCTGCACAATCTTTTGCGCAACCCGCACTTTGTACCCGGAGCGGATTTCTTCAGGAGCGGTTGCTGGCGCGACCGGAGTTTCCGGAGTCGCCGGTGTTTCAGCGACAGGCGCTTCTGCTGCTGGAGCTGGTGCTTCTTCAGCCTTGGGTTCTGCCGGAGTTGCTGGCGCTTCTTCTTTTGGAGCTTCCGTCGGTGCATCCGTCACCGCTGGTGCCGCGTTTGTCTCGTCTGCCATACAAAATAAAAAACCGTTAAAAATGCGAATGCATCATACAAGAATAGCGCTGACCTGTCAACCATCACGATGTGGGGAGTGAATCCCCACAAGGAACGCCTCAAGATCGGCTGGAAGCGGGGCGGTGAAACTCTGCTGTTCGCCTGCCATGTTCAGAAAAGCGAGATGGGAGGAGTGCAGGAACGGCCGGCTGATCGGTTCGGATGGTCGTCCGCGCCCATACCGCGTGTCGCCCACAATCGGATGCGACCGCGCCCGTAAGTGCACGCGGATTTGATTCGTTCGGCCGGTCAAGATCTGCACCTTTAGCAGTGTATACTGTTGAAATCGTTGCTCCACCCAAAACTTTGTGATGGCGTCTTTGCCGGACTGGTCGCTCTTAGCTGCGATTTTTCCGTCGCGTACTGATCGGTCGATGGAGAATCGGATCTCACCGTCGGGTTGTTGCATCACACCGTGGACAAGCGCGAGATATTCTTTGCGAACGGTGCGGTTGGCGAATTGAGCTTTGAGATGCGCAAACGCCTCTTGCGTTTTGGCAACCACCATCACGCCGGAGACATCACGATCCAAGCGGTGGACAATTCCTGGGCGTGTTGCGTTCTCGCCGACTCCCACT
>JACPGL010000003.1 GCA_016182525.1 Candidatus Kerfeldbacteria bacterium | reverse complement strand
GGGTGCGCACGGTGAACCCCGGCGTCTGCTCGCCGCTCGTCGCGACGGCTTCGTGCGCCGCGTACGAGCCGGATGCGGACAACGTCCTGCATCACGAGCTGTTCCAGGAGGACGTCTGGCCCAGGCTGTCCACGTATGCGCTCGAGGACAGCGAACGGGTCTGCGTCCGCCTCATAGACGGTTCGGTTGGGACGGTCGAACGAGGCCGCGCCTACTGCATCGGCGTGAGCGCCATGGTGAGCGACCCCACCTGGGTCGACACCAAGGGACTGAGGAGCATTGTCGATATCACGGATCAGCCGGCAGCGACACGGCTCCTAGTTCCGTACGCGAGGATGGGCACGACCGGCAGGACGCGGCGGATCGCCGAAGAGTCCCACGTCATCCGCGTGCGGATGGTTGGGGACAATCCGGTGATGGAGCCGCCGACCTGGGACGATGTCGAGGCGGGCGCGCGGCTGTGCCCGTTCGCCGAGGAGGACTGGGACTACTCGATCCATCGGCAGACTCTCCATCAGCATCGTGGCATGTTCGACGACGTCATGATGAAGATGGGATTTGCGACCGATGACGAGTTCGTCCTGGTTCTGCCGGGTCACGTGTACGACTTCACGGTGCAGCTCTCGGCTGCCCATGGCACCGTGATGAACCCGTACTTCGCCGACGTCGTGGACCTCACGCCCGAGGGAGGCGACACGTCGCTCTAGGCGACCTGCCGCGTGCAGGAGAACTCGTGGGCGCTGGCACTGTGCTGGCGCCCACGAGAACCCTTTTATTTATTGTTTAGAGCATCATGTTTAGAGCTGTTGACAAGTGGGGTGGAAAGTGGTAAGAGAGGCTCAACTTCCTTTATGTATACGGCGTACATTGAGGATTGTCGACCATCCGAAAGGGTGGAAGACAGGAGGAGATCATGGGCATTCCCATGATTGCGAGACGTGCGCGTGCACGGATCGATGGTCTCTCGGAAGCCGAGCGGCTCTTTGCGCTCGTTATGCTGCCGTGTCTGCCTCTCCTCGTCGCCGGTATCACTGGGGTGATGAACCTCGCCTCCGGCAGCCAGGAGGAGATACGGACTTCGGTTCTGTCGGAGACTCTCTTCGCCGTGTGGTACGGCATCGCGGTGTTCAGCGCTGGCATCCTGCGGCGTTCGCTCCTCGCGTACCGGCGGGACGATACGCTCGTCCGACACACGGCGAGAGCCAAGTGGGTATGCCTCACGTCACTCATCGGGGTTCTCCCGATGATGATCGCGGGGATCATGCTCTTCGACGCGGCTCAGATCCCGCCCCCGCTCGGCTACCTGCCCGCTCTCATGCTTCTCGTGTTCTTCGTCCCGATGGATGTCTTCGGCATCATCGGCACGGGATTCGGAGAGTTCGGGTGGGTGTCGCTCGCGGTCGTCGGGGTCCGACACGAACCGACGCACGTGGTGGCCATCGGGGTGCCACGTGATGGCATGAGAAGGATCATCCGTGTGCCGGGCGTTCACAAACCGAAGAAGGAGGGGAAGGGTCTCAACATCCCCTTCGAGGATTGGATCGCCCGTCGCAGGGCAGGGGCTCGGTCTCTGCTCACCGTGCAGCGCCCGGTCGCGTCGATCGGAGAGCTTGCTGCCACTGCCGCCGGGATGGCTCTCGCCATCCTGAACGAGGCCATGTGGGAGCCGGCTCGGGAACCGGCACGCTCCGTCGACTGATCGCCGCGATTCCGTTCCAGCGGAGTCAAAGAGCTTCCTGGCGCCTGAACCCTCACGGGGGACGGCGCCAGGAGCTTTTACACTTCCGCTTTTTCTGGTATAATAAAGTTCGAATTTACTCTTAGTTTCTGTTCTTCGCGAAGACCGAAGAACAGCCGAATTTTGCTATGATCAAAACGTTGAAAGATGTTGAGGTGACCGGCAAGCGCGTCGTGTTCCGTGCTCCCTTCGACATCTCTCCAAAAAAAGTGGATGGAAAGCTTGTTCCATCGGACGACACGCGCATCCAAGCGGTTGTGCCCACCATCGAGTATCTGCTGAATCAAGGCTGCTCGATTGTGTTCTTGACATGGGTGAAGCGGCCAGAAGGCAAAGTGGTGGAGGATTTGCGCACAGCTCCGATTGCCAAACGCCTTGGCGAGATTCTTGGCAAGCCGGTAAAGACGGTGCAAGCATGCATTGGGCCCGACGTTGACAAAGCAAAGGCCGCGCTCAAACCCGGCGACATGCTCATGCTCGAGAACGTGCGCTTTTACCCTGAAGAAAAAAAAGACAACGACGACTTTGCGCGAGAACTGGTGAAAGATATCGATGTGGTTGTGTACGATGCGTTTCCGCAAACCCACCGGCGTCATTCCTCAACGACCGGCGTTGTGCGTCACGGCAAAGAGGTGTGTATTGGATTGCAGCTTGAAAAAGAAATTCAAGCGCTGTCAAAGGTGACTGAAAATCCTACGCATCCGTTTGTCGCGGTGTTTGGAGGCGCCAAAATTACCGATAAAGTCGGCGTGTTAAAGAATTTCGTGTCACTTGCCGACTCGATTTTGATCGGCGGCGCGCTTGCAAATACGTTTTTGGTGGCCAAGGGTATGGAGGTCGGTACGTCACTTGTGGATGTTGAGTCGGTGAATGTGGGCGAAGAGGAAATGTCTTCAGTGGATGTTGCGAAAGAGTTGTTGACGCATCAAAATATTGTTCTGCCGCTTGATCTTGTTGCCGGCTCGGATCCTGATTCAGCCGGCGTTGTTGTGGATCTTGCAACCGGCACGATCCCTGACGGACACGCCTACTACGACATTGGCCCAAAAACGATTGAGAAATACACCCAAATCATTGCTGGCGCGAAAACGATTTTTTTCAATGGGCCGATGGGATTTTTTGAAAAGCCGGAGTATGCGAAGGGCACGAAAGCCGTGGCCACCGCGATTGCGAATAGTTCAGGAGTGACGGTGCTTGGCGGCGGTGACACGGCGAGCGTGGTCGAGGATTACAAACTCCAAGGCAAGTTCGATCATGTGTCGATCGGCGGCGGCGCAAGTCTTGAGTTTGTCTCAGGCGAAAAATTGCCGGTCATTGAAGAATTCGAAAAACGAAGTACCTAATTTTCTGTCATCCTGTGCTCTGTCATCCAAAACGAAGGTGTCATCCTGAACGAAGTGAAGGATCTCTCGAGATCCTTCGGTCGCCCAAAGCGACCTCAGGATGACAACTCTCATTGTTCAGGATGACGATGCTCACAGGATGACCTATGGAAATATATGACAACCTTTCTCATTGGGGGGACGAAAATCGAAAAAGTGCGAGCGCGTGAAATTTTAGACTCTCGCGGAAACCCAACGGTTGAAGCGGTGGTGGAACTTGGAAACGGCGTGCGTGGAGTCGGTGCAGTGCCCTCGGGCGCATCTACCGGCGCACACGAAGCTCTTGAACTTCGCGACGGCGACGACTCCCGCTACAAAGGCCGCGGTGTGTTGAAAGCGGTTGACAATGTCAACGAAGCGATCGCTCCCCGTCTCCATGGCAAACACGTCGAGAGCCAAGAAGAGATCGACTACACCATGATCGAGCTCGACGCGTCCGAGAACAAATCAAATCTCGGCGCCAATGCCATTCTTGCCGTGTCCATCGCTTGCGCGCACGCCGCAGCCACCGCCAAACGGCAATTTCTCTATGAGTATATTCGCGAGACGTACGATCTCAAAGAGCCACTCCGCATGCCGTATCCGTATCTCAATGTCGTGAACGGAGGCAAACACGCTGACAACGGACTTTCGATTCAAGAGTTCATGATTGTGCCAAAGCAAGATTCGTTCAAAGAACGCATCCGTGTTGGCGCAGAAGTGTTCTACACACTGAAAGACGTACTGAAGCATGATGGGTATTCGTCGCTTGTCGGTGATGAAGGCGGATACGCGCCGGTGCTGGAATCGAACGGCCAAGCCTTTGACTTGCTCATGAGCAGCATTGAACGTGCAGGATATGTGCCCGGCCAAGATGTGAATCTTGCAATTGACGCGGCCGCATCCGAATTCTACAACGCCGAAACCAATAAATATGATTTCGCACTAGAAAAAGTGTCACTGACCGCTGAAGAGCTCACCCATCGCTATAAAGAATGGTTGGAAAAGTATCCCATCATCTCGATTGAAGATGGGCTGGCTGAAGATGATTGGGATGGGTGGGCGCATCACACGCGTACGCTCGGGAACAGAGTTCAACTCGTTGGCGATGACAATTTCGTCACAAACATCAAACGCTTAGAACAGGGCGTGCAGCAAGGGATTGCAAATGCCGTTTTGATCAAGCCGAATCAAATCGGGACGATTTCCGAAACGATTGAGTGCGTCAAATTCGCCAAGAAGAATAGCTACAAATGCGTTGTGTCGAATCGATCGGGCGAAACGAATGACACGACGATTGCCGATCTTGCCGTTGCCGTTGCCTCGGATATTAAAACCGGTTCGCTTTCCCGCGGAGAGCGTTTAGCAAAGTATAACCGACTTATGGAGATCGAGGATGGCCTCTCATAGTGCGCGCGCAACAACGAACGCCCCATTTGTCCTTATTATTTTGGACGGGTGGGGGATTGCACCGGCAAATCCCGGCAATGCGATCGCTCTTGCACATACTCCCACGCTCGAAGGCATGATGGCGGATCACGCGTTTACCACGCTTCGAGCGTCGGGTTCGGATGTGGGCTTGCCTCCGTATCAAGTGGGCAATTCTGAAGCAGGGCATTTGAATATCGGCGCAGGTCGGATTGTCAAGCAAGATGCTGTGCTCATTTCCGAAGCGATTCGCAACGGGACATTCTTCAAAAATCCAGCGTTTATTCAGGCGATTCGGCATGTGAAACGCGAACGGTCGTCTCTCCACCTGATGGGGTTGTTGACTGATGTCCATTCAGGACACGCCATGCCTGATCATCTTCGGGCGCTTCTCCGATTCGCGAAGATGAAAAAGATGCCGAATGTTGCGCTTCATCTGTTTACTGATGGGCGCGATACTGCTCCTCGTGAAGCCAAGATACTGTTGAATGATTTACAGGCCGCGATGAAGCGCTTTGGTGTCGGGCACATCGCAACAGTGATCGGTCGGCAAACGGCTATGGATCGCGTCAAAGATTGGGGACTGACTCTTGAGGCATACCACGCTCTGACGGTGGGCGCCTCGCGACACTTCGAATCTGTGGAAGAAGCCGTGAAGGCGTATTACCGAGAAGGGATAACGGATGAGTTTTTTCCTCCCACCTCCATTGTTCCCAGACGTGCCGAACCGTCGTGCATTCGAAGTAATGATGCGGTGATCTTTTTCAACCTGCGTTCTGATCGCGCCCGTCAGTTGACCAAACCATTTGTTCAACCGAATTTCGAAGGAATGAACCCGGGGGCGCATACGCGAAAGGCCGTTTTGAAAAATTTTCGCTTCATTGCCATGACGGATTTTGGGCCGGATCTTGATAGCGTCATCACCGCCTTTCCCTCGCCGGATGTTCCGAACACGCTCCCCAAGGCTCTTGAATCGTTGCGACAACTCTATATTGCCGAAGCGACAAAGTTCGCACACATGACCTACTTTTTTAATGGGGGATACAAGGATCCGGTGAACGGTGAGAAGCGTTTACTTGTCCCTTCAAAACGGGTTGAGCGGTTTGATTCGTACCCGCAGATGAGTACGCCGCAAGTGACTCGTCGTGTCCTTACCTTTATTCGCAGTGGCACCTACGATTTCATCGGTTTGAACTTTGCCAACGCGGATATGGTTGCGCATACGGGCAACATTGATGCCACCATTCGTGGATGTGAAGTGATCGACGCGAGTGTCAAAAAGATCGTTGATCTCGTGCTCAAAAAGAAAGGGTGTGTGGCGATTGTGGGGGATCATGGCAATGCCGAAGTGATGATGGACTTTCAGAAAAATGAGCTTGAAACGCGACATAATTCCAATCCTGTGCCATTCTTTCTCGTGACGAAACGGCAGATCGGGTTGCGAAAGCGCGGCGGACGGCTCGCCAATATCGCGCCCACCATTTTGGAGTATCTTGGCCTGCGAATCCCTCCTGAAATGACGGAGAAAAGTGTCCTTACGAAACATGTGTAAAAGCGTATGAGAGTGGCTCGTCCTGTAACGCTGATCATCAACGATGGATGGGGAGTTGCCCCCTTGACTCATGGAAATCCCATGAGTGTTGCTGCCACTCCGTTTTTTGACACACTCAAAAAAAAGTACCCCACGATGACGCTCTCGGCCTCAGGCGAAGTTGTTGGTTTGCCGTGGGGCGAGCTTGGAAATTCTGAGGTCGGCCACTTGAGCATTGGGAGCGGAAAGATCTTGTACCAAAGTTTGCCGCGGATCAATAAGTCAATCATGGATGGGTCGTTCTATCGCAATGAAGGATTCTTGTCGGCGATTAACCATGTGCGCCAATACTCATCCCGGCTTCACATGATGGGGCTCATCGGAACCGGAGGAGTGCACGCCCATGAGGATCATCTGTTCGCGCTTTTGGAATTATGCGTGAAAGAAAAGATGAACAATATAGTTGTTCACGTGATTTTCGATGGTCGTGATTCCGGCTATAAAGATGGACGCCGAGCACTTGAACGCCTTGAGAAACGGCTGCGTGAAACAGGTGTTGGTCGGATTGGAAGTCTTTCCGGCCGCTTCTGGGCCATGGATCGCGATAACCACTGGGATCGTACGCAACGCGCCTATGAAGCGATTATCGATGGCATATCCGCGGCGCAATTTGAAAAACCACTTGACGCGCTTGAAGCATCGTATGCCCGCAGCGTGTACGACGAAGAGTTCGAGCCGGCGGTGATGATTGAGAATATGCAACCGGTTGGAAGGGCAAACAACTACGATGCGTTTCTCTTTTTCAATTTTCGGCCGGATCGCGCGCGACAGCTCACGAAAGCCCTTTCTATTACTGGCTTCCCAAAGTTCAAACGAGCGCGAGAGTTGAAAGATATTCATGTCGTGACCATGACTGAATACGAAAAAGATTTGCCGGTGGTTGTGGCGTTTCCTCCTGAATATATCGATCGGCCGCTTGCGCGCGTGTTATCCGACGCAGGGTTGACGCAATTGCACATCGCCGAAACAGAGAAATATGCACATGTCACGTTTTTCTTCAATGGCGGAGTTGAAAAAGCGTTTCCTGGCGAGGAGCGTATTCTTGTGCCGTCCAAACAAGTATCGAGTTATGATCAGAAACCGGCCATGAGTGCGAACGATATTGTGGATCGGCTCTTGCCGGAAATTGAAGCGAAAAAGTATGATTTTATCGTGGTGAATTTTGCCAATGCGGATATGGTGGCGCATACTGGGAATTTTCCAAAGATTGTCGAGGCGCTGCAGTTTTTAGATGAATGCAATCGCAAAGTGGTTGAGGCAACATGGAAAAACGGTGGAGTGGCGTTGCTCACCTCTGACCACGGGAATGCAGAAGAAGCTGTTGATCCTCAAACCGGCGAAATCCTCAAAGATCACACCACGAATCCTGTTCCGTTTGTGATTGCTGATCCGACACTCCGGGGAACGCCTGGGACGTTTGGCGTGTCGGGCGATGACTTGTCTGTCTTTACCCCTGTCGGTGTTCTTGCCGATGTGGCGCCGACCATTCTTGCTCTCCTCGGAATCGAAAAACCGCTCGATATGACCGGACGAAGTCTATTATAACGCACTATGAAAATCCCCATTGAAATTTCTGCTCGGCACGTTCATCTTTGCCCGCGCGACGTCGAAAAACTTTTTGGACGTGGCAAGCGCCTGACTTCTCAAACGCCGATCTCCCAGACCGGGCAATTTCTTTCTCGTGAACGAGTGACGCTTCGAACCACCAATAGTGAATTCGCAAACGTCGGCATTGTTGGGCCAGAGCGGCGGGAAACACAAGTCGAGCTTGCGGCGACAGACGCACGTCGTCTCGGCGTTGCGGCTCCAGTGCGCGAATCCGGCCATCTTACTGGAACGCCAGGCATCACCATTACGGGTCCAAAAGGATCGGTAAAGATCACCCATGGCGTCATTCTCTCAAAGCGTCACATCCATGCATCCAAAAAAGATGCCAAGCGGCATGGTCTGCGCCACGGTCAACTCGTGTCTGTAAGTATTAAAGGCGAACGGGCTGTGACATTTCATAATGTTATCGTCCGCGTGCACGAGTCGTTTCACTGGCGGCTCCATTTGGATACCGATGAGGCGAACGCCGCCGGATTAACCGGTAACGAAAAAGGAGATGTCATCGTATGACCATTCTTGTCCTTAATGCCGGAAGTGCAACGCTCAAATTCCGCGTGTTCGAAAACACGAAGGAGCGTGTTGCTGGCAGCGTCGAACGGATCGGTCTGCATGATTCGTTTATTACGCTAAATCAACACGGAGCATCGCAGCAGCTCACAGCCCGAAAGATTACCGATCACACCGAAGCGCTTCGTCTTGTTTCACTCGCTCTTCGTGAAACGCTCGCAGAAGATAAACAGACCATTGACGTGATTGGGCATCGCGTTGTGCACGGTGGAGAGGAATTTGTGCATCCAACGCGCGTCACGCGCACCGTGCTTGGTCGACTTGAAAAATATAATGAATGGGCGCCGTCGCATAATCCCATGGAGTTGCACGTTCTTGCGATCGCACGTCACATGTATCCTCAAATCCCGCACATCGCCATTTTCGATACCGAGTTTTATCAAGAGTTGCCGGAGCATATTTATCTCTACGCTCTTCCGCGCGCACTGTACGCAAAGTACGGCATTCGCCGCTACGGATTCCATGGGTTGTCGCATGAATATGTGATCCGCGAAGCGGCGCGGCTCATCGGCAAACCACTGAAGGCATGTTCATTCATTTCGTGTCATCTCGGAAGCGGCTCCTCCGTCACCGCATTTTCAAACGGCAACGTGATCGATACGACCATGGGTTTTTCTCCGCTCGAAGGATTAACCATGGGCACGCGTGTTGGGGATCTCGATGCGTCCGTGCCCCTCCTCCTGCAACGCAAAGCTCATCTTTCTGAACAAAAAGTGATGCACGTGTTGTATAAAGAATCTGGATTGCTTGGCATTTCAGGATTTTCGTCGGATATGCGCGATATTCTCCGTGCCGCGCACAGCACAAGCGCGTCCACGCACACCCAAGCTCGAAAAAAACGCGCGCGTCTTGCTCGCGATATGTATGTGTACGATGTGCAGCGGTACGTGGGATCGTATTTCAGCCTCATGCCCGCATGCGATGGAGCCATTTTTACCGGCGGGATTGGAGAGCGCAGCGTCGAGATACGGCGTCGCATTCTGAAAGGCTTGCCGCGGATGAAACACCTAAAGACGTTGATTATCCCGACCAATGAAGAACAGATGGTTGCCGAGAAAATTGTTGCCATGCCACGCTGATGCAGAAAAACAAACCCCATTCGATTATCGAAACTGAACTTCGTGCGCGCATTGACAATGTGCAGGAATTTCGCGATCGGCTGAAACGCGCGCGAGCGCATCTTGTCAGCATGCACATCATGCGCGATTTTTTGTTTGACACGGCCGAGAAAACGCTCACGAACCGAAAGCAAAAACTTCGATTGCGCATCTACGACAACAGTCGAACCGTGATGTCGTGGAAAGAAAAAAAGCACGGGGCGTCACAATATAAAGAGGAGTATGAGCACGAGGTTGAGATTGGAGATTTCGAAACCATGCGACGAATTTTTGAAGGCTTGGGGTATGGCTTGGTTCGCCGCGTCGATCGGCGCGTTGAGATTTACCACTGGCGGCATGTAATTATTCGCATCGAATTTTTTCCAGCGATGGATGTTTTGGCCGAAATTGAAGGGCCAAAAGCCGAGCTTGAACAGGTTATCCGCGAGCTCGGGCTGACGCGATCGATGTTTTTCGGAAAAGGCCAAGAGTTTTTCTTTGAGGCGTATCAAAAACGGACAGGTCAAAAACCGCGCACCTTCTATGAAAAAGAGGGTTTTAGCAGGAGCGTCGGGGCAGTTGTCTTAAATGAGCGCAATCACGTGCTCATTGTGTTCCAAAAGAAATCGCAATACTGGGAGTTCCCCAAAGGGAAGGTCGACCGCGGGGAATCGGATCTGGAAACACTGCGCCGAGAAATCCGGGAGGAGACTGGGATCACAAAATATAAACTTCTGCCAGGATTTGCCCAGCCGATGTATTTTGATTTTGTTCTGAATTCGCGCACGTTGGTTCACCGCGAGGTGACATTCTACCTTTTGAAAACTTCCCAGCTGCCGGTTATCTCGAAAGAACATACGGCGATGAAGTGGGTCAAGCTCGCGGTCGTGAAGCGGTATCTCGTCCACCCGAACCAGCGCAAACTCATCGATTATCTTAAGTATTATTTAGCCAAGTGATACATGACACACAAGAAATGGGTGATCCTTCAACCGCTTGCTGAAGAAGTGCGAGCGAAATTCCCGGAGATTCGGCCGGTGTTATTGCAGTTGCTCGTGAATCGTGGTCTTACAAGCGCTACGGCGATTGAT
>JACPGL010000063.1 GCA_016182525.1 Candidatus Kerfeldbacteria bacterium | reverse complement strand
CTTGTCGGTGACGCAAGAAGAAGCCGACGACATTGATCACCTTGGAAACCGACGCGTGCGCGCCATCGGCGAGCTCGTGCAAAACAAGTTCCGCGTCGGGTTGGCTCGCATGGAGCGCATCGTGAAAGATCGCATGAGCACCAAAGACATTGATCAGATCACGCCGAACGCGCTCATTAACGCGCGGCCGGTCATCGGCCCGGTGAAAGAGTTTTTCATGTCCTCGCAGCTCTCGCAGTTCATGGATCAAACCAACCCACTCGCCGAACTCGAGCATAAGCGCCGCTTGTCGGCCATGGGGCCTGGAGGACTCTCACGCGAACGCGCAGGATTTGACGTACGCGATGTGCACCGCACACACTACGGCCGCATCTGCCCAATCGCCACTCCTGAAGGACCGAACATTGGACTCGTCGGCCACCTTGCATCGTACGCACGCATCAACGAATATGGATTTATTGAAACGCCGTTCCAGAAAGTGGTTCGCGAAGGCGACAAATCTCGCGTCACAGGCGAGATTGAATATCTCGATGCGTTCATGGAAGAAAAATATGTGACCACGGCCGCCACAACTCCTGTTGATGAAAAAGGATATTTTACGGGTGAACGCGCCGAAGTGCGGAAGTTCGGCAAGCCGGATATTACCCATACCTCGGAAATCAACTACGTCGCCGTGTCGCCAAAACAGATTGTGTCGATCACGACTGCGCTCATCCCGTTCTTGGAACATGACGATGCGGTTCGCGCCCTGATGGGAACAAACATGCAACGTCAGGCCGTGTCATGCGTGCGACCTGAAGCGCCGATCATCGGCACAGGCGTGGAATCGCAAGCCGCGCGCGACTCTGGGCAGGTGATTGTGGCCAACGGCGCCGGTAAAGTGATCGCCGTTTCTTCGGACATGGTGGAAGTGCTTGGCGACGACGGCAATATTCAAAAGTACCGTCTTGGCAAATTCGTGCGATCAAACGCATCCACGAGCATGAACCAAAAGCCGATCGTTCTGAAAGGTCAGAAAGTGAAAAAAGGCGATGTGCTGGCTGATGGCGCGTCAACTGATCACGGCGAACTCGCGCTTGGCCAAAATGTGCTCGTTTCGTATCTCCCGTGGGAAGGCGGCAACTTTGAAGACGCGATTTTGATCTCTGACCGACTCGTCTCCAGCGACCGCTACACCTCAATTCATATTGAAGATTACTCCATCGATGTTCGCGACACCAAACTCGGGCCCGAAGTCATTACGCGCGACATCCCGAACGTGTCCGAAGAAAAACTCAAAGACTTGGATGAAGAAGGCGTTGTGCGCATCGGAGCCGAAGTGGTGTCTGGTGATATCTTGGTCGGTAAAATCACGCCAAAAGGTGAAACCGAACTTTCGGCAGAAGAGCGGTTGCTCCGCGCGATCTTTGGTGAAAAAGCCAAAGACGTGAAAGACTCGTCAATGTACTTGGAACATGGTGAACACGGAAAAGTTGTCGACATCAAGATTTTTTCAAAAGAAAACGGAGACAAACTCCCATCAGGTGTGATCAAAACCATTCAAGTCTCGGTTGCGCATCTTCGCAAAATTCAAGTCGGCGACAAAATGGCCGGACGCCACGGAAACAAAGGCGTCATCTCTCGCATTGTGCCGCACGAAGACATGCCGTTTTTGGAAGACGGCCGCCCAGTCGACATCATCTTGAATCCTCTTGGCGTGACGAGCCGTATGAACCTCGGGCAGATTTTTGAATGCCACATGGGGCTTGCCGCCAAAGCGCTTGGATACAAAGTGGCGTCTCCGGTGCTCGATGGCGTGCGCGAAGGCACGATTAAAGAAGAACTCAAAAAAGCCGGCTATCCGGACTCCGGCAAAATTCGCGTCATCGACGGCCGCACCGGCGACTTCTTTGACCAACCGGTGACCGTTGGATATGTGTACATGCTCAAACTCAACCACTTGGTCGAAGACAAGATCCACCAGCGGTCTATTGGTCCATACTCGCTCGTCACTCAGCAGCCGCTCGGCGGAAAAGCGCAATTCGGCGGCCAGCGGTTTGGAGAAATGGAAGTGTGGGCGCTCGAAGCGTATGGCGCAGCGCACTCGCTCCAAGAAATTTTGACCATCAAATCCGATGATGTGCCCGGCCGCTCCAAAGCCTATGAAGCCATTATTAAAGGTGAGCCGATCCGACGAATCAATGTGCCCGAATCCTTCAACGTGCTCATGCGCGAACTCAAAGGCTTGTGTCTCGAAGTGGAATTGTTGCACAAGGGGCAAGTGATTCCTGAAGGACAGGAGCGCAACAATCGGCCGGACGACGACGCTCGCGAGCCGATGTCGCAGGCACCCCTCTCAAAAGAGGAGGACGCTTCGGAACCCAAAGCCGAATAACGATAGTTGACTAACGATAGTATTCACTCATTCGAAGTATGGCGATTGAACACTCCTCCCCGTTTGCTGAATTCGATTCCATTCGCTTAAAGCTTGCGTCCCCGGACGACATCCACCGGTGGTCGCACGGCGAAGTGACGAAGCCAGAAACGATTAACTATCGCACGCAAAAACCCGAACGAGACGGGCTCTTTTGCGAACGCATTTTCGGTCCGTCAAAAGACTGGGAATGTTATTGCGGAAAATACAAGCGCATCCGCTACAAAGGGATTGTCTGCGATAAGTGTGGCGTGGAAGTGACTCGCTCCCTTGTGCGCCGTGAACGCATGGGGCACATTGATTTGGCTGTTCCGGTGTCGCACATCTGGTTCTTGCGCGGTGTGCCGTCCAAGATCGGATTGCTTTTGGATTTGTCGGTGCAATCTCTTGAAAAAGTCATGTACTTTGCAAGCTTTATTATTACCGGCGTGTACGATAATCTGCGAGAGCAGACACTGCACCAAATTGACGAGGAGCTTGCGCAAAAGAAGAAACAGATTGATCAGGAATTCAGCGCGAACGTTTCCGAGATCAAAAAGAATTTCGCATCGGACATGGCCAAAGCCACGTCCGACAAAGACAAAGCAGAATTTGAAAAGCGGATGGACAAAGAAATCGTGAATTTAGCCGTGGATAAAGATGAGCAGGTGCGCGATCTCCACGACGCCGTCGATATTGCACGAAAAGAATTGCAAGAGCTGCATCCGCTGCAAATTATTTCGGATACCAAATATCACGACTTGTCGCTGAAATACGGACATGTGTTTGAAGCAGGCATCGGCGCTGAAACAATTCGCAAACTGCTCCTCCAAATTGATTTAGAAAAACTCGAGAACGACGTTCAAGAAGAGATTCAGAAAAGCAGCAAGAACAAAAAGCGTCGCTTGATTCGCCGATTGAAACTCGTGCGTAACCTGCGCGTGAACGGCATTCGACCCGAGTGGATGGTCATTTCCGCCATCCCTGTCATCCCGCCAGATTTGCGGCCCATGGTTCAACTCGATGGCGGCCGTTTTGCGGCATCGGACTTGAACGATCTGTACCGCCGCGTCATCAATCGCAACAATCGTTTGAAACGTTTACAAGAGTTGAACGCGCCGGAAGTGATTAAGCGCAACGAGAAACGCATGCTCCAAGAAGCGGTTGACGCGCTCATTGATAACAACGCGCGCCACGGCAAAACCGTGACCGCGTCCACTGGGCAAAAACGCCAACTTAAATCACTCGCCGACATGCTCAAAGGCAAGCAAGGCAGATTCCGCCAAAACTTGCTTGGCAAACGCGTGGATTATTCTGGCCGCTCGGTGATCGTGGTCGGCCCGCATCTCAAATTCAACCAATGCGGTTTGCCCAAGCGCATGGCGCTCGAACTGTTCAAACCGTTCGTCATCTCCGAACTCATTAAACGCGAGTACGTGCACAACGTGCGCTCGGCGTCGCGATTTATCGAAAGCGGCCGATCCGAAGTGTGGGATATTTTAGAAGAAGTCACCAAGCACTCCCACGTGCTCTTGAACCGCGCGCCAACGCTTCACCGTTTGGGTATTCAGGCGTTCCAACCTATCCTCATCGAAGGGAAAGCGATTCAGATTCACCCCATGGTGTGCGTAGCCTTTAACGCCGACTTCGATGGCGACCAGATGGCTGTGCACGTTCCGCTCACCGAACGCGCAAAATGGGAAGCGGCCAACATTATGGCGTCGCGCGTCAACCTCTTGAAACCGGCAACAGGCGACCCAGTTGTTTCTCCGCAGCAAGATATTGTGCTTGGTTGCTACTACCTCACGAACATGCATGAGGCGACCGAAGGAAAGATTCGAACATATAGCTCCGCCGACGAAGCGCGGTATGCGCACCACTACGGCATGGTTCATCTTCAAGATGAAATTCGCGTGCGCGTGGATGGGAAAATGATGAACACGTCGGTTGGCCGGCTCATTTTTAATGAAAGTCTGCCGAAAGACCTGCCATACATCAACGAAAAGCTCGACGTGCAAAAGCTGCGCGATCTCATCAAAAGCTACTTGTCGACCCACACGAATGAGCAAACCGTTGAACTGCTCGACGCGCTCAAAAATCTTGCGTTCCACTATCTCACGCAATCAGGTATCAGTTGGGGCATGGATGACACACCGGTGCCGGAAGAAAAATATGCGCTCATTGAAGCAGCCGAAAAAGAAGTGGACGAGATTTACTCGCAGTATGAAATGGGGTTGCTCACTGAATCTGAACGCCACGCGCGTGTGGTTGAAGTGTGGGCGCGGGTGAAAGATAAGGTGCAAGAGGCTGTGCAGAAGCGATTAGATCGCTATGGGCCGGTGTTTGCGATGATCGATTCGCGTGCTCGTGGGTCGTGGGGTCAGACGACTCAAATGATGGGCATGAAGGGATTGGTGACTAACCCGGCCGGTGAAACGATCGAGCTGCCGGTGAAACGAAGTTTCAAAGAAGGGTTTGACGTGCTGGAGTATTTCATCTCCACGCACGGCGCCCGCAAAGGGTTAACCGACACTGCGCTTCGTACCGCCAACGCCGGGTACTTGACGCGCCGCTTGGTTGACGTGTCACAGGATATGTTAATTGCCGAAGAAGACTGTGGCGATGACGAAGGGATCCCAGTGACCAAGCAAGAGGCCGAAGAAATTGGCATCTCACTTGCCAAGCGCGTGTGGGCTCGCATTACGCTCCAAGATATTAAAGCTGGCCGTAAGACCATCGTGAAAAAGGGCGAACTCATCATGAGCGACCACCTGGAAGCCATCAAAAAAGCCGATCCTGACGTGATTGTCATTCGTTCAGTCTTGGCATGCAAAACGGGTCGCGGATTGTGCCGAAAGTGCTATGGGCTGGATCTTGGCCGCAATGCGCTGGTCGAGATGGGAACAGCGGTCGGCATTATTGCTGCGCAAAGCATTGGTGAACCGGGAACCCAGCTCACGATGCGTACGTTTCACACCGGAGGTGTTGCCGGGCAAGATATTACCCAAGGTCTGCCTCGTGTGGAAGAATTGTTTGAAGCGCGTCCGATCCGCAAAGCGGCGATTCTGTCTCCGTATGACGGCAAAGTGAGCGTTCTTGAAGAGAACCGTCAGCGCACGATTCGTATTACCCATTCCGAAGTGTTGCAGCAAAAATTGAAACTCGCCAAAGGCGATAAAGTGAAAGCGAAAGACAAAGAGATGATCGGCGAAGGCGAAATCGTGCTCGAAACCACGACCGGCAAAAAAGTGCGAGCAGAAGTCACCGGCCGCGTAACGCTTGGAAAAGAGTACGTATCAATCGTGTCGGAAGGCGATCAGGCGTTTGATATCGTCGCGCCGATTGACGCGGTGTTGAACATCAAAGACGGCGATTTGGTCACGAAAGGCCAACAGCTCACCGAAGGCAGCGCCGACTTGCACGAATTGTATAAACTCCGCGGGCGATTGGCCGTGCAAAAATATGTGATGCGAGAGATTCAGTTCGTGTATTCGTCCCAAGGCCAGCCGTTAAACGACAAACACATCGAAATTATCGCGCGCCAAATGTTCTCCCGCTTCTATATTAAAGATCCGGGCGAGACGAGCTTGCTCTTTGGCGATATGGTAACGCAAGATCAATTATACGAGGCAAACAAAGAAGCCAAAGAGAACGACAAGGTGCCGGCCAAAGCGGAAAACATTTTGCTCGGTATCACCAAGGCGTCTCTTTCGACTGAGAGCTTTTTGTCCGCCGCGTCGTTTCAAGAAACCGCGCGCGTGCTCATTGACGCTGCGGTCACCGGCAAGGTGGATCGGCTGCGAGGGTTGAAAGAAAACGTCATCATCGGTCGCGTTATTCCTGTGGGTACCGGGTTCAATTCCACGGAGATGGACGAGATGATGGAGGGTGAAAAGGCCGAGCGCGAGCGAGACGTGGCTGAACGAGCTCGCGCACTCGCCGCCGAGAAAGCAGAGATCGTTCCTGAAACAATCGCGGAAGAAGAGGGAGAAAAAGAATCAGCCAAAGCATAATAAAAACAGACTGTTCGAGAACTGTCATTCTCGAGGAGGTCGCTCGCCGAGCGACCGACGAAGCAATCCCTTATTTGAGCCAAAAAGAGATTGCTTCGGTCGCGAATGCGCGACCTCGCAATGATAGGAATAAAGTTCTCGAACAGTCTGATCTCTTGCAACAGCCGAGAGTTGACAGCCTTTTTCTCTCATTATATAATTCGTAATGAGAGAAAAAGGCTATTTTATCTCATCTAGAGTAATAATATGATAAAAAACATCCTTTTAGAACAAAAAAATAGGCAGGAGGCGCTTCTGAAAGAAACCTATATCCCTCGATACCAAACAGCGAAACTCGAGCGCATGGTCGATGCGAACCTTATAAAGGTGGTTTTAGGTCCACGAAGAGCTGGAAAATCTTTTTTTGCTACTCATACGTTTAAGCCCGGAGAGGCGGCATATGTGAACTTTGATGATGAGAATTTGATGAAAGTAACTGATTACAGTGAGATCATAAAAAACGCATTGGTGGTGTATGGCAATACCAAATACCTCTTACTTGATGAAGTACAAAATATTCCACATTGGGAACTCTTGGTCAACAGGTTGCACAGGGAAGGGTATAATCTCCTTGTCACCGGCTCCAACTCCAAATTACTCTCCAAGGAACTGGCCACTCATCTTACCGGTAGACACCTGCCCATTGAATTGCTGCCGTTCAGCTTTCAGGAATTCTTAACGTACAAAAATTTTACTGCGGATACTCCCGAAAGAATGACCACGCAAACCAAGGCTCAACTGTTACGGCACATGGATTCATTCATGAAAAATGGCGGTTTCCCCGAACTTATTATTCACGAATTAAAGCCGGAAACGTATTTGGCGCCATTGATAGACTCCCTGCTCTTCAAAGATGTCATCAAACGTTACAAATTGCGGAAACCGGATCACATCTATAATTTGGAAACTTCTCTTTTGAATAATGTTACCAAGGAATTCACTTTTGAACGACTCGCTCATACGTTAGGGATCAACAGCTGGGCGACGGTCGTAAAGTATCTCGCCGCTTTGGAAGAAGCATACCTTTTAGTTATGCTTAGTCGGTATTCGCATAAAACAGCGTCTCGTTTGAAGTCGCCCAAAAAAGCATATATGATCGACAACGGACTCGTCACTGCGAAATCAGTACAGCTCTCCAAGGATACCGGAAGACTTATGGAGAATGTCGTGTTTACGGAATTGGTAAAGCGAGGTTTACGACCGAATATTGAATTGTTCTACTACAAGACTCGTAACGATAAAGAGATCGATTTTGTTTTGAAGAAGGGTGTAACGGTGAACGAGCTCATCCAAGTGGGTTACGATACTTCAAGCCAAGAGGTGAGCGAACGGGAAAGTAAGGCATTGATCGAGGCAAGGGGAGAGCTCGGCGCCGAAAAATTAACCGTGTTGACATGGGATGAACAGAAAGAGGTGAAGAAAGAGAATGTCACCATTCGCTTTGTGCCTCTTTGGGAGTGGCTCACCGGTCAGCCGTAGTCTGCTCATGCGGCATTGCGAAAATCTCCAAAGTTCGGTAATGTTATGCATATGCGCGAAGATGGTTTTCTCCCCGACGAAGAGGTTCAAGAAATCCGACATACACCGGAGAAGCGTTCGGTTTTTTTTCCTGGCGATCGTGAGCGATTGGTCGTCGAGACCTATCAAAATGGTCCGCCGCTTGCGGAGTCATATCGGGCAGCTCTTGAAGACGATCACCGTACCATTGAGAGCCGGTATCAACCAAGTGCTTGGAAAGATGAACGCTTGAAACACAATGAACAATTACTCGCTCGTGTCGACGGCATTTCTGATCATGCTGTTCTTGCGGCGCTTTCTCGTCCCTCGTCACGATTCACTCGGGCGGAGAATGCTCTTCTTTTGCGTCGCTCGCAGGGTGGTCGCGGGAGTGGAGAAGAATCAGCACTAAAAATGAATGATGACATTTTTGCTTCTGCGATTGAAAAAGCAGGTGGACCCGTGGAACTTGCAAAACAGCTCCATCATCTTACCCAGTTCACTGATGTCGGCTGGAAAGTCCGCCCAAAAGGATATACGGAACGGCATATTGATGAAGGGGTTATTCTCGCTCTTCTTAAACTTGCGCGTGAATACCCGGAAACACAAGAGATAGGCGAACGGACGATTCAGAATATTCTCTTTGAGCAATCAGGCTGGGCATTTGATCATCTGATTGATGTGGGAGTTCCGGGTGCATTTGACGAAGGTCTTGAAGAACTCAAATCCGAAAATTACGTCGAATATCATCAAATGGCAGGGCCAGTGATGAGAGATGCCATTTGGGCGCTTGGTGAGATTGGAACAGAACAATCCATCGGATATCTCAAACAATGGATGAAGCATGAGAGCCCAGACTATATTCCCTCGATCGCGTGGGCAGTGCAGAAGATTGACATAACAAAAGCTGCGCAAGAGTTTTTGCCAGAACTTCGAGGCGACGATCGTTTTATGCGCCGCGCCGCGCAATACATTTTGAAGCGACTCGAGTTCGGCCGCATCGGAATGAGCGAGGGCGCGGTCAACTATCTTGATCGGCAGTATCGCATTGAAGGAGAAGGAAGCGATGGTGATGTGGTGCAGCGGCTGACACCGGATGGCAAGATCGGCGTCTTTAAGGGGGATCGTCTTGTTGGATATTTCCCCTTGGACTTTGAATCGCAAAGTCGAGAAGTGTCGGCAAGGCTCTCACCTGTTGCCTATCACGATCTTTTTTTAGAACGTCACGATCTTTCCGATGAGGAGGTGGGGCTCCGAGAGCGCACTGCGCGCGAGTATGGGGAAAAAGTCCTCGAACATTTTGAGCATCCGCTTTTTCGAGAGTCTGGTGTTGCGCTCAATAATTTTTCTCTTCAAGAGCAAGGATGGATTCTTGCCTTTCTTCAATCGGCGGATGCACCCCAACTCGCAGAACTCCACGACTTCGTGAAACAGTACCAAGAACCGGGTTTGCGTTCGTTTATCACGATGGAATTTGGCCAAGCGCGCGCATCGCATATTCTTGAACTTGCTCACACGCTTCCTGCAACACGCGCTGAACAACTCTTTGAACGATTTTCGTCGTACGTTGAAGTAAACCGCGCTCGCGTCCCCGATATTCACGCGCGTCTTCAGGAGGCGTTCCCCGATGTATCGGTGAGCGTAGCAGAACTCGAAGAAGCGATCGTGCATCGCGCCGCTGAACTTATTGAAACCGTCTACGCGCAAACGTACGATGCCGATAACAAAGATGAAATAGTGGGAAAGCTTCTTGCAGATTTTTCGCGCGAGAGTGATGTGGAGTCGTTTCTCACCTCACGCCTTTACAAAATCTCCGAAGTTTTTGAACGGGAGGATATTAACCTCCGAAAATTCGAAGGTGAGCAACGCGCGCTTCTTGAAGCGATCGACAATTCGGGCTTTCGGGGGATCCTTGTGCGCGCGCTTGGCGAGCGCACGCATCTCGAACCCATCCCTCGCGTGTATTGGGAGGTGGATCGCACCAGCGAAAAGTATAGCGAGCGGTTCGGGTTTGATGTTCGGCGTTTGCTCGAGATCATTCGCATCCCTGAAGGCGAGAAAGGGCTGATCGTTGAGTTTGGCCCGGGGAGCGGAATGGCAAAAGCCGAACGGTCGCCGATCATCCGAGACACGTTTGTAGATGTCGGCGTGGCGGATCGGTTGTATTACCCGTTGAACACGATCATCGAGAACCTCATTGATTTTAATGCGCTTGAAAAAGAGGTCGGCGCGCCTCTTTCTCCTGACGAACGCCAACGCCTCGCTGATGTGGTTTACAAAGTGCTCGTCATTCAGCCCGGGCAAGAAGCGCAGGATTCGTTCGATCACAACGATGAGTTATTGCAGAGAATCGCGCGCGATCCCGAAGAATTACGCACCGCGCTTGCCGGCCTTGGTGAACGGCTGGCGAGTGTTTCTGTTGTTCCTGAAACGCGATGCCAAAAAGATGCCAATGGTCGAATCGTGCATAAAGATAAAATCCGCGATGAGGATCAATCCGAGAACTGGCGCGCCGCCAAAGAGGCCTTTGCTGCGCGACCCGAAGGGTTTATGCGAGACGCCGATATCTACACGGCTATCCCCGTGCACACGCCCGGTATTGCGTTTGGTGATTTTGCCGATGTCGATCGGCTTGCCAACGGGCAAATAGATGTTGCTCTTGCCATTCGTTCGACCGTGTATAAAGAAGGCGAAGCGTACGATACGTTCCTTCATTCAACAGCGAAAAAGATGAAACCTGATGGCATCTGGCTTGACGACAGCATTCGAGAAAACGGCGGGGCAGGGTACCGGCTCGGCGCGCATCTTCGATTTGCCGCCGATCAACGCGAAGCTGGCCGCCATGAGGAGACGTTTGTCATTCTTGGCCCTGGTATGCAGGGTGAGGATCCGTATCGTGACGGGCCAGTGCCGCTTTCATTCGTTCGAACCGCAAACAATCGCGCGCGCATTTTTATGGCCGAGCACCTGCGCCCTGGCTTTCAGATGATGGAGATTGAACAGCTGTGTTCGGGGGAGTACGACGAGTGGATTCGGGCGTTGGATCCGTCGGGGAAGACGCTGGCTGATCTTGAACGGGCGCGGGCGGAAATCCGCGACCGGCGACGTTCCACAGGAGTTCAAACAGAATCCGAAAGTTCCGAACAATTTCCTCGTGCTGCATAAGCACGGCGATCGCCGTTTTTTCTTTGAGGGTGACGAACAATACCTTATCACCCGCGATTTTAATATCCATCGAAAACGGAAAAACTGAATTCGGCAAATGGCGACCCTCAATAAATCGCGCGGGGTCAGACTTGTTGATCGCATTTGTTGCCGGGGAAACTGATCGGTTCAAGAGTTTGCGTCGAATGCGTTCGCGAGTGTATTCTTTGACGTAGTCCGGAATAAATTTCATCATCGAGCCGTCGTCTTCAATGCTGTCGATCGGCTGATTTTGCGCAAGGATTGTCTTGTATGCGTGGATAATACCGTCGCGCCCTTCAAAGATTTGCACGCCCGGTTTGCCGACGGTGAGATTGTAGTTGGCAACGAGGGATTCTAACACTCCTCCAAGCGCTGATTGCGCGTCCTTCGCATCGCGTTCGCGTTTTTCCGCAAGCTCACGGAGTTTCAGCGGATGGAGCGGAGTAAACCGAGCCACCTTGCCGGGCTCGTCTTTTTTTTCGACCAAGTCAAGCTCAATCAGCTCCTCGAGCGTTTTATATGTCAATCCGCGCTTCAAAGGGGATTGTTTTGCCAACGCTCCAGCCGTGGATTCGCCCGACTGAAGCAGAATATCGTAGAGAATGGCTTGATTTTTGTTTAAGCCCGATTGGGCCAGTGTGTGTTCGTACATAGAAAATCGACGCTCACGTTTTGAGAATTGACTCAAATTGGAGCTTGGCAATGTGTGACGCAATCATCTCATCCGCCAACTCTTCAGAATAATATATGGCCGCAAGCTCGCTCGCTTTTTCTCGCCTTGCCAATTCCCAATTACTCATCACCGTTTGTGGGCTGATTGTTTTGCGTACCTCCTTCTTTCTGACGAGTCCAATAATCGCGTCGAGATCGAGCGTGGATGTACGCATGATCATCCCGAAATCATAAAAATCCCGATACCGCACGCGATCATTCATGGATCGAATTTTCTCTGCCGCAATTTCGCGAATATCCATCACTCGAACCTGTGTCTGCACGCCATAGTCATTTCGGTAATCCATATCAACGGGAGGCAATACAACATTCTGGAGAACATCAATTTCCACCTTCAATGAATTTGATTGCCCCAGCGGGCCGACATACGCAAGACGTTCAATTTTCATCGTTGCATCCGATATGTATTCCTTTTTTACCGACAAAAAATCGTACTGCTTCAAAACAGCTTTGACATCTTCGAGCGAGAGTGATCGGTGGTTTGTTGAAAAATCCAAATCTTCAGAAAACCGAAACTGCGGCAGATACGTGTGATGCAGCGCCGTTCCCCCCTTGAAGACGAGCACATCTTTCAATGGTGACTCATAGATAATTTTTGAAACAAGGGCAAGAAAATAATCCTTTTCAGCAACGGCTAACGGATACCGCAGTCGTTTATTCAGGAGCGTCAATTGTGACTTATCCAATAATTCGATCGTCATAATAGATGCGCCATTTCGAGTTAAAGGATCGTGAATCGCGAGTGAAGCGCGAAACGCTGCGATTCTTTTTCACGGACGACGCGAGTCGAGTCGAATCGAGATGAAGTGCATCAAGAAGAAAACCGATTTTTCGTTGCACGGTGATCCCTGTGCGAAGAGCAAAATCTTGCAGCATGTTCAGATCAAGGTCGTGGGAGTGGTCTCGGAGAATTTCAAACACAAGACTTGCGCTCCGAAAACGTTTATCGAGATAAAGAAAATCAATGAGCGCTTTTTCCGCATGAGCAATGCGGATTGTTTTACCTCCTTCCAGTTTTTCCGTGAATCCAAAGTACATCTCCTTTTTCACCTTTGAAAACTGAAAGGTGATGCCATCAAAACGGTAGCGCGCGTTGGCGCGGGGCGTAATACTCACTACGGTTTTCCCAAACTGGTCAAACAGGTGGTAATCATTCAGAGCGTAGGTCAAACTCACATACGAATCCTCCATGAGCGCATTGGCAATGGTTCCAAGAGAGAGATCGTTTCTCGAACGGGAGGTTAGACTATCAATAACAAGGTAGAGCCCTCTTTTTACCCGCCGAAGCCAGCCGG
>JACPGL010000061.1 GCA_016182525.1 Candidatus Kerfeldbacteria bacterium | reverse complement strand
GGAGATCATGAGAATTGGAATTGATGCGCGCCCTCTTTTAGATGGTCAAGCGAGTGGAGTAGGGACATACGCACGAGGAATTTTTGAAGCGTTGTTTCGGCTTGGGACAGAACATTCTTTTATTTTGTTTTCGAATGCTTTCAGAGGTGGAGTCACGACGGGTGGCAGCTTGACAGCGGAAAGGAAATTGGCCTTCGGAGCGGCTGCTTGCACAGGCCGGCCGGCTTGGTCTCGCGAGCTCTTCAAGCGAGCGAGCGGCGGGCCGAGCGCAGGGCGGTCGTCCGCAGGAGACGACCGACCCGGTGCCGCGAGAAGGACAGTTTCCTTTCCGCCTGACAGCCTGCCTGCCGGCAGGCAGGGATCCGCTGGAGAGCCGGCTCTTGAATCTTTTTCAAAATACCAAAATGTTCGGATCAAGAGCTTTCGGATTCCGAATAAGCTGTTCCACGCGTCAATAGCTCTCACGCGCCGCCCATACATTGACGAGATGCTCGGAGGGGTGGATCTCATGTTTTTCCCCAACATCCACTTTGTCGCCGTCTCGCCGCGCGTTCCTGTCGTCTCGGTGTTTTTTGATGTGTCGTATCTTACGCATCGCGGGTTACTTTCGGCAAAGCGACGCGCGTGGCATCGGCTCGTGAACCCTCGACGCCTTGCAGAGCGCTCGAACGCGATTGTCACGCTGTCTCGCCACTCCAAAGAAAACATCGTCACTCACGTGGGCGTGGCGCCAGACCGCGTCCATGTTATTCCACCCGGCTGCAGTGAACCTCCTCCCGGTCATCTTTCGCCCTTGAAGCAAGACACATACATTGCCGTGCTCTCTGATCTTGAACCACGAAAAAACATTAACTCGGTGATTGAAGCCGTGCGTCGCGTCAACATGAATCTGTTCGAGCCGGTGCGATGCGTGATCGTGGGCCGCGAAGGATGGAATACGTCGTATGTAAAAGCGTTACATCGGTTGGCCGAAAAAAATCCCTCCATCGAATTTCGCGGCTATGTTTCTGAGCAGGAGAAATGGAACGTGCTCGCGGGCGCAAAAGCGTTCGTCTACGCATCGTTTGAAGAAGGCTTTGGCTTTCCGCCGCTCGAGGCTATGCGCGTCGGCACACCAGTCATCGCGAGTTCGCTTGCTTCGCTTCCAGAGGTGCTTGGGAACGCGGCTTTTTACGTCAATCCCTATGATGCGAGCGAGATTGCGCATGGACTCTCCGCGGTGCTTACCGATGCCTCTTTGCAAGAGACATTGATTGCCCGTGGAAGAGAGCGCGCCACTCTGTATTCGTGGGATCGTTCTGCGCGCTCAATCCTCCAGCTCTTTCACAATGTGGGGAGTGCCTGCCTGCCGGTAGGCAGGAATCCCCACATTTGACCTAAAACAAGAAAATTATTATAATAAAGGAAATGCTCTTGCTCTTATGAAAATTGGAATTGACGCTCGATTTTTTGGAGGTGAACATGCGAAAGGCCTTGGTCGTTACACCCAGAAACTGATCGAAAACCTCGAATCTGTGGAATCGGAGAAGCACGAATTCGTCATCTTTTTACGAAAAGACAATTGGGAGCTGTATCAACCGTCTTCTCGCCGATTTCATAAAGTTCTTGCCGATTTTCAGTGGTATTCTTTTGAAGAACAGATCAAATTTCCACGCGTACTCAATGCCGAACAGTGCGATCTTGTCCATTTCCCGCATTACAATGTCCCGCTGTTGTACCGCAGACCGTTTGTTGTCACGATCCACGATCTCATCCTGCATCATTTCCCAACCGTCCGCGCATCCACACTGGCGCCAGTAAAATATTGGCTCAAACATGCGGCATATAAACTGGTGATTGGGAGTGCCGTCCGGAATGCCAAAGCTGTTATTGCCGTGTCAAAATTTACGAAAGACGATATTGTCAAAACATTTCGGTGCGATCCGGAGAAGGTAAACGTTACATATGAAGCGGCTGATCCGATTTGCAACGTGCCGGCGCGAGATTTTGAACTCATTGTCCAGCGGTTCCGGTTGCCCATCCCGTATGCATTGTATGTCGGCAACGCGTATCCGCATAAAAATCTTGAAGTGCTTCTCGATGTTGCACGGGAGTTGAAAGAGCGCGGATCTCGTCTTCACATCGTGCTTGTTGGGCGCAAAGAATTCTTTTTTGAGCGTTTGCAAGCTCGCGTGCATGAACGCAAACTCGATGACCAGATTCATTTCCCTGGGTATGTGAGCGATCAAGATTTACCCGGCTTGTACCATCACGCGATGATGTACGTGTTCCCGAGTTTGTATGAGGGATTTGGGTTGCCGCCTCTTGAAGCGATGCAGTGTGGCATCCCCGTTGTCTCGTCAAATGAATCGTGCTTGCCCGAAATTTTTGAAGATTCTGTGCTGTTCGTCAATTCTCATGATGCCAAAGACATTGCCGCAAAGATGATGCAATTTGAGGGAAGCGCGAGTTCGCGTGAAGAGTATGTCCGGAGAGGCCGCGAACATGTGCAAAAATTTTCTTGGAAGCGAATGGCCGAAGAAACATACGCGCACTATTGCCGAGTGCTTTCATAAATACTGTGTCAATGAAACAAAAGAAGACAAAAATTGATGTCATCCAAAATCGATTCCACGTGCCGGAGGAGAATATTTTGGATTTGCGGAAGAAACAACAGGAGAACGTGGGCGCGAAAGAACGTTCGCGCACATTTTTCAGTCGATTGTTCACGCCGCGCAAACGAGCGGCAGTCCAAGCAGAAGAAGAGATTCAGGATGAGGTGCCGGATGTGGTGGAGGAGACTGCAGCTCCTGAATCTGCGCAAGAGTACTTTATCACCGAGTTTGAAGAAGAGGCTCCGGAAGAGCAGCCTCGTATTGCGGGGCAGCCTGAACAACTTGAAACTGAAAATGACGCCCTTCTTCTTTTGGACGAGCCGCGCGAAGGAGAAGATGACGAATCCCAGTTCACTCCCGAATATCCTGTGGCTCCTGTCCCACTTCGCACGAGGGTCCAGCCGCGCACGGCGATTCATCTCCGCATGCCGCGCGTTCATCTCCCGTCGTTTGAACTTTCACGGAACGCTCGCCCGCTCATTGGATTTGCGCTCATGTGTCTCTTGCTCATTGCTCCGGTGTACGCGTTTGGATTCTACGCAAAAGCAAAGGGCGTGCGGGGTCGCGTGCTTGGCACATCCGAAATCGCGGTTGCACATTTGCGTGAAGCGGCTGATTCGACGTCTGGAGTGGATTTTTCGTCAGCGCGCGATGAGCTGAATACGGCCATGCAGCTTTTTGATGAGGCACAAGGTGAGTTAGCCGAGATCAGCGGGTTGTTAAAAGTGGTGCCGGTCAAGGGCGGAGAAGTGGCCGCGGTTGAGGCGCTGCTCACCGCCGGTGAACAGGTGGCGCTCGCCGGGCAATTCTTGAGTAAAGCGCTTGCTCCGGTTTCGGGAAAAGAGGGCGGCGGCGATGCCGCGGGTGAACGTGCCACGCTGGATATTGGCAGCGCGCTGCTCCTCATGAATACCAACCTGCAGCCGGCACTTCAAGCGCTTGAACGGGCGAACGCGGCCATACAAAACGTTGATGCCGATCTCGTGCCCGAAAATACACGCGCGCAATTCGTGACTGTGCAGTCAGAGCTCCCAGAACTTTTGAGCCAAGCCGCATCTCTTGCCGATCTTGTGGATCTTATCGCAACAATTGTTGGCCATGAGAACGAGCAGCGCATTATGTTCTTGTTTCAGAACAATGAAGAGCGCCGCCCGACCGGCGGATTTATTGGTTCCGTTGGCGTGCTTGAAATTGAAAATGGAAGAGTCGCGAACATTGATGTGCCGGCAGGTGGGACGTATGACATTGATGGACAGTTGAAAGAGCTCGTGTTGCCGCCGCCGCAACTCTTGCTTGTCACAACAACATGGGCGCTTCGCGATTCGAACTGGTTTCCGGATTTCCCCGAGAGCGCAAAAAAGGCCGTGTGGTTCTATGAACACAGCTTGAATGGAGGCGAAACGGTTGATGAAGTGGTTGCATTCACCCCTGACGTGATCAAAAAGTTTTTGGAAATCACCGGGCCGATTGAAATTCCTGAAACGGACATCACAATTCGCGCTGAAAGTGTGATTGCGGAAATCGAGCGCCAGAAGGAAGCGGCGCTTGAAACAACACCGACCACGCCCAAAGACTTTATCCAAACGCTCACCCCGCTCCTCCTCGAACGCGTATTCAGCGTCTCGAGCGATCAGATTGGCGATGTGCTGCTTGCATTTGATGAAGTGTTGCGCGAGAAACACATGCTCATGTATTTTGCGGATGAAAAGGTGGAGTCGCGCATTCGCGAACGCGGGTGGGGTGGGGAAATGTTGCCCGCGCCGGCCGATTACCTTATGGTGAACATGGCGAATATCAGCGGCGGCAAAACCGACGGCGTGATTGACGATTCATTTGCGCTTAATGTTGATGTTGCCGATGATGGTACGGTCGTGAACACGTTGCGCGTGACGCGAACGCACAACGGCACTTCGGCTGACGGCGATCGTGGAATCAAAAATACAAGCTACGTTCGCGTGTATGTTCCCGAGGGCTCGACGCTCCTTTCTGCCGATGGATTTGATCAGCCGGATCCGCGTCTCTTCTTGTACCCCGAAGGCGAGGCCGAGGCGGATGCGGATCTTGAACGCGTGCAAGGTCGGGTTGTCGTAGATGAAGCCACAGGCGTGCGCATGAATTCGGAATTTGGCAAGACGGTGTTTGGGAACTGGTTTGCCGTTGAACCGGGTGCAAGCCGATCGTTTGTCATTCAATATCGTCTTCCATTGACGGTTGAACTCAAAGGATTGTTTTCAAAGAGTGCGAGCTACAGTTTGTTGGCGGAGAAACAATCGGGCACCGAAGGCGCTGCATTGCACGTGACCATGCATCTCCCGCAAAACGCGCGCGTGATTTCTCGCTATCCCGAAGATGAATCGCTTGTGCGCGAAAACGACGTGATTCGATTTGATAGCACGCTCAACGTGAACCGCTTTTTCGGCTTGGTGCTGCAAGAATAGTTGTCCAAAGCTTAGCTTTGGACATGGCAGAAGCTAAGCTTTGGACACTTCTGCTATATCAAGCAGGATTTTTTGTCTTGCTCCACTTTCTTCGACGAAGTGTTGATATTCAGAGGGATTGGAGAACTGATCGAGGATAATATCAGGTTGGATGAGCCCACTCCATCGATTCTCTGTTCGATAATCCTGGTAACTTGACCATGGATAGATATGCTCTTTTCCATCCCATCCCGAAACTTCCCGCGGATTCAGGTGGATATATGCTGACAGGTAAAGGAGTTGCTCATTACTCTTCACGTGCACGGCCTGGTATGTTCCCTCGAATGTGTGTCCAGTACGTTGGTATTTGGTATTCACATATTTTGTATACGCTGTCGAAAGACGATGGAGGTACTGCGTTACTCCACCTTCTTGTAATTCATGAACCGCTAGATGGAAATGATTCGGCATAAGAGCGAAACAAACGAGTTCAACGTACCTCTTCTCAGCCACTGTTTTCCCGATGTCCAAAGCTAAGCTTTGGACACCTTGTTTTAAGAGTCGCCCAATCTTGGGGAACGTAATGGGCGATTGCATGAAGAGGATAAGAAATAAAAATCTTTCCCAATCGCCCGAATCAAAAAATATCTTCTGTTTGTTGTTTCCACGATTGAATATGTGATAGTACTCGCCTGTGGCTATTATTGTGTTTCGCATATAGAATGTGGCAAAAGCTAAGCTTTGGACATTTTAGGAATAGAAAAGGCGCCTGTTGAGGACGCCCAAATAAAGTATAGCACACCCTATGAAATTGGCAAATACTCAATGTGGCAAAAGCTAAGCTTTGGACAACTTGAAAATCCATGAGCTTTGTGGTATGATCTTCTCGATCTGACCCGAATCATCCAACAATAATGGTTCGGTTTCTTTATGAGCGGAATCATTCACAAACTTGAGCGGAGTATTTTAGGTGGAGCCGTCATTATCGGCTTTTTTTCCTTTGTAAGTCGGATTCTAGGTTTGTATCGTGAGCGCCTGCTTGCCGGTACGCTAAGCGCAACGAACCTCTCGGACGCGTATTTTGCTGCGTTCCGGTTGCCGGATTTTTTATTTAACATTTTTGTGCTTGGCGCGCTTTCTTCGGCGTTCATTCCGGTTTTTTGCTCGCTCCGAAAAAAAGATGTGAGTGAAAACATTCAAAACGATGTTGACAAAGCTGAATCGTGGCGCGTGACAAATTCGGTCATGAATATCTTGCTTCTTGTGGTCATGGTCATCGGCGCGTTGTTTTTCGTTTTTACCGGTCCGATTGTCGCCGTCATTTCGCCAGGATATTCACCCGCAAAACAATTGGTCATTCAAGATTTTGCGCGCGTGATGATGATTGGCGTGGTCTTTTTTACGGCTTCGAACATCCTTGCCGGTATCCTCAATTCGATGCGGCGGTATCTTGCGTATTCGATTGCGCCGATCATGTACAACATTGGCATCATCGTCGGCCTTGTGTGGCTGTATCCAAAAGTCGGGAACATTGGGCTCGCGTGGGGAGTGGTTCTGGGAGCGTTTTTGCATCTCGTGGTGCAAATTCCTGACGTGGTTCGCACAGGATACCGATATCGATTGAGGATTGACTGGTCAAACGGGGTGCGTCGGATCGCGCACATGATGGGGCCGCGCACGCTCGGACTTGCCGTTGCGCAAGTGAATCTCATCGTTATCACCGCCATTGCATCGTGGCTGGACGAAGGTGATCTTTCCGTGTTTAACTACGCCAACAATTTGCAGCATTTTCCGATCAGCGTGTTCGGGATTTCACTTGCGGTGTCCGCGTTTCCTGTTTTTTCGCAAGCGGTTTTGGAGAAAGACCACTCCACATTCATTTATCACTTTTCAAAAACGTTCCGCAGCATTTTGTTTTTCTTGATTCCAGTGAGCGTCATCATTTTACTCTTGCGCGCGCAGATTGTGCGTATTATTTTAGGAACCGGCGAATTTGATTGGGCTGCGACGGAACTTACCGCTCAAGTGCTTGGGATTTTCGCGATTTCTTTGTTTGCTCAGGCATTAACTCCGCTTCTTGCGCGATCGTTCTATGCCCATGAGGATACCAAAACTCCGGTGGTCATTAGCGTTGTCACGGTGATTATCAACGTCCTTCTTGCGATTTTCTTGTCGAAGTGGTATGGAGTTGACGGACTGGCATGGGCATTCACGATCTCGTCGCTCCTCAATATGTTTTTGCTTTTGATCGTTTTGCGGAATCGCATCGGCTCGCTTGACGACTCCGTCATCGTCTCAAGCGTGTTCCGCGTGGTCATTGCCTCGATGGCGCTTGGCGTTGCGGTGCAGAGTATGAAGTACATCATCGCGCCGCATGTGGATATGCACACGGGCGTCGGTGTGCTCTTGCAAGCATCGGGTTCGGCAGCAGTCGGCATCCTTTTCTACGTTGCGTTTGCGCTCGTGTTCAAGTTTGGAGAAGTGGAATTGCTGCGAGAGTGGCTTCGAAAGTTGTGGAGACTTCTACAAAACGGAAATGGACAATCGGCACATTCGTAACTTTTGTATCATTGCGCATATTGATCACGGCAAGTCCACGCTTGCCGATCGGTTTTTGGAAATCACCGGTACGATTTCCAAGCGCGACATGAAGGAGCAAGTGCTCGATAGCATGGATCTTGAACGGGAGCGGGGGATTACGATCAAGTTGCAGCCCGCGCGGATGGAGATGAATTTTGCCGAAGGTAAAATTCATCCTGAGGTCGCTCACAGCGACCGAAGGATCTCAGGCGAGAAATATGCGTTGAATCTTATCGACACGCCCGGCCACGTTGATTTTACATACGAAGTATCACGCTCCCTCGCGGCGTGCGAAGGCGCGTTGCTCGTTGTGGACGCCACGCAAGGAATCGAAGCGCAAACGCTTTCAAATTTGTATCTAGCCGTTGATCAAGGGCTCGAAATCATCCCGGTGATCAATAAAATCGATTTACCGAATGCGCGTCCGGATCGCGTTCGCGATGATCTTGTGAATTTGCTTGGGTGTAAACCGTCGGAGGTGTTGATGGCGTCGGCAAAAACCGGTCAAGGCGTGCAGGAGATACTCGAAGCGGTGATTGAACGAATCCCTGCGCCAAAAAACACGGCGAGCAACCCTTTCCGCGCACTCATTTTTGATTCAGTCTTCGATGAATATAAAGGTGTGGTTGCCTATGTTCGCGTAATGGATGGCACGATTGCGGCCGAACAACCATTGCATTTTCTTTCAACCAACGTTCTGAGCGCGGGTCTTGAGGTTGGTGTATTTCGCCCGCGGATGGAAAAATGCGAGACACTTTCTGCCGGCGAGGTGGGATATATTGTCACCGGCTTGAAAGACGTCGAACAGTGTAAAGTCGGGGACACGATTGCTGCGGCGCACGATCTTGCTCCGCTTCCCGGATACAAAGAAGTGAAGCCGATGGTGTTTGCCGGTCTTTTCTGTCAAGATGGGAGTGACTACGCTCGACTCCGCGAAGCCATGCAAAAACTCAAACTCAACGACGCCGCGCTCCAGTTTGAACCAGAACATTCAACTGCGCTCGGATTCGGGTTTCGATCGGCCTTCCTCGGCCTTCTCCATCTTGAAGTCGTGCAAGAGCGGCTGAAACGCGAGTACGGACTCGACCTTATTGTCACCGTGCCCTCGGTCGCGTATACTGTATATACCACTCGCGGCAACGTCGAAACAATCACGAGCCCGATTGACTTGCCCGACCCATCCACCATCGATCGTATTGAGGAACCGTGGGTCGCGGGCGAAATGATCGTGCCCAAAGAATATGTGGGCAACATCATGACGCTGGCGCAAGAAAAACGCGGCGCCTATCAAGGCATGGAATATTTAGATCAGTCGCGCGTGATTCTTCGCTATCATTTTCCGCTCGCCGGAATCCTTGTGGATTTTTACGACAAACTGAAAAGCGCAAGTTCAGGATACGCATCGTTCAACTACGATTTTGTGGATTATCGCGAAGCGGATGTGGTTCGCATGGATATTCTCGTTGCTGCTGAAGTGGTAGAAGCGCTTGCCTCTATCGTGTACCGCGATGAAGCGGATCGGATTGGTCGCGGAATCGTGAAGCGCTTGAAAGATGTGTTGCCGCGCCAGATGTTTGAAGTGCGGCTGCAAGCGGCGATCGGAGGGCGTATCATTGCCTCTGAACGAATCCCTGCCATGCGTAAAGACGTGACAGCAAAATTGTATGGCGGAGACGTGACACGCAAGCGTAAACTCCTCGAAAAACAAAAGCGCGGCAAAAAACGGATGCGCGCGCAAGGCCGCGTGGACATTCCTCAAGAAGCGTTTCTCTCCATTTTGAAACGCGATTAGCGGCCGAATAACGGCAAGATGGTGAAGAAAACCATGGAGAGCACTCCAATAATGGTAATTGCCAGCCACAATCCCTTCATGAATGTTTTTCGACGCTTCGACATAGTATGACCTATTTTACCAGACATTTGAAACCAGGTGAAGAGACGATCGAGATTGTTCGTCCACATCTCTTCGGGCATCTCTGGTCGCTCGCGCTCGGCGTGGTGCTCGTTCTCGTCCCGTTCTTTTTCATGTTTTTCTTGTTGAGCCGTGGGATGCGGGGGTTGGTCACGTTCCTTATTCTGGTTGCGATTGGTTCTCTTACATTGGTGCGCGGTCTGTTTTTGTGGCGGCGGAACGGCGTCGTCGTCACTCCCGAACGTCTTATGGATTTTGATCAGCGCGGATTGTTGTATCGAGCGATCTCGGAGGTACCACTGTCAAAGATCGCCGATGTGAGCTATGTGCAAAAGGGAATTGGAGCAACACTCGTGGGCTATGGAACCGTCACGGTTCACACGAGCGGCGACACGCCGGATCTTGAGATTCGCTCTGTGAAAGATCCGAACCGCGTGCGGGAGATGATTGCTGGTTTGGCAAAGGTTCCGGCAGCACAAGAAGGAAAAGATGAAGTCTCAGAAAATGTGAATCCCAAGTTGTATACAAAATAATTTTTGTGTCATTTTATGAAACGTATTCTCGTGGTAGGAGCAGAGGGGCAAGTCGGTTCCGAACTTACGCCAAAGCTTCGGGAGATCTATGGAGAGGAAAATGTCGTGGCCACAGACTTGAAAGATCCGGTGAATAGTGGCAGTGGACCATTTGAACACGTGGATGCGACTGACGCAGAAGCCATGAAGCGCGTTATTGAAAAATATCACATTGATACGGTGTATCACCTTGTTACCCTTCTTTCGGCGGCTGCTGAAGCAAATCCGAACAAAGCGTGGCATGTGTGCATGAGTAGCTTAAAACATGTGTTGGATCTTGCGGTCGAGAAAAACATGGAGCGCGTGTTTTGGCCAAGCTCCATTGCTGCATTCGGGCCTACAACGCCGAAAGATACTGTTCCGCAATCCACCGTTTTAGAACCAACGACAATGTATGGAGTCACGAAAGTGGCAGGAGAATTGCTCTGTCAATACTACAACGTGAAATACAATCTTGATGTGCGCAGCGTGCGGTATCCGGGGCTGATCAGTTGGAAAGTTGAACCTGATGGCGGCACCACCGATTATGGCGTGCAAATGTTTTATGAGGCGATTCGTCACAAGGAGTACGATTGTTACCTTACGGACGATTCCACGTTGCCTATGATGTACATGGATGACGCGGTGAAAGCAACGATTGATTTGATGCAGGTAGAGGATCCGGTTCGCATTAAAGTGCGCACGAGTTACAATCTTGCGAGCTTCAGTTTTTCGCCAAAAGAACTTGCTGAAGAAATCCGCCGCCATATTCCCGACTTCGTGTTAACGTGCACACCGGAAGCGCGCCGTCAAAAGATCGCCAACTCCTGGCCGCGTACCATTGACGACTCTGCCGCCCGCGCTGATTGGGATTGGAAACCGGCATTCGGGTTAACAGAGATGGTGGATGAGATGATGAAACAGCTTCGCAAAAAACTTAGCGCTTAACGCATAATACTCGAACACTATGAACACGAAACTTCGCGAGGTATCACAATCGATTCTTTCAGAAATTGAAACTGCCGGTTTGACCAAAAGACAGCGGGTCATCACCACAAAGCAGGGGACGGTGATCATAGCTGATGGGCGAGAAGTGATCAACTTTTGCGCAAACAACTATCTTGGGTTATCCGGTCGGGAGGAATTGGTTGAAGCCGCAAAGAACGCGCTCGATCGGTATGGTTACGGTTTGTCATCAGTGCGATTCATTTGCGGAACGCAACAAGTTCATATCGAACTTGAGAAAAAGGTCGCGAGTTTTTTACAAAAAGACGCGGCGATTTTGTTTGGCTCATGTTGGGATGCAAACGAGGCAGTCTTTGCAACATTGCTTGGCGAAGATGACGTGATTATTTCCGATGAATTGAATCACGCCAGTATTATTGACGGCGTACGATTGTGCAAGGCCGAGCGTCAGGTATTTAAGCACATGGATGTTGCGGATCTTGAAGAAAAATTGAAAGCGGTGCAAGACAAGCGATTGCGCTGCGTGGTGACTGATGGAGTGTTCAGTATGGATGGAGACGTTGCGCCCATTTCCGAGATTTGTGATGTGGCTGAAAAATACAATGCGTATGTTGTGGTGGATGACTCGCATGCCACAGGGTTCATGGGCAAAGGCGGGCGAGGAGCTGCGGAACATTGCGGGGCACTTGAGCGTGTGGATGTGATTACCACGACATTCGGCAAAGCGCTTGGCGGCGCAAGTGGAGGGTGC
>JACPGL010000062.1 GCA_016182525.1 Candidatus Kerfeldbacteria bacterium | reverse complement strand
CGGCGCACCTGCCGCGTGGTCAGTCGCAATTGCTCGGCCGCCTCCGTGCCGTCGATCTGCTTGTTGATGAGCTTCGTAATGACCGCGAAGCGGTCTGTTTCTTTTGTCGACATCGTGATCAATGTCATAGGCTGTATGGTTGAAGGATGAACAGTACAGCATACCGTATATTATCCTGGTAGGACATTTCTACTTTGGTATACTAGGACATTATCACTTTGGGTTGACAATCCGCGCACGCGCATTGACACTTTCAATTCGATAGAGTAGTATCCGAGAGTTCCAGTGGGCTTTTTTCGGTTCGCGGCAGCGCGAGCTCGGAAGCATCGGCGAAAGACGCCTGATGCACAAAGCCCACGGCGGGACAACTCCCTGCAGATGGCGGTGCCACTGCACGCGCGGTGCGCGAAAAGGAGCAGTGATGTTGGTGAAGATGGATCTGTCGCAAACGCAGTACGAACGCCTCCTCCGCTGGCTGACCACCGACGAGAACACCTGGTGGTTCTATCTCGGGGGTGTCGTGGTGGAAGAGCATCGGCCTTTGGACGAGCGTCGGGTCGTCAAGCTCAGAACCGTTTCCGGATCCAGCGAACTCCCTCTGGGAGTCCAGATCGAGATCCAGGATACGATCATCGCGGAGTACAGGCGATCATGCCTTCCGGACGGCCGACAGGTTCTCCTCTACGGCGAGGGCGACGAGAGGATCGCCGCGAACTTCGCCACCGCGCTGACGGAACTTCCGCCCCACCTCGTCGTGTACGAGAAGAATATGGTGGGCACCTACAGCCCTCTGCCGGTGCTCGAGCGCATGCTCACGGCGATTCAGCCAAAGCCGTCGTCGCATCCCCGGCGACTGCCGGAGGAGCGTCGGCGATCGAGGGTCGTGAGGGTGAGAGACATACCGCCCGATAACAAGCCACGCAACCCCCAGGGCGAGATGCTCGAGCACTGACCCGTCTCACAACAGGCGGGCACCACACGCACCAACTCCAACCGCACCCGGCGTCTCCAGAAAGGCGACCGGGTGCTTCACTTTGACCACATACAAGATCCGTTCTTGTTAAACGAGAACGGATCTTGTATTGACGAGTTACATTCTCCTCTCCAGCTGTTGTCTTGGCCTCTACAACTCTCGCCCCGAGGTTCTTTGTTGTTATCTTCCAAATTCTTTCGAAAGAATATCACACAATGTTCTCAAAAATTGACTATGTGAAGACAGAAACATCACAATAGAAGCACATCCTCAAACTCCGTCGGTCGTCCGATCGACATGAGCGGGGGAATCTCGAAAGGTAAGAAGATGTCGAGAAAGCTCCATCGGAGTCTCCTCGCGGGACTCCTCCTCACGGGCGCCTCCCAGGCGCTCGCGCAGGATCCGATCGACCCGTGGATGAATCTCCTCGATTCGCTCACGTGGCCCCCGAGCCCGGTGAACTACTACTACGGCACCGGGAATTCGCTGATGACACAGGGGTTGTCCCCGCAGTACAACGGACCCTACGGCGAGGGCTACCTCGCTGGCCAGCAGGCGTGGAGCCAGTACGGCCAGTACGGTATGTCGGTGATCTCTCCGACGTACGGGCCCTACGGCAACACGTGGTCTGGGCCGGTATGGAACAGCGGCTACCAGGCTGGCTGGTCGTCGAACCAGCAGTGGTCCAAGGAGGTCGGCGAGGATACGCCTCCGCCGCTCGACAACCTCCCGCCGTCGGCGAGCGAGTTGATCGAGGAGGACGCTGGCTTCGACCTCGAGGCCGCGCTCACGGAGGAGTAGCATGACATCGCATCGAGTTCTCGCGCTGTTCGTCGGGCTCCTCTTGAACGCATCGCATGCGTTCGCGGGAGTCTGCAACCCGGTTCCAGGCGCCGCAAACGACTGGATCGACCAGAGCATGCGCCAGGAACTCGATGCTGCCATGTCCAATCTCGAGCGGTATGGCCTCGACGTCCCTCGTGACCTTATCACCGTCGATGAGGCGTGTGGATCCGAGGGCGTCGGGGCCTGTTACATCCACACGAAGGATGTGTCGTACGGCGACAGCAGCGTCACCGTCACGTCTCGCCAGTTTCGACCGACGGGATACAGCGAGCCGGTTCTTACCTGGAACCCGTACTGCAGGAGTTGGGTTCAGGTGGGATGTCGGCCGCAGATGGCATGGCAGAACATCGAGACCGAGCGGCCAGTTCGGGTCAAACGCGTCGAGGAAAGCGACGCGATCTACATGCAACGATGCGTCCAGCGTCGTGGCTGGATGGATCTCGATCCAACAGGAGTCATCCTGTGGGATACCGACTTCAAGTCGCGTAGCCGAAGGGACATGGCAAACCTCTACTACCGGTACGCCAAACGGTTTGAAGAGGCGCTCGAGTTCCTTCTTGCGCACGAGATCGCACACTACGCCGGCATCCAGAACGATCGAGAGGTCGATGAATACGCGAGCCACGTCGTCCTCGAAATTCGCAGGATGAAACGTGACTGGCCATACAAGACCTACGCGATCAACTCGCGGTACAGTGGGTCAAAACGGACGGTCGCATGCCACCTCACGGGGTCGCCGCCTCCGCTCGACAACTGGCCTACAGGCAGCGATGATGTTCCGGGGATCGTGATCCCCGAATGACTCGCTCTGACCCGCGAGTGGAGAACAAGACACCCGAGTCCCTTTCGCGAGGACTCGGGTGCTTCACTTTGAATCGGTCATTGCGAGGTGACGCGAAGCGTCATCCTGAGGAGCGAAGCGACGAAGGATCTCGAGAGATCCTTCGGCCTGCGGCCTCAGGATGACAGTAGACGGTTTCAGGATCACAGAAGAGGGGTTCAGGATGACATTCTCAGATTGCTTCGTCGGTCGCGAGATCCTTCGCTTCGCTCAGGATGACACTTCGTGTCACCTCCTCGCGAGTGACGGTCGTGGCCAAAGGCTCACGCTTTTGCCAACTTGCTTTCCAACTTCGAAATATCCACCATGGTTTTCATGACGGTGTCGGGGGATAAGCTGATCGCGGTAATCCCCTCTTGTACTAAAAACCGCGCAAGTTCCGGGAAGTCGGACGGACCCTGCCCGCAAATCCCGACTTTGATTTTGTGTTTCCGTCCCACACGGATCGCTTCGGCCATGAGCTTTTTCACGGCCGGATTTCGCTCGTCGCCAATATGGCGCAAGCCGCCAGAATCCCGATCCATACCAAGCGTGAGCTGGGTCAGATCGTTCGAGCCGATCGAAAATCCGTCAAACACGCTCGCGAACTCATCGGCGAGCAGCACATCGGACGGAATCTCAACCATCACAAAAATCTCGAGCCCGTCTTTGCCTTGCACCAACCCGTTCTTGCTCATGATGGCAATTACTTTTTTGCCTTCTTCTGGCGTGCGGCAGAACGGCACCATCACTTTCACGTTCTTCAACCCCATCTCTTTTCGCACGCGGGCAAGAGCCACACATTCCATTTCAAACGCCGGGACAAAGCGCGGGTCATAATAGCGCGACGCACCGCGCCAGCCAAGCATGGGGTTTTCTTCATGCGGTTCAAACTCCCGACCACCAATCAAACTTGCGTACTCGTTGGATTTGAAATCCGACAACCGCACAACCACTTCGTTTGGATAAAACGCGGCAGCGATCGTGCCAACTCCATACGCGAGCTGGTCAATGAAGTACTGCCTCTTATCAGTATACCCCGTGGTCAACGTTTCAATCTGCTTTTTGGCTTTCGCGTCTTGAAGTTTGGGATAGTGAAGCAGCGCAAGCGGATGAATCTTGATAGACGAATTGATGATGAACTCAAGACGAGCCAGCCCCACGCCGTCATTTGGGATTTGTGCGGTATGGAACGCAAGCTCGGGCGACCCAAAAATCATTTGAATTTTCGTTTTGGGCCGTTTCACTTTTTTCAAGTTTGTGCGCTTGACCGAAAACGGGATTGTGCCTTCATACACGCGGCCTTCTTCGCCTTCAGAACACGACACGGTCAACTCTTGGCCGGTCTTGATTTTTGCTGTCGCGTTTCCGCAGCCCACAACGGCCGGAATCCCAAGTTCGCGCGAGACAATCGCAGCATGCGACGTTCGACCGCCGCGATTGGTGACAATCGCAGCGGCAATTTTCATAATGGGTTCCCAATCCGGATCCGTGATATCAGTCACTAACACTTCACCGGGTTTGAAATCATGGATGCCCGACACGGTTTTGATAACGCGCGCTTTTCCTGAGCCGATTTTTGCGCCCACAGACACGCCGGTGATGATCGGTTTCTTCGTGTGCGCGTGAAGCGAGTATTGTTCAAGGATGGATGAATCACGCTGCGACGTCACCGTTTCTGGCCGCGCTTGCACAATATACAGTTCGCCGGACACGCCATCTTTGGCCCACTCCATGTCCATGGGTTTGAAATGCCCGGCTTCGCGTGAATAATGGTCTTCAATAATCGCCGCCCAGCGCGCGAGTGTGAGAATTTCATCATCCGTCAAGATAAAGCGATTGCGATCAGCCGGCGCAACTGGCACATTTTTGGTCGGGTGCTTGCCGGTGGCGTACACCATCTTGATATGCTTGGCGCCAAGTTTTTTGGACAAGATCGGCCGGAATCCGTTTTTCAGCGTTGGCTTGTGCACGTAAAACTGGTCAGGATTCACCGCTCCTTGCACAATGTTTTCGCCGAGCCCCCACGATCCGTTAATGAGCACCACATCCTTAAAACCCGATTCCGTATCAATCGAAAACATCACACCGGAACTCGCTTTATCGGATCGCACCATTTTCTGTACGGCAATCGAGAGCCCGATAGTGAAGTGCGGAAACTTTTTGTCTTCGCGATACGAGATTGCGCGATCGGTAAAGAGCGACGCAAAACATTTTTTGCATGCTTCCAAAAGCGCTTTCTCCCCGCGAATGTTCAAGAATGTTTCTTGTTGGCCGGCAAAGGACGCATCTGGCAAATCTTCTGCTGTTGCCGAACTGCGTACTGCAACATCCACGCCTTTGCCATATTCTTTTTCAAGACGGTGGTAGTTCGCCAAAATTTCCTCTTGCAAATCATCCGGAAGCGCAGCATCTAAAATGACTTTACGAACCGCACGGCCGCGCACTTGCAAATCTCGCACATCATGCGTGTCGAGCCCTTTCAAGATGCGGCGAATGTCGTCCGCAATGCCCGCTTTCTTCAAGATATAAAAATATGCCCCTGCAGTAATGGCGTAGCCGTTCGGCACGTTGACGCCTTTGCGCGTAAGGTTTTTGTACATTTCTCCAAGCGATGCGTTTTTGCCGCCGACAAGCGGAACATCGGAAATTCCAAGATTCGTAAACCACACAACAAATGGTTGCTGACGTTTTGCCATACACAAAAGTTCAAAAATTGACGCCTCGATTATACCATGTTCATTTTGCTTTTACCAGATGGCACTGCGCGGTTCGCGCTTGTCGCATGAGCGGATTTCGTCTACACTACACGACATGCCAACCGTGTCTGTTATTATCGCTTCTTCCCATGAACCGCGCACCATTGCGCGTGCCGTGATGGCGTTTCTTCATGAAGATGCACGGTGCGATGTGTGTGTCGTTGCGCCGGATGCTGAAACGCTGAATGCTGCGCAAGGCGTTGCCGACGCGCGCGTTCACACGGTTCACGATGACGGCAAAGGCAAACCCGCAGCGCTGAATCGTGCGATTGGGGAGGTGAAAGGCGACATTGTTGTGTTTTCAGATGGCGATGTTAAGATTCAGCCCGGAGCACTCAATGCGCTCATCCGTCCATTCAGCGACGAGCGAGTGGGCGCCGTGTCGGGTCATCCGATCTCCGCAAACGCGCGCGGTACGCGCTGGGGATATATCGCGCATCTGTTAACCGACATGGCGCATCGTCTTCGCAAAGAGCGCGCCGAGGCCGGCGAACTCATTGATGCATCAGGATATTTGATGGCCATGCGGCGCGCGGGCGTCGATCCGCTGCCCGAAAATACATTGGCCGACGATCCTGTGCTCACTTTTATGGCGCATACGAAAGGATACCGCGTTGCCTATGCACCTGACGCGCTCGTCTCGGTAAAGTATCCGACAAACGTGCGCGACTGGATGAAACAAAAAACGCGCAGCTTCGGCGGCTATATTCAACCGTACGTCCGCTCCGAACACAAACGCATGCGATCATTTTGGCAAGAGGTGCGTCATCTCGGATGGGTTCTCACCTATCCAAAAACGATCCGCGAAGTATGGTGGACTGTCGAACTTCTCGTCTTGCGCTTGCTTGCTTGGGCACTTGCCGGAACCCGCGTGCGCATTCTCAAACAACCGCTCGACAAAATTTGGCAGCGAGTTGATTCCACAAAATAATATGTGCGGGATTCCAGCCTGCCGGCAGGCAGGCACTCCCCACATTTCTACAGATTGATTTTCTCGGCGTACTTTCCGAAGATCGGCATGACCCAGCGTTCACCGTTCAGCGCGTGCAAGAATCCGAGAATCGAGAAAATGAGCACAATGAGAAACAAAATCACATTCACGACCATGAACCACGAAAAGATGAACACGATGAACCAGCCGATGAACACCACTAACCCCTGCTTGGCGTGAAACTGCGCAAACTCGCTGTCGCGTTTGAGAAAGAGCGGGATAAACACCAAAATCCACACATACGACAATGCAGCGACGATAGTGTTTTCTTTTACGTCTTGATCAGCTGGTTTTGCCGATGGTTTTTTGGGTGTGGGAGTTGGCATGTGTTTTGGATTGAAGATGTGTAAACCATTGTACACCTTTTGTCGTGAGAAGTGAAGCCGCGATCCCGACCACAACGCCGACAAGCACAAGCGCACCGGTTTCAAACAGGATGTTAAAGAAGAGATGGAACTTGAGGGTGAGGGCAAAGCGCGCGATTGATACGGCTAGTCCAGCGATGAGCGCTGTGAAACCTGACGCTGCAATACCAGTTGAAATTCGCGCATTCTTCCGTGCGATGAGAGTGATGGAGGGCAGAGCGAGCAGAAAAGCGTTGGCCGCGAGGATGCGTTCTTCTCCCTCAAAGATATTGGTTACGCTTGGGTTGATGTTGAACACCCACAGATTCAAAAAAACCATTGCGATGACCGGCATCACAATAGCTTTTAGATATGTTCGGAGCGGGAGTCCGGCGACCTCGACAGCGCCGAGCGTGGGAGCTTCCGCGATTCCAAAATTTGCCACTTCTCTGGGTTGCATGTTCTTTTTGTGTGTATTTTTGATCTTCTAAAATTCATTATAGCATGAATTTCAAAAAAAATCAAATCGCTCGGCGAGCGATTTGTCCTGAGGTCGCGAGAGCGCGACCGAAGGAGCTCCTTCAACGAGATCCGTTCTCATTGCAACTGTGGATAACGAGAACGGATCTCATGAAAATTGTGGATAACTGGATCCACTCTCCCAAAAAATGTGGATAACGAGAACGGATCTGGTTATCCACAGTTTGAGGGAGAACGGATCTCGTTTTAAACAAATGCGGAGTATCGGGCTTTGCCCGTACTCCGCACTCATTTTGCAGGGGGTGGTATTTTATCGAATAACAAAAGTGCGTCGGGTTTCACCCGCGCACTTTTGCTCCTTGGAAGTGGGAGGTATCGCCTGCCTGCCGGCAGGCAGGGAAGGGAGAAACCCATCAGGGGTTTCTCCCTCCGAACCCCTTTACATCATCCCGCCCATATCTGGCATACCGCCGGGCATTCCAGCCGGCATACTCTCTTTCTTTTCAGGTTTATCGGTGACTAATGCTTCGGTCGTGAGCAACATCGAAGCAATGGACGCGGCATTCTGCAGCGCAGATCGCGTCACTTTTAACGGATCCACCACACCGGCCGCAACAAGATCTTCATACGTATCGGTTGCCGCATTGTATCCTTGGTTCCCTTTCAGCTTCTTGACTTCTTCCACGACAACCGTTCCTTCTTTTCCGGCATTGTACGCAATCTGGCGAATCGGAGCCACGAGTGAGCGGCGCAAGATGTCCGCACCAACGCGCTCATCGCCCTCAAGCTTCAAATTTGCAAGCGACGCGTCAGCTCGGAGGAGAGCCACACCACCACCAACCACAATGCCTTCTTCAACCGCCGCTTTGGTTGCTTCGAGCGCATCTTCAATGCGATGCTTTTTCTCTTGCATCTCAGTTTCGGTTGCGGCTCCAACTTTCAGCACAGCAACTCCACCGGAGAGTTTGGCCAATCGCTCTTGCAATTTCTCTTTATCAAAATCCGAATCGGTTTCTTCAATTTGCTTTTTGAGTGTTGCAATGCGATCTTTCACATCCGACTCTTTGCCTTTGCCTTCCACGATCGTGGTTGTATCTTTGGTCGCAATGACTTTGCGCGCTTCCCCAAGCATATCCAGCGTTGCGTTCTCAAGCTTCAAGCCAATGTCTTCGGAGATAACTTTGGCGCCTGTGACGACAGCAATGTCTTGCAACATCTCTTTGCGGCGATCACCAAATCCCGGCGCTTTCACAGCCAAGATGGTAAACGTTCCGCGGAGTTTGTTCACCACAAACGTTGCGAGTGCTTCGCCTTCAACATCTTCAGCAACGATGACAATTTGCTTTTGACCCGACTGCGCGAGTTTTTCGAGGAGCGGGAGAATGTCTTGCACGGACGAAATTTTCTTATCAGTCACGAGGAGCTTGACGTTCTCGAGCACCGCTTCCATGCGATCGGCATTCGTAATCATATACGGAGAGACATAGCCGCGATCGAACTGCATGCCTTCGACCACTTCTTTCTCGATGCCGAAACTCTGGGATTCTTCAACCGTAATGACGCCGTCTTTGCCAACGGTTTCCATGGCATCGGCGATCACTTCTCCAATTTCCGGATCGTTTGCCGAGATGGATGCGACCTGTGCGATTTCAGCTTTGCTCTTCACATCTTTCTTCTGGGTTTTCAAGAACGCAACCACCGCTTCCACGCCTTTATCAATTCCGCGCTTCACAGCAATCGGATTTGCGCCCGCTTGCACATTTTTCAATCCTTCATTGACCATGACTTGTGCGAGCAAGGTGGCTGTCGTGGTTCCGTCACCGGCAACGTCGTTGGTTTTGGTCGCCACTTCTTTGACGAGTTCTGCGCCGACGTTCTCTTGTTTGTCTTCGAGCTCAACTTCTTTTGCAACGGTCACGCCGTCTTTGGTGATGGTTGGGGATCCATATCCTTTATCCAACACCACATTGCGCCCGCGAGGGCCGAGGGTGACTTTCACCGCATCAGCGAGTTTGTTCACGCCGCGGCGGAGCGCCTCCCGCGCTTGTTCATCAAAAATGATCTGTTTTGCCATACGTTTTGTCGCGTGAAGAATTATTCTAAGATGCCGACAATCTTCTCTTGCTCGACAACATAAATTTCGTCGTTGTCGAGTTTGTAATCGTCAGCGCCGTATTTTTCAAATAAAATTTTGTCGCCGACTTTCACGTCCATCGAAGAACGATTGCCGTTTTCGAGGAGTTTGCCTGGGCCGACAGCGATCACTTCGCCGCGCTCCGGCTTTTCTTTACCAACAGTATCCGGCAAGACAATACCGGATGCTGTCACCTCTTCATCGCGAAGAGGCTTCACCACAACTCGGTCACCGAGGGGTTTGATCTTCATAGAAAGATGCTTAAGAGTAAAAAATAGGTGAGGACATGCGCCCTCCAGCTGCATTAGCACTCTGTTGTTTGGAGTGCTAGCTTGTATAGAGTATACGAAAAGGGCACCTCGCGTCAAGAGGAGCGCATTCACCGAGCTAAAATGACACCATAAGCCCACTGGTTCTCCGATATACTAATGACACCGAAATTCTGTGGTACAGTGTTGGAAATAATGATCATTCATTTCCAACATGATGAACAAGAAGGCAAAAGATCAATATAT
>JACPGL010000060.1 GCA_016182525.1 Candidatus Kerfeldbacteria bacterium | reverse complement strand
TCGGCGGCATTCAAATGATTTTTATCGGCGACCTCTATCAACTCCCGCCGGTGTTAACGAGCGCCGACAAAGCCGCATTCTCTGAACACTACGCAAGTCCATACTTTTTTGCTGCGCGCGTTTTTTCGCCGACGCAAGCGCTCCTCACTGACGCAAACGCGTTCAGCATGGAGCTCATGGAACTTGAAAAAATTTACCGCCAGCACGATGATGTGTTTATCTCCCTCTTGAACGCCGTGCGCAACAACACCGCCACACCCGAGGATCTTGCGCTTCTTCACGCCCGCTATGATCCTGCGTATGAACCGCCACGCGACGCGTTTGAGATTCATCTCACCACCACCAACGCCATGGCCGCCGAGGTGAATGCGCGCCATCTCGCGCGACTCAAAGGGAAGCGATGGACATTTCACGGCAGCGTGTCCGGAAAATTTGAACGCTCTCACCTGCCCACCGATGAAATGCTTGAAGTCAAGATCGGCGCGCAAGTGATGTTACTCAACAACGATCGCGCTGGCCGCTGGATCAATGGCACGATCGGCAAGGTGGTAAAGATCGCGCGCGATAAAAATGAGGGGGCGGAGGTGGTGATGATCGAGCTCCCAAACGGCGACGTGGAACCGGTCGTGCCGTATACGTGGGATATGTATGCGTATCGCTTTGATGCGACCGTCGGTCAAATTGAATCCGAGAGCATCGGATCATTCACGCAATACCCATTTCGCCTTGCGTGGGCCGTGACGATTCACAAAGCGCAGGGCAAAACCTTTGACCATGTGATTCTCGATATTGGCCGCGGCACGTTCGCGCCCGGGCAGCTCTACGTTGCGCTCTCGCGGTGCACCACGCTCGACGGCCTTGTGCTCAAGCGCCCGGTCGCGAAAAAACATATCTTTATGGACTGGGCCGTGGTGAAATTCATGACGCGTTTTCAGTATGCAAAATCCGAAGCCGCCCTCTCGCTCGCGCGTAAAGTGCAGCTCATCGAAAACGCCATCGAAAACGAACACGCGCTGGAGATCGTGTATCTCAAATCGTCAGACGTAAAATCGCGGCGCACCATCATCCCGCACGTGGTGGGTGAGATGGAATATATGGATCGGCCCTTTATCGGCGTTGAGGCCTATTGCCTCTCGCGCAAAGCAGACCGAGTCTTTCGGGTTGATAAAATTTTGGAGATGCAGGTGTCTCGCACTCCTGATTGACTTCAATCCTCCGATCTCTTCTCCCCCACAATGCGCGACACCTCCCACAGCGTGTCGAAAAGGTTTTTTTGCGTTTCGTAAAAGTCGCGGGATTCGATAATCATGCCAAAGTTTTCTTTTTCGGTGCCGATGATGCCGACTTTGGAATCGTAAAGGAATATGGTCATCGGGAAGGTGAGATTTTTTGGTGCGTAGCGGAGTTCGCGCAACTCGCGTGCCCGTGTCGGCCACGTCTCGCCGACTTCGCGCGTGACAGATCGGATGACGCGCAACTGGATCGCGGATTCGACGCGGCGTCGCACATAGTCATCCATGTATGTTCTGCCCGGCGTTTTGTAGAGATCCGCAATCGAGAGAATCGAACGAAGATATTTTTCTTTCACGGTGAGCGTGTCTTCAAACACGGCTTTGACGCCATCTATGCCTTCGTAGAAAAGAACGCGTGGTCGCACACCCGGCGTGCGATAGAGCGAAAGCAGCTCGGGCAAAATCGCATCGAGTTTCCGTTCGCGTTCGCGGAGAAGGGTTTTGAGTTTCGTGGGTCGCTCGGCCGTGTACCAATGCGTTCGACCCTTCGTTGTCATGCCTACAAACCCCCGCGCGACAAGGGAGGAGAGAATCTCGTGCGTGGTCGTGCGCGGCAAGCTGGCTTTTCGCGCAATATCCTCGGCCCGCGCCGTACCAGTTTGGAGTGCGGCAAGATAGACCGCGGCTTTCGAGCCCGGCAATCCAAGGTCATGTAATACGTTCTCAATACTCATCAATGTCCAAAGCTTAGCTTTTGCCACTTTTCGTCGATAATTTCCGACGACGAGAAAAGTATAGAATTGTATTGAAAATAAGTCAAATTATTCAAAAAGATCATCTGGAAGGCGTGATGTTCTACGATTTTCTTTGACGTTTATTTTCCCGGATTTTATGATACAGCGTTCAGAGACAGATCGTTTCTGAACTGCTGACACGAGTCAGATACGTTCGTTGAAAAGGAGACGACCATGGTGAGGGATACCCGCGTGTTGGACGATGGAACCACGCTCGAGCTTGTGAACCTTCTTGACCAGACGGTGAACAAGCTCTACGGCGCCACGCCCGACGCCCTGCAGAATGCTCTCGCACACGATCGGCTTGTCACTATCTCTGGCGAGTTCGCTGTCGCCATGCTCGCACTGGATCGCACGAGACACATCGTGTTCCGCGGAGCACGGACGATCGGCGTACCGGCGCGCGTTGCGCGTCAGACGCTGACGAGCACGCACAAGCGGTTGATCGTGGCGCACACGATTCGCGAGATCCGCGAGGCGTGGGAACGGGATCTCCCAGCTGGCATCGAGCCAGTGAAGGAGTTCTCCCCGAGCTACACGGCAATGTTCCCGGCGTTCCGCGCGGTAACAATCCACCCGTGGGCATGGGACGCCGAGTGGGAAACCACGTGGTTCCTGCCCGGGCCGGAGTACGCACCATACCCTCTCCCCAATCTGCTCCCTGCAGACCTGGGCGTGATCGGGGCGCGACTCATCGAAGCGCTCAAGCGCGTCATCACAGACCAGCTCGCGCTCATCCCGGACGGCGAACCGATTATGGTATCGTTCTCGGGCGGCGCCGACTCGACAAGCGTGCTTGTGACGCTTCTCGAAACGATCCGGTCGCTTTCGCGAACGAATCGTGTCGTCGGCCTCACACTCGCGATTGACGGGGGCGGGAGCGATCTCGCCCAGGCCGAGAAGGTTGCGAGCGTGCTCGCCGTACGGTTCCCGGAACCGGCGTTCGCGTTTCGTCCGCTCGTGGTCGCATCCGATCCCGCGACCACCGCCGACCTTCAGACCGACGCGGCACTCCTCCTCGAGGAATACCACGCACGCGATGTGGAGTGCGGTATGGCCGGAATGCTGCTGGGGTGGGGTGCGACCAGGGCGCGCGAGGAGGGTGAGCTTCCCGAGATCCGGTTCGAGTTCAACGGGGACGGAGGGAATGAACTCTTCTGCGACTACCCGCGGGAGGACGAGGGCTATAGCCGCATCGCGCTCGATGAGGTGTTGGCCAACCCGTTCCTGTACTTCCTGGGGCACGCGCCGGGAACGCACCACCACAGCTCGGTGTTCTCGGATGGGTTGAGCCGAGCCTACACCCGAACGATCAACCCTGCGCGCGCAAACGGTGTGACGACGTTCTCGCCCTTCATCGACCGGCACATGGTGGATCTCGGTCAGCGGCTGCCGCTTGTGGAGTTCGCACGGATCGGAGCGGATCTCCACGCTCTGCGGCCCGAAGCCGTGCGGCTGGGCCTCAAGCAGGTGTACGGAATCGACCTGCCTGCGTTCCCCAAGGCGCGGTTCCAGGAGGGTTGTTCGTCTGACCCGTCGCTCCTCCGCGTCACGCGCGAGGACTCGCTGCGCCTGCGGCAGCTTGTCCTCCATCCGTGACCCTATAAACCCAAACCGGCTCGCGGCCGCGTGCCCGTGCATACGCACAAAACGCGCCGATCCCCGCACGACTGGCAGCAATACTAGCTCGTGCGGGGATTTTCCTTTATGACGCACTCTTGACAGCTTTTTTATATGGTGTATACTTTATCTAACTAAAGTACTTTATTAAACGAAAGTATGCCAAAAGCCCAATGGGATACTCCGAAGACTGAAGACTTGTTTCGCGCTATTCTTGCCGTGAAAACGCTACCGGAAGCGAAACGATTTTTCCGTGATCTTCTCACCGAAGAAGAAATTCTTGAATTTTCCAAACGTTGGCAGGCGGCGCAAATGCTTGACCAACGAATTCCGTACTCCAAAATCGTCAAAACAACGGGCTTAAGCTCTACAACGGTTGCCCGTGTTTCGCGCTGGCTCACTCGCGGCATGAACGGCTACACGCTCATGCTCAAACGCTTGAACAAAGGCCATCACGCTCCTTTATCATTCGAGAAGAGGACGAGTTCCGGCGTGCATTAAATTTCGACTACCGTACTTCCTCCCCTTCTCGAACGAGAAGGGATTTTTGTTTTTACCAACTAAACTCTATGAATCTTCAACACCTGAATATCTCCCCCGAAGCCGTCTCACCGTACGTTCTCTTACCCGGAGATCCGGCACGCGTGGATTTCATTGGCACCTTCCTCGATCAATTCTCGATTCTTGCTAACACGCGAGAGTTTCGGATCGGCACAGGCACCTATAAAAACACACCCGCCACCGTGTGTTCGACAGGAATTGGCTGCCCATCCACTGCCATCGCGGTCGAAGAACTGATCAGCGCGGGCGCGCGCGTCCTCATTCGCGTGGGCACGTGCGGCGGAGCGTGGCGGCGAGAGATTCCAGCCGGTTCCCTTATTATCCCAACCGCAGCCATCCGCGACGAAGGAACAACACGCGAATACATCCCTCTTGGTTTTCCGGCCATTGCCGATCTCGATGTTGTCACCGCTCTCCGCAACGCCGCGGTAAGCGAACAATCACCATTCGTCCTTGGCCTCAATCGCACGCACGACGCTTTCTACGGAACACAAGACTCGGTCACAAAATGGGGAACGTACCTGACCGACAAACGATGGAAAGACACAGACTCGCCTATTCTCTCATCCGATATGGAGACCGCAGCGCTCTTCGTCATCGCGCTTCTTCGTGGAGTCAAAGCGGGCGCGATCCTGACCGTGAACGCCGACCCTGAACCTCTCCAAGATCGTGTTGATGGAAAAACTCTCCCGGTCGTTGCCGATGCAAACCCCGAGCTGACGAAAGCAACGCTCGCGCGCACCATCCGTATCGCCCTCAACGCTCTCTCATCATTCTCTCCATCAGTATGAATACCCAAAACGTCCTCTGCTTTGATCTGTGGAAAACGCTTGTCACCGAACCGCTCTCCTCACGCGACTACTGGGCTCCGCTTTTCGACGTGCGGCCCGATCTCGCCTCTTCCATTTCTGATGACGTGCTCTCGTCCGTCATGGTCACACCGATGACACTTGAAGATGGTGTCGCAACAATTCTTCAACGCTACGGCATTGAAAATCCGAAAATGACTCAAGAGGTGACACGACGTTGGAAGCTCTCTGTTGATAACACAACGCTTTTCCCCGAAACGCTCGAAGTGCTTGGTGGACTTCGGCAAGAAGCAAGCCTTGCTCTCATGACAAACACCTCTGCCTACGGATGGGAGGTGCTTGACCACAAATACAAACTCAATAGGCTCTTCGACTGCGCTATTCTCTCTTTTAAGAATGGAAATATCAAGCCACAGCCGGAAATGTTTCGCGCTGTTGAAGACTGGTTTGGTCCGGCTCGGCTCTACACCATGGTTGGCGATTCGCTTGCAAACGATATTGAGCCTGCAAAAGCGCGGGGATGGCAAACGTTCTGGCTTCGGCGTGACGCCCAACAACAACGAACCCCAACAACCATTCTCTCCCTCACCGAGCTCTTTGAAAAATTCTAACCATCCTTGCATGGGCGCAGAAATGAGATTTCGGATCGACCGAAGTCTCATCACAGCGTCCATGAAGGAGGCTTGAGATGTACACCGGAGCGTCAGGGTGCGCGATTGAGATCCGTGATGGTTTCGTCTACAAAACGGGGCCAGCAACCAAGATCCTCGACGAGGTAAAAGCGTATTGTCGGCTCCGACGCGTTCTGGGCCGACGCGTCTACGACAATTCCTTTCCTCGGTACTCCATGCAATCGCGTGGAGAGCAAGGGGTACTGGTGACGGAACTTCTTGGAGAGGGAAAAAACTTGGAGTGGTACCTTGCGGAGGAAGAAGGCTACGCCTATGGCATCCCAATCGACAGATTCGCAGAGAGGGCCATCGATCGGCTTTCGCACCACGCTTCCGCTATGAGAGCACCTCGACCGGAGGAAGGGGAACGCTTCCTCACAGAGATGTTCGAGAGTCTGGAGGACGCCCTTCGACGCAAAGGAGATGCGTTGTGGCAGGAGCGAATGACAAAGCTCCGAGCTCACACTGGAGTATTTGGAGGGTTCGCTTCCTCCCCGTGCCACAGGGATATGGGGCTGCACAACATCATCCCTCTTCGCGACGGAAGTGTACGCTTCATTGACCCACATCTTCGGTTAAGCGGCGCGCGAACGCTCGCCATTGGAAGCGCCGAATACGATCTCGTCCGATTCATGGCGAATCTGACTCGGATGAAATTCGTCTACAGTTGGGGGTGCTCTGCCGCCGTGACGAACGCAATTGTGAATGGACTCACTGGAGCATTCATCGAGCTGTGCTTCGCCCTCGTCTACACGCGCTATGCGGCATGCCCGTGCGCACAGTGCACAAGCGTCCCTGGCCTTCTTCAAACGATGGAGGCCGAATCCAACCGATGGCTTCGAATCGTCGAACGCCGCCTTCAGTGAAAACGGAGCAGAAGAATGAGCGACAAGTACATGATCCTCGATGTCCCAGGACTCGATCGTGATGGGGCAAGCGAGCAAGGAGAACGCTGCCGAGATTTCATGAGACGGCTTCAGGATCTCGGTATCACGCCGATGACAGCGTCGAGCCTGACGGAGCTGACGATCCTGTCCTGGCGCGACCGTTTTGGGGAAGTAGCACGCGATCAATCAACGCTCCTCGTCTTTCCCGGCAACGGAGCAAACGTCGTGCGCGGCTATCTCCCTCAAGAATGGCTCGAGCGGTGCAAATGGCGGGCAGTCGAGGCCAAGCGAATCTGGGAACCCGGGCAACCGCCACGCGCAATCGTCGGCCGAATCAGCCCCCAGCGGCTTGGCAGCATGAGATGCGTCATCATCGTTGATGATGTTATCTCCTCCGGCGCAACGATCCGCGAGATCATGCACGTCAACGACCCGTGGATCCCGAATGCGAAGTGGTACGCCTTCTCCTGGATTCGCCAGACAAGCGCGTTCACGAAGAGGTTCGATGGCGTCTACTCCGCGTGGGAGCCTGTGGGCACGAACACCATGAAAGTGCCCATCAACTCTCTCTCAACACTGCTTGCACACCCGGAGCTTGCCGACTCCTACGCCAGGCGCAACTTCGCCGATCCGGCTCCTCTGCTCACGCTTCTCGGTGAGGCAGGAAAGGATAAATGAAAGGAGGGGCACACGCCTGGCTGGTTCTTGAAAGAGAATCGGCCAGGCGTCCTTTACATTCGTTAGCTCTTCTTCTCCATTTCAATAAGCCAGTTTTCCTCGGGATTTTGATTTTTTTGCTTTTTGTGAACACGCATTTTGTACAGGTAGAGGAGTGCGCCGAGAGGGAGGATGTACCCGGCAGCGAGCACGGGTAGCCACGGTGAAGAGGGAGTCGAAGTCGCAGCATTGATCACTTCAGTCTCCGCTTTATCCTGGGCGCCGGCAACAACCGGCTCGCTCTTCTCCACGACAATATCTTCTGCGCTCCGAGGCAGCAGCTCGGCGGTTTTCTTTTTGACGCGCACGACTCCGGTCACGGTCACGCGTTGACCTTCAACCAGTTTTGGCGCTTCAACCGATCCACTGGACAAAAATTTCACCGTCACCTCATCGCCATCATCGATCGTCACTTTCCACGAGGTCGCCGTCTTGGATGTCAGCTCTCCCGCCACGCTCACAAGTTCCCCATCATGGTCTTCAAGCGAGGAGTCGTCTTTCGGTTGAGTCGTCTCGCCTGTTCCAACCGCGACAATATCTTCAGCCGACGACACATTCACCCGAAACTCTTGCGTGCTTGTTGAGATGGTGCCGTTCACCTCCACATTCGTGCCAAGAGCAAGCTCGGGGAACGCTCCTTTTTGCGAATACACTTGGATACCGGCTGTCTCGTCCTGCACAAACAGAAATTGGGACGAGACCGTGCCGGGCTCCGCAATCACCACCCCCTCGAACGTTACTTTTGTGCCCTTGGTCAGGTCACGAAGGTCAGCGATGGATGCAGGACGGACAGCTGCTTTCACACCGGACTTGGATTTTGAGGCAGAAGAGGATCTTTCCGAGCGGACTGATGTTGCGGCTGATGCCGTCTCCTCATCTTCTTCAACACTCACCACATTAGCGGCATTCTTCGTTGGCTCGTCTGTCCATGCCCATCCCGCATCTTCACCACGCGCAAAACTCTGGCCCTCATGGCCGCCGTCCACAAACACACCTTCGAGAATTCGATTGTTCGGATCGATAAGGTACACTGTTTCCTTAGAATTATTCAACGCAATGCCGGTTTGTGACCGTTCGAGCGCAACCCATCTGCCTTTGCGAATCACAAGCGACTCTTCGATGCGGTAAAAGACTTTGGTATCGGTCACGGTCCATCCAACGAGATCAACATCCCGCGTGTCGCGATTCACGAGTTCAATCCATTCCCCGTCTTCATCTGGCCCGACCGGGTTCACCATGATTTCAGAAAGTGAGATGCGATCCGAAAAATCATAGCGTGTCATCTTTTCCTCTTCCCCGCCGCTGTCTTTCTTGGCCTCTTCTTCACGCTCATCTTCAATGGTCCGCGATTCCGACAGCACATTCGCTTTACCGGGCGTCGGTTGCGTCCACACCCACTCACCGTCGATGAGCGCAAAGCTCTCGCCCTCCTCTGAACCGGAATACTCGAGATGATCTTTCACCTCACCTCTTGGATCACGCAGCTCAACAACTTCCTCGCCGGAATTATTCAGTGCAAGACCGGTTGTTGAACGCAGCAAGAGAAACACATCGCCCGCCCGCGCGACGCCTTCGCGAAGTGTATACTCCCGCGCTCCATCGGCAATGACCCAGCCGGTCAGATCAACATCGTGATCCCCGTGATTCGCAAGTTCGATGAACTCGGCATCATCCGAGCCATCAGGGTTCGGCAGTACCTCGTTGATTTTTACGTCGTCACGATACTCTCCTTGCGTTGAATCGGGATCGTTGTCGTCTGGCGCATCGTCGTCCTCTGTATCATTCGTATCCGGCGCGTTGTCTTCATCCGGCACGTCAGGCTGATCATGTTCTTTTTCATCAGGATTATCCTCCGGCACTTCAGGTTCATCGGGCTCGTCCGGCTCATCCGGCGCAACAGCCGGTTGATACAACGCCCCAGGAGTTGCGCCCGATTCTGCTGGCGACTCCACCCAGTTCGATTCCACATCTGCAAGCGCCGCATCAACCCGTTCCACCGACAAGCCATTGCCCGGGTCAAACGGAATCCCATCCAATCCATTATCATCCGCAAGATGCCAATCATCAGAAAGAACAGGCGTGCCGTACGTTGATACAATGACACGCGACGCATCATATAAAGTGATGGGATCCGTCGAGGTGAGTCCGTTCCCAAGCGTGGTATTCGCGATGGTCAACACCACCGTGCCGGCCGGAACATCATAGGGTTTCTCGCCGGCAAGATATTCTGAATCGAACACCACCGCAAGTTGGCGTGCAGCAAGAACTGTTGTGCCGGTCACCGCATCGGGATCAGTAAACACCCCGTGCATGGCCGGATCCCATGCAACAATAGTATCCAGTGCGTCACCATCGGTCACTTGCCAACCGGCAAGATCCACCGCCGCACCGCTTGCGTTATACAGTTCAATAAACTCATCCTGATCTTCAGAAACGGGATTTGCCATCACTTCGGTGATGACCACTCCGCTTTCCGCGAGAGACATCCGCGGCAGCAATAGACAGACCGCCGCGAGCACCATACGTATCTTCATACAAGAGATGTAAAGAATAAAAAAGAAAGAGCGCCCTTTGAGGACGCCCATTTCCAGTGTCAGTATAGCACTGCGGCCGCAGCCGTCAATCACACGTTATCCACATGTGTCCAAAGCTTAGCTTTTGCCAGTTTTGGCAAAAGCTAAGCTTTGGACACATTCCCCCACTAGTACAACGGAGACGCGTCAGGGGTCGAAACGTGGTACCCGCGTTCGAGTTTTACTCCATTAAACTCGATCGACTCGCTCTCGGTCGAAAAACTCAAGTCATAATAGAGTGGCGGGAGTTTGCCGATCGGCGTGTACGTGTATCCGCGAAGATCCGTGAACGATGGATCCTTAGGTACGCCTTTCAGTCCATCCAATGTCTCGGGGTAGTTCCCTTTTGACTTTTTGTAGTCTTCGAGCTTGGATCGGATTGCTTCAATGTCTTTCAAGCGTTGCTCGTCACGAGACCTTGCCTCATCCACCTCGTTTTCGCTCGGAGCAGGCACTTCTGGCAAATCCACTTCTTCGGCAGCGCCAGCAACTTCAGCAGCAGTCGCCGCTTCGAGTTCGGCCAGCACCTCTGGCTCAACACCTTCGGTCGGGTTCACTGGTGTATCATCGGTTCCTGTTGTTACTTCCCCTTTCACTTCCGGCTCACCAAGCTTGTCGGCAAGCGCGTTCACATTGATGTTCGACGTTTCCGATTTGTCTTTCGGCAACGTCAAAAACAATACGGCGACGATAATCACCGATACCAAAATAACTCCTACCACGATTTTATTACTCACTTTTTTTGTCGAACCAAGGTCCGACGGTTTTTTTATTTCTTGAGCCATAAGTTAAATTAAAAAATTGTACCTTTATATTGACACACTTTCCCTCACATGTCAAAGTGTGAGCACAAGCCGGGGTGGCGAAACTGGTATCCGCGCTAGCTTTAGGAGCTAGTGGGAGCAATCCCGTGGAGGTTCGAGTCCTCTCCCCGGCACACGTTATTCTTAGAATATCCTATTCACCCAAAAACATTTGTCGTAAACGTGGCGAAAGAAGCGGGAGGAATTATGCGCACGCAACGGCAATTTTGCTCCCACCAAGTAGTCGTGCATGATTGGTCTCCATAGACCAATCATATACCATCTGTTAAAATGCAAGGGTGATCATTTCTTTTATGAGCAACGAGTTCATCGAATAATGTATGAGAATACTCGATAGATTTTTCAAAGACGCAAACAAAAAAGAGGCGATCTCGTGGGCATTTTATGATTTCGCAAATTCTTCCTATACACTATTGATTCTGAGTTTCGTTTTTCCAATTTATTTCAAGGAGGTCATTACTGGAGTTGAAAAAGGTGATTTCTATTGGGGGCTCCTCGTAAGCGTCTCTATCCTCATGGGTGGTTTACTCGCACCAATTATTGGAGCAATAGCTGATTATGACTCGCGCAAGAAAATAAAATTTATTACCTTTGCCGTGGTGTCAATGATCGGCGCGACCTTTCTTTTTTTCACTGGTTCAGATAAATTATTATTTACCTCGCTTATTTTTCTGACGAGCAATATTGCTTTCGAGTTAGCACAAACGTTGTATGACTCCTTTCTTGCGCGTGTTTCTACAAAGGAAACGGTTGGGAGGATTTCCGGAATGGCATGGGGGCTTGGGTATATCGGCGGACTTGTCGCTATGCTCGCTCTTAAACCGTTGTATGAAAACGGGTACGCGGGAGATTTTGAATTTGGATACAAATTAGTATTTCCGTTGACTGCACTATTCTTTTTCTTATTTTCACTCCCATCATTTATTCTTATCAAAGAAAAATCAGAAAATAGAAACACGGAACCGTTTTCCGCACTCGTAAAACACGGAGTAAAAAGCGTTATCGGGACAATAAAGAATCTCAAACAACACAAAACCATTGCTTGGTTTTTAGTAGGTTTCTATTTTATGAACGACGCCTTAGTCACAATATTTGCCTTTACTCCAATTTATGCACGGACAACGTTCGGAATGGAATTTAAAGAAATTCTTACTCTGCTTCTCATTGCCCAGATTATTGCCTTTCCTGCGGCAACAATTTTTGGATTATTGAGCGACAAAAAAGGATCAAAGAAAATTCTTTTATTTACGATCATCGTTTGGGCAATCATCGTTGCTCTTCTTTCTGTCGCAACGACAAAAATCATGTTTTACATCCTTGCACTCTCAACCGCCTTTGTTATTGGTTCAAGTCAAGCGATCGCGCGTTCGTGGTTGAGCAAACTTGTCCCTGATGAAAAACGGTTTGAATTTTTTGGATTTAATGGCTTTGCAAGCAAAATTGCGGCAACAACTGGGCCGGTTTTATTTGGTGCTGTTTCTGTAGCCACAGGTAATCAACGGCTGGCGATGGCCGCTCTCATTCCATTTTTTGTTATTGCGTTTATCATTTTTGCCAGAATTAAGGAAGAAAGAGTTGAGTCCTTGCCGCAGATAAGTAATATGTAGAATGGCGATCGTTCATTTTTTCTTTTCTAATGAATGACCCTGCGCCAAGAGCGCAGGGTATCAGATGAAGGACATGACTCCTGAAGCTCTACAGGAGTCGGAGTTGAGCCTCATCGGGCTGCTGGCCTTGGTTTCGAACGTAGCGTTCGAGAATGTGGAGAGTGCCTC
>JACPGL010000058.1 GCA_016182525.1 Candidatus Kerfeldbacteria bacterium | reverse complement strand
GCGCCGACATAGCGGCTCACAATATATTCCAACGCGTGCGAGCGGTTGCGGATTTTCTCTCCATCGATCGTGCGATCGAGCGCCTCAAGAATATCTTGGCGCATGGTGATCGTGAGTCGTTCTTTGAGACGTTTTTTCATAGAGCCGAATTGAGAAACAGGTGAGTGTCATACATTATCATACAGCATGTACGGAGAAGTATAGTATACGATGGATGATGCTGTCAATCGTTCTATCCGTTCGCTTATCCACAGATTGCGAGGCTGTTTGACAAACACAACGCAATGGTTTATAATGTAAGAAGTTTAACTTTCTTACATTCTTAACTCTCCTCACATGCACACTTCCACATCTACACAGTCCCAATGGTTAAAGGTGCTAACGAAGGGAATGGTGACCTTGCCAAAATCATGGAGGGACGAGCTTGGTCTTGCAAAGGGAGCTGTGATCCAAGCAAAAAAACGCAATCGCACCATTATTTTAGAAGCGACGAATCCAGTGCAATCGGCAACCGTACCGTATCGTATCTACACTCGCAACGAACTCAATGAGTTTGTGAACGATGACCAGCTCTAACGTGAAAAGCTCTGTCTTTTTTGATGCGTCGGTTCTGTTTTCTGCTCTCTATTCCACGAGTGGTGGATCACGCGCGCTTGCTCTTCTTGTGCAAAGAGGGGTTCTTCGCGGATATATGAGTGCCACGGTCATTGAAGAGGTTGAACGCCATCGTGAAAAGTTCCCCGAGCCGCTTCCGGACATTCATGGGTTCATCGTTGACTTTGGTTTTGTTGTTCGTGAGCATATCGAGGAGGACGAACTTGAGCCGTGGATCGGCAGTGTCGATCTTGAGGATGCGCACGTTATTGCCGGTGCGGTGAGTATGCATGCTGATTATCTCGTGAGTCTGGATAAGAAGCATCTTGTGAACTCGCATGTGCAGTCACGTGTCACGGCGGTAAGGATTGTGACGCCGAAAGACTGCTTGGCGTATTTGCGGAAAGAGGGTATTGAGGAATGACCCCGCGACCATGAACCTCTTTCGCAAAACAAAAAAGCCCGCGGAGTGCGGGCCTTTTTGATCATGCTGGCAATGACCTACTTTCCCCCTTTGGGGAGTATCATCGGCGCTGACGAGCTTAACTTCTGTGTTCGGGATGGGAACAGGTGGAACCTCGCCGCTAGAATCACCAGCTTCCGAAGCGCGAGCGCGTCGTGCTCATGCCGCAAAAGCTGATGATCTAGTATCCTGCCAATGTCTCTGGAGGAACGGTCACGAGAACCAAGGTGATGAGTCCGGCAACAGCGAGGAACAAGGCAACGAGTTTTGCTGTCGCAGAATGCTTTTTTATAAAATTCATTCACGCGGTGTTAATCCCCATTCGAGGCGTGTCGGGCTTTGCCCGCACGCCGAGCTCCTTGGAAAGGGGAGGTATCGGAAGGGGAAAAACCCGTAAGGGTTTTCCCCTCCGAATCTCATTAAACACTTTGTGGTTGTGAAGAGATGTGCTACGTAGTACTCCTCGGCTTCACGCGTTACCGCGCTTCGACCTAGAGCCTATTACCCTCGTCGTCTACGAGGAAGCTTACGAAACCTCATCTTGAAGACAGCTTCACGCTTAGATGCTTTCAGCGTTTATCTGAACGCGACGTCGCTACCCGGCAATGCCCCTGGTGGGACAACCGGTACACGAGAGGTCACTTCCCTTCGGTCCTCTCGTACTAGAAGGGAGCCTTCTCAAGTTTCAAACGCCCATGGCGGATAGGAGACCGAACTGTCTCACGCATGTATTTCCATGATCTCTCATGGCACAGACTATCTCTTCATCCTCTCCAGTATACTGTTGGAGGAGGAGGTGGCGTGTGATTGGAGTTTAGATTCCGATTATCGGATACCCCCAATCTCATCCTCAAGTACAATGATTCTTGGAATCAGTCGTTACGGGGTCGCGTTTTGCAACTTCCCTCGGGATTGCCCTCTTTCTCAGTTCGAGAAGAAAGGAGGGTTTCCCCGATATTAGCCACGTTTGTTGTACACGATCTCTCGTGTAGAGCGCAATGTAATTTACGTTCTGACATATGATTCCATTGTTTCCAATGGTATAGACTATATCTTTCTCCGAAACTTTTCGGAGACTGGCGTTTGATAGAACGGATGTTTTCTTATGTTCTATCTCATCCCGATCTTGTATCGGGAATCAGTCGTTACGGGGTCATCTTAGCATTGTTGCCAAGAGACTTCCCACGGTATTACCCTTGCTTGATTCATACGGGAAGTATATCATATTCCCGAACAAAAACCAAACGTAGGGCTTCACCGTTATCAGCCAGTGTGCACTAAGGATTACTCCTTAGTGGGGCACAATAACGTACCCAGCTCGCGTGCCGTTTTAATTGGCGAACAGCCAACATATGATCCATTGTTTCCAATGGTACAGACTATATCTTTACTCTTTTGTCTCTAAAGAGTACTGACGTTTTATAGGAGGGATGATACTCTTCTCCTATCTCGTGCTCGATCAAGTCGAGCGAACGAAGTCGTTACGGGGTTATATGGCAATTTATATTTCATGGAAGGGATCAGATACGGATCGACAAGTTCCGAGAACTGCTGCGCGTACGCACTCGGAATGTAGAGCCGATATCCATCTTGGATCCAATGAATGCGTGCTTCGAGAGAAAAGTTCTCTTTAAGGCACGTTGCGAGAAGATGATTCTCGCGTTTTGTGAAGGAAAGAGTGTTGAGAAACACTCCATAACTATCATTTCGTCTTCCTCCATCATCCATGTAGAGCACAGCAAGTGCCAATGGAGATGTAAGGAGAGATGAGATATTTTGTGGAATGACTTTCTTTCCTTTTCTCGAGTAGAACTGGTGGTGAAGGTGTGTGAACATTGAATTGACGCGAGTCTTGAATCTCCACTGCGTGTATGTCTTCTTATATCGTTTATCTGATATATAAAGACAATGTGGAGGAGCAGATGTCACGCGTTGAAACTCCATGTATTTCCACCAGACATATGCATACTGTTTTTCAGAGTGCACAACCTCCAATCGAGCACCACTTTTGAGCATGGCCAGGTGGCTATCTCCGAGAATGGTGCCAATGAGGATTGCGCTCTCTCTCGAGGAGATCTCAAATTCTGCCATAAACTTCCCACGGTATCACCTTTCGAGAGTGTTCTCGAGAAGGCTTCACCGTTATTAGTCAGTTTTACAAGGGCTTGATCTATTCTCACCCTTGGGACCATCTTCAGCCCCAGGATACGACGCATCGTAATCTTCTATTGCTAGAAGGATAGACTATATCTTCACCTCATCGGTGTCTGTAGCGTCTTTGACGCATAGACTACCATCGATGATGAGGGACGGCATATGATAGGAAGGATGTGTGTATTTCCTATCTCACCCTTTCGGGATCAGTCGTTACGGGTTCAAAGAATTTGAGTGTTCTTTAATTCCCACGGTATTGCCCTAAACACTCTGGGTTCCGGTTCAGGGGTTCACCGTTTTTAGCCGTTATTTTTGATCTGACTCGAACCGAGTCAGAGTCGACCCATTTTCTTAAGCCGACATCGAGGTGCCGAACCCTACCGTCGCTGTGGGCGCTCGGGTAGGACTAGCCTGTTCACATTTTTCAACCCTCGTCTTACGACAAGGTGTAGACTATATCTTCATCCCGAATAAATTCGGGAGCACGGCGTATTATTCTACAGATATGTTTGAGTGTAGAATCTTGAGCTCAATAGCGTGAGTCATTCTCGCTCGCAGTCGTTACGGGGTCATCCTGGCAGTGTTGCCAAGAGACTTCCCACGGTATTACCCATATCCACGACACCTCGAAGTGGAATGGGTTTCACCGTTATTAGCCATGTTTCTTGTGCGCCATTGCTGACGCACGGGACACAAGGTTGTATCCCCGGAGTAACTTTTATCCGTTGAGCTTCCGCCATTCTATATTGAACGGTCGGATCACTAACTTCTGCTTTCGCAACTGCGCGGCTTGTAGGCCTTGCAGTAAAGCTGGTTTATGCGTTTGCACTATCGGCACGATTTCCATCCGTACCTAACCAACCTTTGTAAACGCCTCCGTTACCATTTAGGCAAGTGTGTTACCCTCTCGCGGTAGTTTATACCGCATTGACGGAAGGATGTATGGATCAAGAATGCTTCGGAGTCTTTGTGATGATTTTCCGGCAATCATAATTTGATATCCTTCTCGCTGCTTTCGAAGTGATGTTTCAAGTCCGAAGTTTTTCTGGAGCATGAGTGCGAGTCTTCGAACATCACGTTTCGTGAATCCTTGTGTATTCAGGATTCGTGCATTGTGGTGTTGAGATTTGATCGATCCATCATCCATAAACCAAATGGCGAACGCTTGTGGCGTGAGCCATCGATGGATGAATCGCGGAACAACTTTCGTATGGTTCCGATAGAACTCGTGAGCATAGAAGCGAAATGCTCCATGACTCAAGGTGTTGAAGAAATATTTTTCGTACTCTCGATCATGGATACGTTGGACTTTCTTTTGGGGAGGGGTGTGAACCCACTCACTCCACCGTTCGTAGAGCCAGATGATGTACTCTTTCTGTTGAGTACAGTGCTCGATTTTCAAACGGTAGGTTCGTCCATAATTTTGAGTTTCAAGATGCCCATCTCCAAGGAGGAGTCCGACGAGAATTTCTCGTTGGTTTTCCGAGAGTGAAAGATGTTTCTTTAGTTCTTCGATCGTTTTTGAATTCATAAGAGGTTCTCAAGAATTTCTTGAGATCTGCATGTTGCCATGCAGTTCAGACTATATCTTCATCCCGATTTTTCGGGAGCTCGGCGTAGAGTCGTTGAGGGGTCGCGAACGTATGTGTCGCGACTTCCCTGCTGATCGTCCGTCACCCGTGCTTGTCGCACGAGTCCTCGCATGAACTTTTACGCGGATTCGCGTTTCATGCGCACATACGGATGTTCCAGCATATAGCCGAGTGTGGTTCGTGTTCTTACGAACACGAAGCCCCATGTGATTCTCTTCCTGCGTGTGCAGGTGTAACGGATTGAGAATCACGTTAAGGCAACCGCCCCAGTTAAACTACCCACCAGACACTGTCTTCCACCCTGTTTCAGGGTAGGAATGAGATGCATTCACCCATCAACGTGGTATCTCACTGTTGACTCCACCCCAGCTAGCGCCAGGGTTTCACAGTCTCCCACGTATTCTGAATAGACAAATCAATACATCAATGCCAAGTTGTAGTAAAGCTTCACGGGGTCTTTTCGTCCAGCCACGGGTAACCAGCGTCTTCACTGGTCACGCAATTTCACCGAGTCCCTCGTTGAGACAGCGCTCAAGTCGTTATGCCATTCGTGCAGGTCGGAACTTACCCGACAAGGAATTTCGCTGGCCATGTTACTCGTTTTAACGAGCGCTCTCACTGCACTGTTGAGAGCCTGCATGTTGCCATGCAGTCCGTACCATATTTTATCCGTTGATGGATTCTGACGTATGGTATCTGAGGATTCTCCATTATTCAGGAGTCTTTCCTGCGGATTGCCCGCAATCAAACATTTTGAGGAGTTGTGATTTCTTTTCAGAAACCATTGCCTAGTTTGATATACTCGGGTGTTCCCGCATATAGTCAGAGCATTTGAGGACAATCTCGAAGTCGAGATTAGGCAGCTACTTTATTTCTTTCACCAGAACTGTCCTAGCCCTTCTCGTGTCCAATCACTTGAACACGAGAACCTTAGGACAATTCATGGTGTTAACTGCATGTCACCATGCAGATCGGACTCTATCATCCTTGATCATTTTTCTCGTGGAACATTCAAGGTCTCACGTCTAGTCTCTGAGGATTCTCCTCGAAAGGAGTCTTTCCTGCGGATTGTCTATCGTCCATTCCTTACAGACTGATTGTAGATTTTTACTTCCGCGATAAGGGCAAGTACCACAATTGTGAATAGATGTTCCCGCATATAGTGAGATTTTACAACTACAACTGTCGTCATAGTTATTGCCGGCGTTCATCCGCGCTTCGGATTGGTGCTTGCACACCTCACCTTAACGTTCGGACACTGGCCAGGCATCAGCCCCTATACGTCAGCTTTCGCTTTCTGCAGGGACCTAAGTTTTTGGTAAACAGTCGCTTGAGCTCTTTCGCTGCGATCCTGCGCCTCCTTGCGGAGGACAGGACAGGCCTTATTGCAAACGTACGGCCGTTGAATTGCAGAGTTCCTAAACGAGGGTTCTCTCGTACACCTGAGGATTCTCTCCTCGCTCACCTGTGTCGGTTTGCGGTACGGTTCCTCTGTGCCATATGTGCCACGCTTTTTCTCGGCACCTTCGCCCCGAAGATTGGATCCGTCCGAAGACTTCACCTCTCCCCACCGCCTTACGGCGGCAGTGACGTGTATAACCAGAACACGCCTTCAGCTTGACGATGCGTCGGCATGACACGAAACACAAAGGAGGGCAGGAGTATTAACCTGCTATCCATCGACTACGCCTTTCGGCCTCGCCTTAGGACCGCCTCACCCTGGGTCGATTCGCGTTGCCCAGGAAACCTTAAGCTTACGGTGTCCCGAATTTTCATCGGGATTTGTGTTACTTATTCCAGCATTCTCTCTTCCTGAACCTCCACCAGACCTTCCGATCCGGCTTCGTTGGCGCAGGAATGCTCCTCTACCACTGTACTCCAAAACCAGATCCGTTCTTTTTTCGCGAGAACGGATCTCATTTTGGAGTACAGTTCGTGTCTTCGGTACGATGTTTAAGCCCCCTTACATTCTCGGCGCAACTCAACTGAGTAAGTGAGCTATTACGCTTTCTTTGAAGGATGGCTGCTTCTAAGCCAACCTCCTTACTGTCTCTGTCAAATCACCACCTTGCACACTGAACATCGATTTGGGGACCTTAGACGACGATCTGGGCTGTTTCCCTTTTGACCATGGAGCTTCGCCCCCACAGTCTAACTCCCGAACATCTGCCTTCCGGAATTCGGAGTTTGGTTAGGAGCAGTAGTCCGAAGACATCCGCTCCCATTCAGTGCTCTACCTCCGGAAGTTGCGTTCGAGGCCAGGCCTAAACCTGTTTCGAGGAGAACCAGCTATTGCCAGGTTCGATTGGAATTTCTCCGCTATCCATGGGTCATCCCCGCGTGTTGTACGGCGCGTGGGTTCGGGCCTCCTTCGCCTTTCACGGCGAATTCACCCTGCCCAAGGATAGGTCACCTGGTTTCGGGTCTTGTCCATGCAGTGGGACGCATCGATCCTGTGGACAGTACAAGACTGCCGACAAGATCGACACGAGATCGCGCATTTCGCGCTCGCTTTCACTGTGCCTTCTCCGCAGAGCGGATTAAACAAACTGCATAGAGCAAACTCACTGGATCATTCTTCAATAGGCACGCCGTTCCTCCCGCTTGCGCGAGAGGTTCGACTCCTTGTAGACATATGGTTTCAGAGACTATTTCATCCCCCTCACCGGGGTGCTTTTCACCTTTCCCTCACGGTACTGGTTCGCTATCGATCACAAAACGTATTTAGCCTTACCCGGAATAGTTCGGGTTGATTCCCATAGGATTTCACGTGCCCCATGGTACTCGAGAATCTATACAAAAGAGCATAAAACTCCTTTCGCGTACAGGGCTGTCACCTTCTGTGGCCCCGCGTTCCAGCGGGTTCTACTAGGAAAGTTCTATTTTGTCCGCTCTTCTCTAAAGTACAAGCTCTAGACGTATAAACCTCACGACACCACCATCGCAACGACTTGTATCTTGAACACGATAATGGTTTGGGCTCTTCCCCGTTCGCTCGCCACTACTAGGGGAATACGAGAACCGCAAATCGCGGATCGCGAGATTCGTTTGCACGGATCCCGCTCTCGAGCGATAAGCAATTCTTTTCTTCGTTTCTTTTCCTCTGGCTACTAAGATGTTTCAATTCGCCAGGTACTCTCTCACATCCCTATGTATTCAGGATGGAGTGCTTGAGGGTTGCTCAAGCGGGTTGCCCCATTCGGATATCCCCGGATCAACGGTTGCTTGCCACCTTCCCGAGGCTTTTCGCAGGCTGCTGCGTCCTTCATCGTCGTTTTGTGTCAAGGCATCCACCATATGCCCTTCTTTCTCTTCACAACCACGAAGTGCTCAAATTTGCTCGAGATTCGTGGTTGGTTTTGTCTTCATGGTTTGCAAACATGAAGACGGTTTCATTCTCGGTGAATGAATTTTTTACTTTACTTTCTTGGTTCTCTATTCAATTGTCAATGATCGCTAGAGAAGGGTCGTCATTGCGAGACGCTCATCGAGCGTCGAAGCAATCTCATTCGTGTCGTTCGAGGTCCTCTCTATTGTTCAGGAGGTGACGCTCGGTGGTCATGTCCTTGACAATATAGAGGATTTATTGTATGGTCTTTGCTTTTTATTGAGTTTTGTGGTCTAATCTTGACCTCCCGATCAAAAAAATCGCCTTGCGGGCGACCTTAAGGTATTGTATGCACACGAAGTACCTAGGCCATGTCGCCGCAGTGAAGGGTAAGAATAGGAACTTTAGTCATACAAAGAGAATAAGATTCAACAATCCTATGAAATCACCTCAATTATAGAAGGACAAGAAACATTTGTCAATCCCTCGGCTTTTCGAGATTTTTTTGACGTTTCTTCCGCTGAAGTTAGCTAAGATCCAGAAGTCTCCTCTTTTTCAGGCCCACGAGAGCAGCTCCCGCGAGGCTGTTTCTGGAGCTGCTCTCTGTGGATTTCCTGTGTATACTGTCATGAGTTCGATCCACTCAATATGATGATGCCTCAGTATTTCCTGTTCTTGTTCTCGACTTGGTATCTCCTAAGCGCTAGAATAGATCTATGGTATATGGTTCAATACCCCTGATTCCTATTTTTCACGACGTGATTTTAAACCTATGTCCCATGGATACGCTGCCGACGAGAGCGGCAAAAAACGCATCGCACAACTTATGGTTGACCATAAGGTGTTGATTTTTGGGAAGATTATTCCGGCGATGAATATTGCGCCATGTTACCCCGAGGTGCGTTGGCTGATGTCTGATCCCGCGGCCATGCGAATCATCATCGAAGAGATGGCGAAGATTGTTGGCAAGCTCGATGTTGATCTCTTGGCCGGTTGCGAGTTTGCTGGTGTGCCGCTTGCGGCGGCCCTCTCGCTCGAAACCGGTCTGCCTGTTGTGCATATTCGAAAAAAACCAAAAGCGTACGGATCGCAAACCGCGGTAGTGGGCAAGATCACGGGCTCGCGCGCCCTCCTCATTGATGATGCGACCGGCAAAGGCGAAGGCAAAAACCAGTTTGCAGAGTATCTTGAAACCGAGAGCGGGGGCCGTGTTCGCGTCACGGATATGCTTGTGCTCTATCACACCGGCCATCCGCTCATCCCGTGGTATGACGAGCACAATGTGACGCATCACCAGCTCATCTATTTTGAAGACTTTGCGCATCACGCGCGTGACGTCGGATACCTTTCTCCGCGCCTTCACGACGCCATGTGGGATTGTTACCGCGACGACAACGTGCAACGCAACGCCCATGATAAAGAGCGCTTCGAAGGGATATTACAAATTGCTGAAGAGGACGGCTGGCCGATCTTTAACCGCGAGACATCATACGAAGATTTGGTCGAACAATCCAAACAGCTCGGAAAGTGGGATCCTGTTCCTGAAAACATTTTATGAACATTGAGAACGAAGAACTCAAACGCCGCATTGCCGAGTTCCCGAGCTTGGTTGAGCTTCGGCCGGTGATCAGCGGCACGGGGTATCTCTTGCCCGTGGATTATTCGCGCGGGATTTTTGGCGATGCGCGCATTCTTTCGCTCATGGCCACTGAAGCGCATCGCATCGCGGAGTCGGTGGAGTATCATGTCATCGCCGGGATTGAACTCGCGGGCGTGCCGCTTGCCACCGCTCTTGCCCTTCACACTGCGAAACCCATGATCACCATTCGGGGCAAAATGGTTCGCCCAGGTCGGCCGGATATTATCGGGACCGAACACCTTGGCGGGGAGGATTGTCGCGTACTCCTTGTGGATGACCTCGTGGCCTTCGCCAAAACGAAAGCCGAATGCATCGCGCGATTGCAAGAAGTGAACACGCGCGTTGCCGCCATCCTAACCTTTATTGATTTTCAAGCGAAGTATCAAGAGACGGAAGCGTACGGCGTATTCGATGACGAGCAGGTTCCTGTCTTGTCGATGATCACCTGGCAGGAAATTCTCGATCTTCAGCGACAGGCCGGGACAATGGATGATGACACGTATAGGTGGAGTCAGGAGCTTCTCGATCATCTTGAGGAGTGGAGAGTCGACCTCGTTCAACCAAAGCTCCCTGCCTACATCGCGGCGCTTCAAAAACGAAATATACCCATTCCTCAATTCGTAACCGATCTTTTATGAACCCAGTTCTCCAAGCCATGATGGATTTGTGCCTCGCGCTCCCCGGCCCGGTGACGCGCAAAGACGGCATGGTCGTGCCGGTGTTTATTGATGACCACGAGTTGCTCGTGGACGATTTTTTTGTTACCGGAGAAATGAAGGAGATGTTCATGGGGTTTATGCATGTGGCTGGCGACCTTACGGATTTTACTCACGATCGAACGTACTAAATATGATCAGCCGACGCGCGCTCAAAGCTATTTCCACAATGCCGATCGAGGTCGGGCCGTTTCGGCAATCCACCACGGGCGCGATTGTTCCGTTCTTTAACGATAGCCGCCGCGTGTACGGGCATCCCGAAGTGTTTGCAGTGTTTGTAGAAGAACTCGCCAAACGCATTCGTGCGCATCGTCGCCGCGGACACCGCATTGATGGGATTGTTGGTATTCCCATGGCCGGGATCCCTCTTGGCGCGGCGATTGCTCAAAGACTCAAACTGCCATTTGGATATTTGAATACGAAACGCAAAAAAACGCTCACAAAAAAACTTCTTGAGGGAGAGTTCCGGAGCGACGCACGGGTGGCGCTTGTTGACGATGTCATTGGACTTGGCGGCACTATTCAGCACGCTATTTGCGATTGCAAGAGGGAAGGCGTGGCTGTAACGTTCGTTGTCACCATGTGGAATCCGTGGCCGCGACAAAACGCGAACTTCCTCAAACGTTTACGCCGTCGGGGCATCTTCTATGATACACTGTACACGCGATTCGATTGGATTAGCTATCTTGCTTCCCATGGTATTGCGTCACAAGACATGGTGGACATTCAAAAAGCGTTTCTTGCGAACGTGACCGGCTGGCAGACGGATCCGAAGATGTGGAAAAAATTTCTCACGTGGAAGCGCCGCTGGCGCGCGACCGGGAAAATGTAATGAGTATGGCACGACCACGAGCAGCATATTACGATCTTGAAAAATTTTTGCTCGAGACCGCGCGCTCGAACATGACTCTTGATATCCAAGAAATTCTTGAACGCGATGAGGTGAGCCAGTACTCGAACAACAATTATCTGTGGCGGATGTGCGTCAAGACGCCGCGCGGAGAAGAAACGATCTATGTTAAACACGCGCGTGGCCACAACCGGCGGGCATGGCAAAAGCGGGGGAAGTATCTTGCGACTGACCCTGACCGCATTTGTGGAGAGTATCGGTTGCTCACGCATCTTCAGCATGCATGGGGGCGTGGGTATGTTCCCGAGATTTATTATTTTGGCCCAACACATTGCGTATTAGTCATGCAAGATGTGAGTCAGAATGCCCATCTTCTTATTGAAGAGTTTAACCGCGGCCGCCTGCACGCTGATCTTGGCACGGTGTTTGGAAAATTGTTTGGTGAGCTTCACAGTTCAACCTATGGAGCGCAAGAAGACTATTGCGGCTCGGTGAAGTGGCGGAAGCGATTGACATGGCTGTTTGAAACATGGTTCCCGCATGGGATGCGCAAACAAACGTCGAGTCAGGAGGTACGAGCCTTTTACACGACGGTTGCCAGCGCCACGCATTCGTGGATATGGGGAGACGCGGTCCATCGGAATATTTTTGTGCGCACGGAAAGGACGCGCGCGTGGCCGCGTGTGTCCATGGTGGATTTTGACCATGCGCGAACCTATGATCCTGCTCTTGATAATGGCATGCTCCTTGCACACTGGGCGTGGATGTCGGTGAAGAGTCCGAAATTTCAAAAGGAGAGTGTGAAGTTTATACGAGATTTTTGGAACGCGTATGCGCGTGAATTTCAGAAACGCAAACTCGGTGGCGAGCTTCCTGTTTTGAGGAACCGCACGCAGAAGTGGATGGGGATATATCTTGTTTCGCGAACCGATGGGCGCAGCGGGTCGTACTTTAAAGATTTCCCAGCGTGGGAAAAACGTATTCGGCATCTTGGGGTTGAGCTGTTTCGAGAAAAGACATCCCTCCTTCGCTAAGTTGATCCCCACGAGGACGGACCTAGAAAAGTATGACCCCCGGCGATGCGCGTGCGAAGCCGGGGGTTGACTCTGTTTGAGTTATGGCGCTGCCCGCGTGGGCGGCTACTGTGCCGTGTTCTGCACGAAGACGAAGGCGTCCTTGATGTTGCGGAACTTGTAGAACCAGAAGTCTTCCGTCCCGATCCCCATGAACGCGCGGAGATCTCGGAGCTCCGTAGGCAACCAATTGACGAGCGCGATCCTTGGTACTCGTGGGGGCGGAGCGGCCTTCTTCTGCCCGGCTGTCGCCCTCGCCGCCTTCTTCTTGATGTGCGCGAGCACGGGTACGAGATGGGCCTTAGTGCCCTCCGCACCGTGGAAGAAGATGAAGCCGTCGCCTGCGAGGAAGTGATCCATGCGCGTGCCCCAGGACGCGCAGCTCACTACCTCGACGCCGGGACGCATCGCTGCGGCGTTTGACTTGCCCTCGATCTGGAAGACCTTGCACCTCGCAGTGGTCTGGGCCGTCAGGATGCGGACGATCTCGCCCGCACTCCCGAGGCAGAGCGTCATGGACTCGTCGCCCGCTGCCATGCCACCGAGAATGCACAGCTGCTCCGAGAGTCCCTCTGCTGCGCGATCACCCTGAACGAAAATGTTCGGCACGTTCGTCTCCCGCGTTGACCCCGCTCGAAAGCAGGGTCGGTTTGTGTCTCCTGGCCTCTCCAGGAACACTTCACCCTACAGTATCCTTATAAAAAAATCAAGAGAGATAGAGTAAAATTTGGCTAAAATAAAGCATTCGCCATTTTGTAAAAAAGCGAACCCGGGGCGGCCTCTTGCGATGTCGCAAAGAAGCAGCCCCGTTGTGGTTCCCTCCGAGTTGTCGACTCACATGTCACGTGTGCGTCGGGCTGACCGGCGCGGGAGCGGTGAGGAAGGCGTACGCCTCCGGTGCGGTTGAGCAGTTCTTGAGCCACCAATCCCAGCTCGATGACCCCCATCCCGCGACCGTCTGGAGACTCTCCACGACGATAGGGTTCCAGTCGCCCTCGTCGGCGGTTCCGTTCCCAAGCGCCACTCGCCGCGGTCGAACAGGCGATGTTTGGGTCAGAGGTTCCGCTTCGCTCCAGAGGATCGAGCTAGCAACCCAGACGAGCTCCCTCCTGACCCCTCCGAATCTCCCTGGGTAGAAACAGAACGCGTCGCACTTCAGGATGGAGTTGAGGCGATCGCCCTCCGATTCGCAGGGCACCGAGTACACGTTCGGCTTCCGGTAGTCGATTTCGCGCCCGAGGTGAAGGACGGAGCACGCCACTCTTGTGCTTGCCAGGATCTCCAGCACTTCGCCCTCCACTCCGAGAAGAAGCTCGACTCGTCGGTCCTTCCCGAGCCTCTCGTTCGGCCCGACTCGGACGTTGCCGGCGTAGACGAGTCCGCCGAACGTTTGGAGATCCTCTTCGAACCCTTTGGCGTCTTCTCTGCCGGTGATGTATATTCTCACGGTTCCCTCCTTTTGGATCCTCCAGGCTTCGCGCGAGTATTCGCGAAAGCCGCCGTAGGTTCAAGCCGACGGTCGTACTCTAACGAATTTTCACCCCAGCGTCAAATGGTGTATACAACCTGTATACAAGCACGAACCTATCTTTAGGACGCGAGAAGAGAGCAGCTCCCGCGAGGCTGTTTCTGGAGCTGCTCTCTGTGGATGGTCTGTGTATAGCTCGAGATAAAGGCTCTTTACTGCTCGATCTGTTTCATATATTGACCCGCCGAAAGTGAAGAATGGAACTGCTCCACTGATCCGAATCGTTTGTCACCTATATCTTTGGCTGTGCCGAGGATGCGATACGCGAACGGGATGGTGCTCTGTCCGCCATTTGACTCGATAACGGTAAATTCCGTTTCTGCAGTTTCAACATAGAGGAGTTGTGCTTGGCCGTAGGGCTGGATGAAAACAGTGAGCGGGCGATCGCTGGTCGGGCGCGTGATGGTGTTCAGGAAATCTTGCGGGAGTCGGATCGTTGCTCGTCCACGCTCCAGTTTTGCGGTTCCGATTTCTTCAATGGTCGCTCGTGTGCCGAGTTGTGCAAAGGCGACGCGTGAGCTCTCCCCATCCCCGATCATCCCAACAACGCTGCCGAGTTGCCCGTTTGTGACAATGCCGTAGTTTGTTCCATCGGTGGACGAGTGCGCGACTTTGGCCCACGTTTTCGCGCCATTTTCGCGAAACGTCCCAGCGGTTGCGCCACGGCTCGTTCCATTGTTCGCGGCATACAGCCCTGTTCCTTGGGAGGAATCATTGTCTGCCCATACTCCAGCGTTCATTCCTTGCGAGGCGTCGGCCCAGCCAAAGACTCCCGCTGGCACGGCATTGTCGCCAGATGGCGCTTGCCAAGAGTTCGTGCGGCCGATCACACCAAGCGCCGCGCCGCCCACCGAATCGCCAGACGCCGGTGCGTAGCCGTAAATGCCATGGGAGCTCGACCACGAGTATCCGAGTGACCATGTTTCACCATACACGCCAGTGGCGGTTCCATCATCGTGGCCTTGGATTCGGCCTTGGACATCGAGTTTTGAGTTTGTCGCCGGAGTGGTTGTCCCAATTCCCACGGCGCCTCCTTCGGTGATGCGCATTTTTTCTCCGCTCGCTGTCAGGACTTTGACACTCCCCGATCCATCGGTATACACATCGACATCGTTCCCGCGCCGTCGGATGCCGTGAGATGGGTTCCCAAGATAGAGAGATCCTTCGCGTCCATCATTTGTTCCTGTGCGGATGTCGCCAACGACATTCAATGCTTCGGCGGGATTGGTCGTGCCAATGCCGACATCTCCATTTTCGTTCCAAATGCCGTTGTCATTTCCCAAGTATGTTTTGCCGCGAAGATAATTGTACGTATTGCCGGGGTACCGAAGATGGCTGCACGCGCCGCCACCACAGGCGGAAATGCCCGTGTCGGCCGTGATCCCTCCACCAACATGAAGCGTATCTTGCGGCGTGACGACGTTGATCCCAACCTTGCCAAGACTGTCGATAAAGAGCCGACCTTGACCTCCTGCTGTTTCATCCTCAATAACAAACTTCCCATCTCCGGCAAAACTTCCTTCACCCGATGAATAGATGCTCCAGCGTCGACCCCCTGCTCCTGTATTGGCGAGATTGATCGTTGTGTCTGGCTCGCCGCTCACCACATCTACTGTCCCATTAAATGTTGACGGACCATCGGCCGTGATGGCATCTCCTGTTCCGGTATTCACGGCGTGGATCGCCGAGCCGCTTTGATCGGCTTGGGCTTCAATGGCGTTGCCGGTTCCTTCATTTTCAATACGCAGGACCGATTCAGCAAAACTGCGAACAATATCCCACGGTGGCGGCGGAACACTATCCACCACTCCATCAAACCACGAGGTGAGCGACAGAGCGAATGATGTTCGCGCCATCGCTAAACTCAAAAATAGAGCTCCAAGAGCTCCGTACGTAACGCGTCGTTTCTTCATAGGTGAAGGTGAACGATTAGGATGCTTCAATTATATCGTATTCATGCACGCGAGACAAGTTTTCGCTTGGCGAGACCGCTGCCGCATTAGACTATCAACAAAACGGCCACGTCAATGGCAAGATCGTCGTCATCGTAAAGGCATAATTACAATCCGGTCATCCGAATCAGCTCATCATGCAAGATGCCATTCGATATTAACGCGCCGCGCGTGTCTTGATCGTAGCGTTGCTCTTCGCCGAACAGATCGGTGACGCGGCCGCCCGCCTCCTCCACAATGACTTTCAATGGCGCCGTATCCCAGGGCGTGCCGGATGGATGAGCCGCCGCACACAACTCTCCATTCCCCACCAGCATCCCCATGTGCGTTCCGGAGAGTACATTGAGCACGAATCCCTTCTGTTGTAATATCCCTGTGGCAAGTGGCAAGAGATCCCACTTCCCTCCACTCCACAAAACAATTCCAAAGACGCCTTGCTCGATCGTTTTTTTGGAGGAGACGCGAATCGGTTCGTCGTTCATGCGCGCGCCCTTGCCTTTTTCGCCGACGAACATCCGATCCATGAACGGGTCATAGACCACGCCAAGAATGGGTTCGCCGTTTTGAACAAGCGCAAGAGAGAACACGGCGGTCGGGATGCCATGCGAAAAGGGGACTGTGCCGTCTAATGGATCGCACACCCAGACGAGCTCCGACCCATGATTCAGCTCCTCTCCTTCTTCAGAGATAATGCCGTGGTTCGGGAACGTATTGTGGACGCGCTCGCGGAGAAGCGCGTCGATTGTCGTATCGGTGACCGTCAGCGGTGTGCCATCGCCTTTCCACTCTTTTTCCATTCCATGCGCAAAGTTTGTGCTGATGATTGCTCCGGCATCTTTCGCAAGTGTCATGGCAAATGTTTTTGGGTCCATAGAACTTGATCTTTCCCTGCGCTCTTGGCGCAGGGTACCTTCAAGGGAAAGTTTGAAAACCGTCAGGTTTTCAACTATACTGGTGACATGACCCTGAAGCGAGAACACCACTGCGTTCACCAATCCCATTATCACATT
>JACPGL010000057.1 GCA_016182525.1 Candidatus Kerfeldbacteria bacterium | reverse complement strand
ATATATTGATCTTTTGCCTTCTTGTTCATCATGTTGGAAATGAATGATCATTATTTCCAACACTGTACCACAGAATTTCGGTGTCATTAGTATATCGGAGAACCAGTGGGCTTATGGTGTCATTTTAGCTCGGTGAATGCGTGGAGCTGGACAAGACTGCCGCAAAGGTTTATGATATTCGGAAGATTCGAGAATTCATTTGTTGGCCACGAGAGTTTCAGCAAAGGAAAAGGTTATCCTCTCTAAGCCAAAAGGACTCCTTGCGGAGCCCTTAAGCCATCGAATTTTTGACCACTTTCGTGATCAAATAAAGTATACCATAAAACAAAAAAAGTCAAGGTTTCCATGCCCCTATAACTCAATGGTAGAGTAACTGCCTCTTAAGCAGTGAGTTCCAGGTTCGAATCCTGGTGGGGGCACCAGATAAGGGCTATATTAGCAATATTGAGAGTGGCAAGAAAAATCCTACCCTTGCGACAATTCAAAGATTGGCAGATGCTCTTGGCGTGTCGGCTGATGAACTATTGAAATAACATGATTCAAACAATTTTTATTGACAGAGATGGGACACTGCTCGATGAGCCAATAACCGAGATTATTAACTCCTGGGATAAATTCAAAATAAAAAATGATATTCACTGCCTCGCCAAACTATTGAGTGAATACAAATTTTTTATCATTTCAAACCAAGAAGGAATAAACGAAGGAAAGTTAGAACAAGAATTTTATGATAATACAAATAAAAAATTACTTTCCGCACTTGGGGAACATGGTATAAAAATTGAGCAAATTTATACTTGCCCCCACGTGATGGAAGAAAATTGCGATTGCCGAAAACCAAAAACTGGGCTTATTGAGCAAGCAACAAAAGATTTTCAAATTGATCGGCAGAAATCTTGGATAATTGGTGATAGAATCTCAGATATAAAATTAGCCGAAACAGTTGGAATGAAAAGTATTTTTATACAATCTGAACTTCACAAAATCGGCGACAACAAACCGAATTTCGTAGCAGTTAATTTATGCGAAGCGGTGGAATATATAACAAAAAATTTATGAAACAATTTATAGCTAACAGAAATGAAGTTATACAAGGACCTTCTCCGCGAGTTTTGGAAGTGCTGAAGAATTTTAAGCCCGAGCACGCAAATCTTTATCTTGAAGACTATTACCACTCTATTTTGATTCCAAAAATTTCAGAAATTTTTGGAATCCCTGAAGAGCAGATAATTACTTCCTACGGCGAGGAGGATTTTTTCAGAACGATATTTGATGAGATCGATCCTAAAAAGGATTCAGTTCTAACGCACTCATTCCACTACGCCTACTACAAAAAATATCTCGACTGCAAGAGTGTCGCACTGAATACTTTCGAAATGAGAGAGGAAAATGAAAGTTTCGTTTTTGATATTGAAAATTGCATTCAGCAATACCAGAAAACCAAGCCAAAAATTCTATTACTCACTTCTCCAAACAATCCGACAGGTAATTCCATATCGGCAGAAGAATTAGAAAAACTTCTCAAAAATATTACTGCTAAAATACTCGTTGTCGTTGACGAGGCATACTGGGGTTTTGACGAGCGATATGACCAAAAAACATTTCTCTCTTTGCTCGATAGATACCCTAACTTGGTATTTTTGAGAAGTTTTTCAAAACTCTATGCTCTCGCGGGTCTCCGAATCGGTTTTGCACTTTGCGGCTCAAATGTGAAAAATATTCTCAAATATCAAAACCGCTATTTAGGTTTGAGTAGAATTTTGGAAGAAGTTGCTATTGCCGCGTTGGAATCGGACGATTACTATAAAAAGTTATCGATGGAAGTAGTCGGAGACCGCAAGAGTTTTATTAATGAGTTGCGTAATTTCAAAAATTTTCAGCCGTTCAGCTCTAAGGCTAATTTTGTCCTTGTGCGTATAGCAAATAATGATATTGCTGAACGGCTTAGAAACGCGCTTCAAAAAGAAGAAGTCGTCGTATGTAAATTTGTTGACGATAACTTTTTGCGCGTTTCTGTTGGTGAGAAAAAACTCACCGGAAAATTTTTGAAACTCTTGGAAAGAATTGATAGAATGTTTTAGTGGGCCGTGCGTCCGCAAAGCGGGCTGGAAGCGAGGGCGGCGCGGGAATTCCTTTCCCCCCAACCCCCTTCCTTCCCACGCCGCCCGAGCGGTTTGGCACGCGAAGCGCGCCGTCAGTTCTGTTCAAAATAGGTTCGGATTTCGTCAAACAAACGCACCAAAATCTGACTTTCGGATTTTTGACCGATTTTCTGGTTGGAAGTGTGAGGTGGATAACGAAGCCTTGCTTTTTTATGCATTATCTGTTATTTTGTTTCTAAAGAGTGTTATTGATAGCCTCTTTCGGAAACATATGAACTATTACGAATTCAAGGAACAATTAAATGATTTTCTAGTTTTTTCGATAACTGACATCCGCAAGGTAGAGTCAACGTTTTATCGTCGCCGGTTAAACGAGTGGCAGGATAAGGGGTATATCAAAAAGCTGCGCCGCGGTTACTACATGTTTGCGGACACGCAATTGAATGAGGAATCACTTTTTTTGATTGCCAATAAGCTCTATACCCCTTCGTATGTTTCTTTCGAAATGGCACTGTCGTATTACGGACTGATTCCAGAAGGTGTGTATTCCGTAACCTCAGCTACCAGTAAGAAGACCATAAAGTTTAAGACGCCGGTTGGCGAATTTTCCTATCGCAATCTCAAGCCGCAACTCTTATTTGGCTACAGCTTGCAGCTGGTAGGCAAGCAGAAATATAAGCTGGCGGAAATAGAAAAGGCAGTTTTGGATTATTTATATCTCAATCCTGCGAGCACGAGAAAGGCGGATTTGCTGGAATGGCGATTTGAGGCATCAGAATTTTTGGCCAAGGCAGATATTACGAAGTTCAACAGATACGTGCAGGTATTTCAAAGTCCCAGCTTAGCGAGACGAGCCAAACTGTTTATGAATTTTATGAAGCAACAGAAATAATGCTTACTCTTGAACAAATAGAGCAGCAGTATCCAGACAATTTGCGAGCCTTTAAGCGTCCACTGCTTCGGGAGTATTTGCAGTATAAGATCTTGGAGGTTATTTTCGCTTCCGAGTATGCCACCAAGCTTTCATTTTTAGGCGGTACGGCTTTGCGTATTGTTTACGGCAACAATCGTTTTTCCGAAGACATTGATTTTGACAACTTTGGATTAGAGGATCACGAGTTCGATGCCGTCGCCCAAAAAGTGAAGGCTGGCTTGGAAGCCGAAGGGTTTAAAGTTGAAATAGACATTGTGGGCAAAGAGGCCTATCGTTGTAACGTACGTTTCCCCAATCTTCTTTTTGACAGCGGCCTCTCATCGCATCAAGAAGAAAAGATACGTATTCAAATAGACAGTCTGGCGCACGGATTTGCATACCAGCCGGAGCGAAAAATTTTAAACAAGTTTGATGTCTTTACTGAGATTTTTGTAACCCCACAAGATGTATTGCTATCGCAAAAAATAAGTGCCGCTGTTTCTCGCAAGAGAGCAAAGGGGCGTGATTTTTACGATATTGTTTTTCTTCTATCTTTTACGAAACCCAATTACCCATATCTACAGCAGAAGATAGGAGTGGGTGAGCCAGAAGCATTAAGAGCCAGAATGATTACACTGGCCGATACATTGGATCTTATTGATTTGGCGCGTGATGTAGAGCCGTTTTTGTTTCATCCTAGCGACAGTAAGAAAATCGAACTCTTTAGGGATTTTATGAAGCAGGCTACGTTATAGGCACCATAAAAGTGCACCACTATGCTCGACGTCCTTCGTTTTATATACACGAATCTTGATGAGTTCCGACGGCGCTTTCACGCGTTGTTTTTGATTGGCATTCTCTACGGCGCCTCATCATTCCTTGTGGGCTTTGTACTCGCTCGTTTTACCGAACGCGATTTTACCCTGGAACGATTTCGCATTCTTGTCCCAACGCTCATAGGTGTATACATTACCTATCTTTTTCTTGCCTGGATCATTCGACGCTATGGCGAAGCACTGGCCTCTCAATTCGAACACCACATTCGCTTGAAATACTTTCGTGCGCTCGAATCCCTGCCGATTGAGCGCATGATCAATCTGCATTCGGGGTATATGCTTTCGCTCATCAACAACATTGGAGCAGGAACCAAGCAAGTGATTTTTACGCTCTTTTGGTCCATCTCGGGTATGATCGCGCACCTCACTCTGTTTTTTGGATACGTATCGCAACAGTCATTCACGATTGCTGTTCTGAATCTTGTTGTGCTTGGAATGTTTGTCGCCGCGAGCGTCGTGTTGGCGCGAAAGATGGTCGTGTACAATCGCGAACTCAATCTCAAGAGCGCATCACTCCTCGAAAGCTACTCGGATTTCATGACGAACATCCTCACGATTAAGAAACTTGCGATTTCTGCATTTGCCGAACGTCGCCTTTCGGAAAAAACACAGACCGTGTACGATCAAATTCATGTCGGGCAGAGCTTCCATGCAAAGCGGTGGTTTCTCTTGCACGCGCTCTATGCTGTTGCGTTTATCGGTACCATTCTCTACTTTTTATTTTTGGTTGCGAGCGGCGCGCAGTCCATTGCGATTCTTCTTCTGTTTGTCATCGTTTATGGAACGATGCGGTTTCACATGGAGCGTTTGTCTGAAGCACTCAAAGTGATGATGGAAACAAAAGCGTATGTTGAAACCGTGGAAGAGACGATGGGGTACCGAGAACCGGCGTCACGTGAGAACGCACCTGATACGTGGCACACCATTCGACTTGAGGATATTGAATTTTCGTATCACGAACAAGGGCAGTCGATTCACATCCCGGAGTTCGTGATCAACCGTGGAGAAAAAATTTCGATTCAAGGAGTGTCGGGGCAGGGGAAAACGACCACACTGCACCTCCTCTCCAACGCGTTTGCGCACGGAAAGGGTCGGCGTGTGGTGGATGATCGAGCATTTCAAGATATCCCGCAGTCGTTTTTTGATCGGACCATGGTGATTATTTCGCAAGAAGTGGAGCTCTTTAACGTGAGTTTGCGAGAGAATATCACGCTCGGAAAATCCATGACCGACGAGCAAATCTTTGAACTGCTTGACGAACTTGATCTTGGCGCGTGGGTTCGGGATTTGGATAAAGGGCTAGAGACGATCGTGGGGGAGAAGGGCGTGAAACTGTCGGTTGGGCAAAAACAGAGGATTAATTTGCTCCGCGGCGTGTTGCTCGATCGTGATATTCTCCTCTTGGACGAACCAACAGCGCACCTTGATCACAAAACCGAAAAACGCGTCATTGACTTTTTGGCGCGCGAACTCAAAAACAAAACGGTGGTCATTGTGACGCACCGACCCGAACTTCTCACGCTCTGTTCGCGTCAGTATGCTATGAAGGAACACACGCTCGTTGAAGTGGCAGATAACGGGCAGAGTCTATAGCTCATGCGGATTGGACATATACGCGCGGGCGGTTTCTTCAGCGATCAGCCCTTCTTTGTATAAGCGTTTTAGGTCGTGATCCATGGCGACCATGCCTTCGTCGGCGCTTGTTTGGATCACGGTTTTGATTTGCGCAATTTTATTTTCACGAATGAGGTTCGACACGGCCGGCGTATTCACCAAAATTTCACGCGCCGCAATACGCCCGCCTTTGACTTTCGGGAGGAGCTGCTGCGAAATAATCCCTTTCAAGAACAACGAGAGCTGAAGTCGAACTTGATTTTGCTGATACGGCGGGAACACATCGATAATGCGGTCAACGGTTTGCGCGGCGGAGAACGTATGTAATGTTGCGAGTACCAGATGCCCGGTCTCGGCAAGCGTGATTGTTGCCGCGATGGTTTCCATATCGCGCATCTCACCAACCAGAATCACATTCGGGTCTTGGCGCAAGACATGCTTCAACGCCGCAGCAAACGAGATCATGTCGCTCCCAAGCTGGCGTTGTTTGATAATGCTCTTCTTTGACTCGTACAAAAATTCAATCGGATCTTCAAGCGTGATAATGTGCACCGATCGGTTCGAGTTAATGTAATCAATCATGGCGGCAAGCGACGTGGACTTTCCGCATCCTGTCGGGCCGGTGACAAGCACGAGCCCTTGCTTGTTTTCTAAAAGTTTATACACAATCTCCGGCATCCCAAGGTCTTCCATTGTTGGCGGAACGAACGTAATCACGCGAGCAACGAGTCCGACATTCCCGCGCTCCCAGTGAATGTTCACACGAAAACGAGACACATCCTTAATTTCGTATGGTACGTCGATTTCCTTCTCCTCAACAAACACTTTTTTGCCGCGTTCATCGAGGATCGAAAGAGCGAGACGTTCGGCTTCGCGACCGCTGATCACAGGGTGCTGGGTCATTTCGGTTAAAATACCATCGATACGCAAGATCGGCGGTTTGCCAACGACAATATGAAGATCCGAAGCGTGTTGTTGCACCGCTTCTTCAAATAGCGTATCAAGCGAAAGGGCTGGTGGCATGAATGACAAAATATTTTTTCAGTATGGATAAGTATAGCATCTCTGTTGACAAAAGTCATTTTTTGCGGTATACTAAAGATATACAAAAATAAAACCGAATGATACCTTCTCTGTATCATTATCAATTCAATCATCAAATCGGAGGCCACCTCACGGTGGTTTCTTTCGTTCTTAATTCATTTTTATGAAGCGATTTTTGTTACGAGCGCTCGTCGGATTCGCAGCAGTGGTTGCAGGGGTTGCCGTGTTGCACGCCCCACAGGCATTGGCCGCCGGAACCGTGAGCGGAACGGTCAAAGAGAGCAATGGCACAACTGCTGTTGCCAATGCGTCTGTGACGCTCCGCACAAGTGACTACATGTCGTATTATTGGGCATCGACTGACACAAATGGAGCGTTTTCGTTCTCAGATGTCACTGCTGGGAGTTACACGATTTCGGTTTGGGCCTATCACGCCACTGAAAACAGCCCGGCAGATCAAACGGTGACCGTGAGCAACAATCAGACGTCAACCGTGAGTTTTACCCTTATTGGCGCAAATGTAACGTTTCGCGTGACCACGACTCTTGGCGTTGCTGTGCCAAATCTCTCGTTTTCTGTCCATAACGCTGATTACACATTCTATGATTACGGTACGACCGATTCGAACGGGAATGGCTCAACAGCGGTCACGGCAAACGGAACATATACCCTTGAATTTTACAGCGGCGGAGATATTACGGAATCGCCTCCGGCGAATCAAACATTTACCTATAGCGGATCAACAGTCGCGCTTGGCACATTAACCACTCGTGCTCCTTCTGCGCGCATTAAAGTGGTGTTGCCAGACGGATCTACTGCTGCCCAAAACGCGTGGGTACAAGTGCATGACGCATCGTGGACGTGGGGCAAGTCATGGTCCGGGAACACGGATGCGACGGGCATTGCCACCGTTGGCACGCTCGACGCCGGCACGTATACTGTTGAGGTTGATCCTCCATACTCATCGGATGGCACAGGGTATATCTCTCCTGCTGACGTCTCTATCACCATCTCAAGTGGGTCAACAAATACGGTCTACGAGACAACACCGATCCGACTTGGAACCGCGAGCAAAACGATTACAGGAACCGTGAGCTATGCGAATGGAACAGCGGTAACCAGTGCCTCCTACTATGGATACGGCATTGACAACAACAATTACTTCTATGGTTCGGCGACGAATGGAACCTTTACCATCTCGACCGGCCCAGGGAAGTATGAAATCATGATTTATAATACGTCGTACAGCGGATCAGACTGGGGGTATACCGGGGATCCTAAGCGAGTGAAGTTCGAAGGCGCCGCGGGTGAGCAAGAAACGGTCACTGTTGCATTTACCGTTTCCGCATTTGACGCGACGATTACCGGAACACTGAAGGATTCAACCGGAAGTCTTATCAGCGGGTGGCCCACTGTTTCGGTGTTCAGCGAAAATGTGAATAGCTACGCAAATCCGAGTCAGACGGATGGCAGCTTCTCGGTTCCTGTTCCGGCCGGCACGTATCAGTTGAGCGTGTGGGGTTTGTATGGCCAAGAGGGTCCGCCGTCGGTTGATCCGATTACCATCAATGCTGGTGAAACATTAGCGCTTGGTGAAATTCGGACGCGAGCACGCACCGCAACGATTACCGGGACAGTCAGTGATCGTTCCGGTACGCCTCTTGCCAATAAGTATGTTAATTTGTGGAGTGAATGTGATGGATATGATAAGTTCGGATGCGCAGGAGAGTGGGGATGGGCGCAGACCGGCTCCGATGGGTCATACACGATCTATGTGACCGGCGGCACCTATATGGTTGATGCCATGGGAGGATGGGATTACAGTGCTAGTCAGACCTCATATATTAACACACAGGGGCCACAGCGCGTCACGGTCGCGGCAAATAGTTCTGAAACTGTGAACCACGTTTTTGCCGTTGCTGACTCAACGATTCAGGGAACAGTTGTGGATGGCAATGGCACTGTTCTTGAAAACATGTATGGCTGGGTCGAAGCGCGTATTAGTGGGACGGATACCCTTGGGTATAATTTTAGCAGCCTCGGTGGGCCGGTGAGCGCCGGAACCTTTACCTTTGCGGTTGCTGGCGGACTCAATTATACGCTCAATGTTTGGACACCGCAGGATTCCGATTACAGCGCATCGAGCGGCACAACCGTCACCGTTGCAGAAAGCACCGTGGTTGATGATGCGCAGATTGTACTCTTGCCAAACGATGTCACAGTCACGGGGACACTCGTCGATGCCGATGGCACCCCGGTTGAAGACAGTGGTGCAATGGTATTTGCCACGAACGGCGCAGGCACCTATCGCTGGGCCGATGTCGAAGATGACGGAACGTATGAAATGGATGTTTCGGAAGGCGATTGGAACTTCTCGTACTCATTTGGCCAATCGTATTATAGCGCACGGTACATCCCTGATTACTCCGGTTCGATTGAAGTTACGGGGGTGTCAGGCCAAACGATCACTCAGGATCTGGCGGTGATTGCGGCGGACGGAGAAATTCAAGTCACCATCACGAATCCAGCCGGTGAACCTGTTGCGAATGTCTGGGTGAGCGCCGATACGAATGTTGCCGGCAACACGACGAGCGAAGAGAGTCTGCTTGCGCAGTACGATCGTGGAGGGTTTACCGATGCCGATGGAGAAGCAACGATCTTTGTTCCCGAAGACACGACCTACTACATAACAGCGCATGTCCCACCGTCAGAAACCGACGTGATGGCGCCTGCCTCGGTTGCCGTGATGCCCGATGGCGAAACCGCCGAATCGATGGATATGCAATTCGTGACGCCCGATGTGACTGTTTCCGGAACCGTTGATCTTGGTTCAACCGGTGTTGACGGAGCGCTCGTGTGGGCATGGTCGGATGACGGCCGAACCGCATCAGCATCAACTGACACCGACGGAAGCTATTCCCTTGATCTCGTGTCTGGAACGACTTGGCACTATGGCGTTGACTACGACGATGGAACCACAGGCTATGAGGTTGCAGACACCGAGTTGACTCCTGAAGCCGATACCGATGTTTCCGTAGATCTCCCGCTCGACACGACAACAACAACCGTCGTTCCCGACGAAGTCACCCAGACCTTTGGCGCAGAGAATCAAACGGTCGTCGATGTTGAGGATGCGAGCGGCGATACGCTCTTCACACTTTCTGCTCCGGCGCGTTCGGTTGATAGTGGAAGCGATGTGGATGTGAGTTTGACCGTAACGCCAACCGTTGAAGCTCCGGAGCAGGCTGAAAATGTTCCGGTTGGGACGTTATATGATGTGAATGCTCGAACGGCAGGGAACAGCGGTGGCGCAGAAATTACGACGCTTGATGGCAATGTTTCAATGACGATGGAGTATGATCCAACAATGATTCCGGATGGAGTGACAGAGGACGAGTTGACGCTTGCCTATTTTGACACGTCGGCGAACACCTGGCGATCGCTTACGAATATCACGATCGATACTGATGCGAATACCATCAGCGGATTATCGAATCACTTCACCTTATTTGGTGTTGTGTCGCCGAATGGGTCAGTTGATGACCAAGTGAATGACACGCCGGAAAGCGGTGATACGCCAGACAGCGGCGATGGCGATCAGGATAGCGATGGAAGCGAGGAAGATGACACGCCAGCCGAGGAACTCCCTGATGAAGATGGTGATGGTGAGGCAGATGCTGATGAAACGGCATTCGCCAAGGAGTACATTCTCCTCACGCCTGCATCAAGCGGCGCTCCACTTGTTCGAGTAGTCGAAAGCGACGGCGCGCAATACAGTAAATTCTACGCTTATGGCGAGACCCTTCGCGGTGGGTTCCGCGCAATGAACGCTGATATCGACGGCGATGGAACGTACGAGATTCTCACCGTGACCGGAAGCGGATTTGGCCCACAGCTTCGCGCATTTGAAACCGATGGCACATTCATCGCTGACATCTTTACGCATGACGAAGACTTCCGCAGCGGATTGAATGCTGTTGTTCTCGATATGAATGGTGATGGCAAGGATGATGTTGCCGTTGCTCCTTTGCAAGGTTCGCCGAATGTCCGCGTGTATACCTATGATGCCACGAATGAGGAATTTGATCTTCTTGCGTGGAAAATGGTGTATGATTCTACATTTCGCGGCGGCGTGAATCTTGCAAAGGCAGACATCAATGGCGGTGGATCTGATGAGCTGATTACGGCTCCTCGCGTTGGTTCGCCGAATGTCCGCGTGTACCAACTCGCGAGCGGAGAGTTATCGCTCCATTCATGGTTCTGGGCCTATGATTCTACATTCCGCGGCGGCGTGAATCCTGCCGGCGCTGATGTGAACGGCGGCGGAAACGATGAAATCGTGACTGTTCCCGCTGCTGGTGCTTCGAATCTTCGTGTGTATCGCTATCTCGATAACGAGTGGACAACGTGGGATTGGGTCTTTGCCTTTGGAACCGCGTTCACGGGCGGCACGAACATCGTTTCCGGAAACATTGATCTTGATGCGGAGGATGAGATTATTGTTTCGCCGGCGCAAGGGGGCGGAGCGAATGTTCGAACATACGAGTGGGTTGATGGTGGACTTTCGCTCAAAGACTGGGGCATGGTCTATGATTCGGCATATCGCGGCGGCGTGAATCTTGCTCTTGTGGACACCAATCAAAACGGCGATCAAGAGCTTGTCGTTGCGCCAACGGCCGGACACACCTCAAACGTCCGCGTGTACAATTGGAATGGTGCGCGGGATCTCGTCAACTGGTTCTGGGGATTCTCACCCCGAAACTTTTTTGGCGGTGTGAATGTTGGGAGCTAACGCTTTCACCGTTCAAGAGAAAAGCCCTGGCAGGTGTCGGGGCTTTTCGTTTCTCGTTATTTGCGAAGCAGGTGTAAATTCAGTATAATAGCATCATGTTATACGTTGCTGCAGACCACGCAGGATTTGCGTTGAAAGAGAAAATCAAAGCGTATCTTGTGAAGAAGCGGATTCCCCTCCGTGATCTTGGAGCACAGACGTTTGAGAAAAGTGACGACTATCCAATGTATGCGCAAAGGCTTGCTCGACAGGTCGCGGCAGAGAAAGGAGCGTTGGGAGTGATTCTGTGCAGCACAGGCACAGGAATGGCGATTGCGGCGAATCGGGTAAAAGGCGCACGGGCCGTGATGTGCCAGACGCCCGAGTGTGCCACTCTTGCGCGTGAACACAACAATGCAAATATTGTGACGTTTGGTCCGCTGACGGTGAGTGAATCACAGGCCAAGCGAGTGGTGGATGCATTTCTGAAAGCGCAATTTGATCGTGCCGCCCGCCGCGTGCGCCGTGTGAAACAGTTGGACACACTCCGATGATCGAAATTCTGCCATCCATTCTTGAACCCACAATCGAGCGTGTCCATGAAAAGATACAGATGCTCGAGGGGCTGGTGACGACAGCGCACATTGATGTGATGGATGGAGTGTTTGTCCCGTCAAAAACGGATTTTCTGCCGGGCGATTTGGTGCATCTCGACACTTCGCTCGCCCTTGAGCTCCATCTCATGGTTGCCGAACCAGAGAAGGTCGCGGCAAATTGGGGACGTGATTCGCATGTCTCACGCGTTCTCGTGCATGCCGAAGCGGTGCACGATATCGACACGATCGCTGATAAGATTCACGCAATGAACAAACAAGTCGGCGTGGTGGTGAACATTGGCACATCCCTTTCTGCACTTGGCGAAGTGATTCCGCATTCGCAAGCGGTGCAGTTTATGGGGATTCACCGCGTCGGATTTGGCGGAGAGCACTTTGAAGAAAGCATTTTGCCGGTGATCCGCGAGTTGCGGCGCGCCTCACGCGTTCTCATTTCTGTGGATGGTGGCATAAATGCCAAAACAGCCCAGATGTGCGTGAAGGTGGGAGCAACACGTCTGGTCGTTGGTTCATATCTGTTCAACGCCTCCTCAAAAAAAGAAATGCGAACGCGAATCGACACATTAGAGCGACTTGATCAAGAGAAGGAACAATGACCATTCGACAACTTGAAAAAAAAGCCAATCTCATCCGGCAAGATATTGTTCGGATGCTGGAACATGCAGGTTCGGGTCACTCTGCTGGGTCGCTCGGTATGGCGGATGTGTTTACCGCTTTGTATTTTGAAATTTTGAATCATAATCCCAAACGCCCGAGCTGGCCTGGTCGCGATCGTCTTGTGCTTTCGTGCGGACACATTTGCCCGGTGTTGTATGCCACGCTTGCGCACGCCGGGTATTTCCCGCGTAAAGAACTCTTGACGTTGCGCAAACTCGGCTCACGCTTGCAGGGGCATCCGCATAATCGCGATTTGCCGGGCGTTGAGAATTCTTCTGGCCCGCTCGGTCAAGGGATTTCGCAAGCTATTGGCATGGCGCTTGCGGCTCAACTTGATGTGCGAAAGATTCAAGTGTATGCTGTATTGTCGGATGGCGAACACAACGAAGGTCAAACCTGGGAAGCGATTATGCTGGCCGGAAAATATAAGATCCACAATCTCACGACGTTCATTGATCGCAATAACATTCAAATTGATGGATTTACCGAAAACGTGATGCCGGTCGAGCCGCTCAAAGCCAAGTACGAAGCGTTCAACTGGCATGTGATTGAAGTAGACGGCCACAACATTGAACAGATCATTGATGCGGCGCAAGAAGCGCGCGCGATTTATGAAAAGCCGGTGGCGATTTTGTGTCACACGATTCCGGGTAAAGGCGTTCCATTCATGGAGCAGGATTACACGTGGCACGGCAAATCGCCAAAATTGCAAGAAGAGCGCAACGCATTGCGGCATCTGCGTACGCTTGGCGGCAAAATTGAATTTCGCGATTCATGAGTCATTCTCGAGGAGGCGCAGCCGACGAAGCAATCCGACCCGAAGTGTCATCCTGAGGTCGCAAGAGTGCGACCGAAGGATCCCATATAAAAGTATCCCCCATGTTTCATCTTTCTCAAAAATTGAATCCCAAACTCTTTCGCAAAACTGTAGAGCAAGTCCCTACGCGTGATGGCTATGGCAAAGGTGTTGTTGCTGCCGGTAAAGCCGACACGAATGTGGTTGTGCTCACGGCTGATCTTTCCGAATCCACACGTTCGCATTGGTTTGAACAGGCGTTTCCCGATCGGTTTTTTGAAGTGGGCGTTGCGGAACAGAACATGATTGGCGTTGCGGCCGGGATGGGACTTTCCGGCAAAGTCGCGTTTGCCGCCTCCTACGCCGCGTTTAGCCCAGGTCGCACGTACGATCAAATCCGCGTGAGCGTGTGTTACTCGAACGCGAACGTGAAAATCATTGGCGGGCATGCGGGCCTGACCGTTGGGCCAGACGGAGCCACGCATCAGATGATGGAAGACATTGCCATGATGCGTGCCTTGCCAAACATCACGGTGATTCAGCCGGCGGATGCGATTGAAGCGGAAAAAGCGACGATTGCTGCAGCGAAGATAGCCGGGCCAGTGTACATTCGCGTTGGACGTGACAATTCGCCCGTGATCACAACCACAACGTCGCCGTTCCGTGTTGGCCGAGCAGAGGTGTTAAAAGAAGGGAAGGATGTGACCGTGATCGCCAGCGGCCGGCTTGTCTATGAAGCACTGCTTGCCGCCCGCGACATGCAGAAGAGCGTGGACGTGGAAGTGATCAATCTCCATACCATCAAACCGATCGACGCCAAAACTATTCTTCGATCCGTGAAAAAGACTGGATGCGTAGTGACAGCCGAGGAACATCAAATTCAAGGAGGAGTCGGGTCGGCAGTGGCGGAAGTACTCGCGCAAGCGTATCCAGTGCCGCAAGAGTTTGTCGGCATGCATGATTCCTTTGGCGAGTCCGGCACATCCGAAGAACTGCTCAAAAAATATGGCATGACCGCTGCAGATATTGTGAACGCCATTTCCAAAGTATTAAAACGTAAGGGATAATACGCGGAATTGCGCTCAGGGGCCGCGTCGGCCGGCCCACCGTGCCGGCCGCGCTTCGCCTCGCGCTCGCTCGTTCCGCACGGTCATCCGTCGACTAGCCTCTGTCATCCTGAGTCCGCCAACGGCGGACGAAGGATCTCGTGCGGAACACCATGGCCGCTCGCGCTGCGGAATCCCCTTCGCAGCAATCCCGCGTATTACCCTCTACACTATCCCTATGTACGACATCATCACCATTGGATCCGCGGTTCAAGACATCTTCCTCCAGTCCAAGGATTTTCTTGTCATGAAGTCGCCCAAGTTCAAGACTGGGCTTGGCGAGTGTTTTTCGTATGGCTCCAAAATCGAGATTAAAGATTTGCGCGTGGATATTGGTGGTGGTGCGACGAATGCCTCGGTCACATTTGCAAATCTCGGATTTAAGGCTGGAGTGTTCTCGTACGTGGGCAACGACCTCGAAGGCCAATACATTATCAACGGCATGGCGGAGTATGGCGTGGAAACGCGGCTGTTGCGCGTGCACCCAAAATTGCAAACTGGCCGATCGATTATTCTGATGACGGCCTCCGGCGATCGAACGGTACTTACGTATCGCGGCGCATCTGGCGAATTTTCTGCTCGTCATATTCATGAATCGACGTTTCAAACGAAGTGGATTTATCTCACGTCTGTCGGCGGCAATCTCTCGTTCATTCGCTCACTTCTCCAGTTCGCACGCGCACACGAGATTCGCGTGGCATGGAATCCGGGCAGCGAAGAGCTTGCCGCTGGGCTGAAAAAACTTGGCTCGCTCATGCGCAACGTGGATGTGGTGATCCTCAACACCGAAGAAGCGGCAGCTCTTGCCTCGTGTTCGGTCACGAACGTCAAAACGATGCTGCGCGTTTTGGAAAAGTATCCGCGGGTTGCCGTCACCATTTCTGCGAGCAAAAAAGGAGCGTACGTTGCTTCCGACGGCCGACGCGTCTTTGCCAAAGCGATTGCAAGCGTGAAGGTCGTGAACACCACAGGCGCGGGTGATGCATTCGGATCAGGATTTGTGGCAGGGCTCATGCTCAAAAACGACGCCGAGTATGCGATCCGCGTTGCCATGGCCAACTCCCAAACCGTGATTCAAAAAATGGGCGCAAAAAACGGCCTTCTCGAGCATCTCCCGCATCCATACATGTCAAAAACCCTTATTTCCGAGATCCGTTCTCATTGAAACTGTGGATAACGAGAACGGATCTGGTTATCCACAATTTTCGGGAGAGTGGATCCGCGTATGAAATTGAAATATAGCATTGTTTTTATAAGTCTTCTTACCCTCCTGCTCCCATTGAGCGTGAGTGCAGAGGAGATTCGCGTGGCGACCGAAGACGAATTCACGTTCGCGGTATTGGATGCCGAGCCGGGGGACGTCATCGTCGTTCAGCCGGGCACATACACGATTCAGTTGAACCTGAAAATTCCAGGCACAAATGAAAAGCCGATTACCATTGTTGCTCCGAACGGCGCGACCATTTATCCTCCGCGCGATCGAGCAGCGGTGAACGTTGGCGCCGCTCATTGGATTCTGGATGGCGTCACGATCGACGGCCGCGATTCCACGCAGAGTCTGATCTATGTGAACGCAGATGGATTTGTGCTCAAAAACTCCACACTCGAAAACGCGCGAGGGAGTGGAGTTGTCATCCGAGCGAAAGACGCGGTGATCGAGAACAATACGCTCCGAAATTTCGACGCGCTATTTTTGTATCCGATCTGGATCTATACGATCGGCGCCGGCCTCATGCTCATTGCGGCTTTCTTCGGGTGGAAAAGTTTCGTTCTTGCCTTGGCAGTGAACGCCCTCTTTGCCGGCTGGATGGGCGTGTTCCATCGCTTCTATGGCCAAAACGTGGATGCGCACGCAGTGTTTGTGTTTGCCGGTTCCGAAAACATCACGATCCACTACAATACCATAGAGAATCTTTCAGGCGATGGCGTGCACATCTTGAATGACATCGATCGGAAAGGTCTTTCACCGGCCAAGAATATCACCATTACCGACAATACGATCACGCGCGTCCGCGAAAATGGAATCGACATCAAAACATCGGAGAACGTACAGGTGCGCGGCAATCAGATTGCAGGAGTGGCTCCGAGCGGCACGTCCGAGGGTTCGGGGATTGTGATTCATGGCGGAGCGACGAACATCACCGTGGAAAACAATCTCATTGCTCTATCAAATATCGGCATTACTGTTGCAAGAGGCGAGATTGGCGAACCGGACGGCGTTTTTCCGCGAAATATCGCGCTCGTCAATACCACGATTCTGTCACCGCGCGCAGAAGGGCTTGGCAACAAAGCGGTTGGCGATGGCGTGATTATTCGTGAAGCTGTAAATGTGACGCAAACAAACACCGTCGTCGATAACGACGAGGTAAAGCTGAAAGAATTTTCTATCCCGGATGACCCAACGTATTCTAAAGCGAAACGCGAGGAACAACTCCTCTTTATTCAAGCTGGGTGGGCAGCGTCTGCGCTTGTTTCGTTCGTACTCGCGCTGTTTGTGGCGCGCGCCGGCCGTGTCCGGACGACTTTACAAAAAACACCACGTACGCAATTCCCAACGCCACCAGTCCAACAATAGCAAAGTACACAAGTCCTAAGCGATACGAAACCCATCCAACGAGCATTCCTATCACAAGATTTGCGCCAATAAGAAAGAGACTTTCAAGTAATCCATGGAATGATAACAGCGTGGCCTTAAAGGCGCTTCCCTGCAAGTAGTCGAGCTTGTAATGTTCGGAGAGAGAAATAGAGGAAAGCCAAAATCCGGACAGCGTAATAAAGACCGCGACAACAACCCAACGATTTTCAACGTACCCGGCTGCAGCGATCAGCGTGACGACAAACAACGCAACCAGAAAAAAGTACAATTCAATTCGGAGCACGTTTTTCAATCGATAGATGTATCGGCTCATCACACTTCCCACGAGTCGAGACAGAGACGAGAGCGCACCAAACATGGTCACGCTAATCCCAAGAGATTGTTCATAGACTTCGCGGTAGGTTCCTCCAGCGATAATGAGCGTCGTGAAGAGAGCGGTGAATACTGCGACCGGGAAAAAGCGCCGTCGGCTGCCCTCGCGCAAGACTTGGCGAAAGTTTGTGGTTGAGATTTCTTCGATCTCGACTTTTGTTCTCGCCGGTGTTGCAAAAGATAAGACGGTCAGAAGGCCAATGATGTCAATAACAAGTCCCGCAGCGAACGGGAGCCGGATATTGATAGGAGTGAGCAAGGGAAGCACGGCAAGAACAACTGCTGATGCAGCGAATGCGCGCGATTTGACTTTGCCGACAATTTTGGAAAACTGATCGTCTTTTTTGAGTGCACGAAGAGTCTCATGCATGAACGCGGTGATCGTTCCGCTATTGAACGCCAATCCGGCCGAGAAGAAAAATGATCCTGCCGCAAAGACAAGATAGTGACCGCCAATGAGAAAGAGAAGTGTTGCAATAATGAGACATAGTTTCGCGATGATCAACGCTTGCTTGTGTCCAATTTTATCAGCAATGTAGCCGCTCGGAATTTCGAGTACCAGCCCACCAATTTGACCAAGCGCTAAAAACCATCCGATTTGTTGCGTGGTCGCACTTGGAAATGTTAAAAAATAGATCGTGATGAGCGGCCAGTACAAACGGTGATTTGTGGTGAGATACACGCCGTACTTCCAGATGTTCGACTCCAGCTTCTGTTTTTCTGTTTGTGTCATGCCACGAGTATATCACAACGCGTCTTTTTTTACAGTATTTTTATGCAGAGAGGCGCGCAAGCAGGATAAGGAGGAGGAGCAAAATCAATAGCTGAAAGCACACACCACGTGCACCAGGCTTTCAAAACCTTGCCCTGAACGTACGTGAATCGGAGAACCACCTACAATGGGAGGAGTTTGGCATGCAAAATGAAGCGCCCACCCCGCGGACGAACCGGGGGTGGGCATGTGCGTCCCGTGCTCCTACGAGAAGCGGGCCAGCCACCTCCATGTCTTAGAGACGGTGAGGAGGTAGTGCTGGAACAGCTCACGCGGAGCCAGCGGCTTTGCGCTCAAGTCGACGCCAAGCTGCCACGCGAGGTAGTTCGTCACCTCGTCGATGGCGACGTCCAGCTCTTGCATTGTTCCGGCATCGCGGATCTCCTTCTTGCGAAGGCAGAGATATCCGCGAAGGGCGAGAGCGTGGTCGATCTCGGTGTAGGTGGGGAACGCCGCACCGTACGCGTCGCTGAGCGAAACTGGGAGCCTCATGGTTCTTCTCCTTGCTGGTTTGGGTCACGCCCGAATCAGCAAGGCAGCGGTTGCTCGCGTTTCTTCTTTTTTCAGTTCATCATGATTTGAGATTTCAGGCGAGATTCCAAACCGCAACACAGGAGAGAACAAGAGGAGAGTTCAGAATTCGAGTTGAGGATGCAAATCAGCAAGCGAAATCAGAGACAATAGAAACCACAACAGGAGAGAGAACCGCTGCCTGCATCATCAGGCACTCGAACACGTCCCGCGATGGGACACACCATTCAATATCAAAACCCGCCTCTTGTCAAGGCAAGAGGCGTAATCTTTGGCTAATATTGTTGAGAAGAGTCGCGGCCCACCATCACGCAGATGATGGGCCGCTGTATGGGTTCGCCGATCGAGTTGGTCAGGATCCGGCAGGAGGGGGTGACTCCTCGACGACGGAGCCAGTCCTGATGTGCTGGAGTCCGAGGTCGAGCCACTTCTTGATGAGTCGGAGTCCGAACTCGGTCTCGCCCTCGATCTCTGCAAGGTACTGCTGTGGAGTGAGCTCACGACCCCTTACGCCGACGATGGGTTCGTCGGGGTTGGACAGGGAGTCGACCCATGCTCGCACTCTCTGCTTCACGGTCTCCTTTTCCGCCGACTCTCGGCAGTTGGCACGACTATATCTCAACCCGGGATAGCTGTCAAATCTCGTGAACTTTTTTGTCGGATAAGCAGCCAGCCGGCAAGAACAATGAGTGCACCACCGAGAACCATATTCCATGTCAACGATTCGCCGAGAAAAAGAATGCCATAGGGAACGGCAAATAGAACTTCTGCGTAATGCGCAAGCGAAAAGTGAATAGTTGACAGTCGTTTGAGTGCGTAGAAGATGAGGAGAAATGCGCCTGTCCCGACGACGAGCCCAAAATATCCAGCAGCGATCGCCGCATCTCGAACAGGAATCACCCGGGCCGACAGAAAAAGAAATGGAAGAAACGCCAGAGCTCCCACCACATTTTGATAAAACACCAACTCAAACACCGAATACTCGCGCATGTGTTTTTTGTAGATAATCACGGTAAGAGCATAGACCGCCGCAGAGCCGATCATCAATACCATCCCAACCACATCACGATTCGTGAAACTGAATTCCTGATTTCCAAACATCGCTGCAACTCCGCAAAAAGCGAGGAGGATAAGCACGGCATCGAATGCCTTCATTTTCTCCTTGAGAAACAACACCCCATCCAAACAGAGTGGGTACGGCCATCCGAAAGAAAGAGATCGCTGTTGCAGGGAGATCAAGCAGCTTGACAAGGACTCCATTGAATCCGCCCGCACTCACCGCAATGATTACAGCAAGATAGGGATTGAGTTTCATAAACGGCTAAAGAGAAGCGAGTGGAATTTTTTTCGGAATGCTGGGTCGTGTTGTGCGCGGAGGAGTTCGAATTTGAGATCCCACGCATCACAATGCGGATCATCGGCAAGTTTCAAGAATTTCTCAAAGGTGACAAGACGAGTTGTGATTCGTTCACCAGAATCCAGAGACGGTTTGGCCGTTTGAATACAGTCTCGAGCGATAAAAGTATACAACTTCCAGATGATCTTGGTGTGTGGAGTGACTTCCCGCCACAGCTTCCACCCTCCTGATGTGTAGCCCGTTTCTTCTTGCAACTCTCGTTTGGCGGCATGGAGAGGTGTTTCACCATCATCAATTCGCCCGCCGGGAATCGAAACAAACGCGCCATCACGGCCAGACTGCTCTTGCGTTTGCAACAAAATCTTTGACCCAACCGTCGCGATGACACTCACTGTATCCGGTCGCGAGAGCCGTTCAAAGGTTTGTGTTGTGCCGTCAAACATTTTCTGCGGCCACTGCCACACGTCAAAGATCACGCCGTTGAAGACGCGCTTGGCACTTTTGGGAAGCTGTTTGCGTTTTTTGGGATCCATGATTATATCCATCTTAAACGTTTATAGAGTTCAACGCCGGGCGGCGGAACCTCAATGGAGGTGAGATTGGCTTTGTCTACCCACTGATATTCGACAAGATCGTCGTTCAAGGATACGCGAACATCCGCCGCGTTTTGGTCGAGATGAACCTCATAGACATGAAAGACCATGTGACACAGCACGCGCTCTCCTGTATCTTTGAGTGTTTTTTCTGATGTGCCGCGACCCCGATCATCGAGCAAGGAAACATGGGCGGTTGAGATATCAATTCCAACTTCTTCCATGATTTCTCGCTTGAGCGCAGTTATCTGATCCTCACCATCGTCAATCCCGCCTCCAGGAATATGCCAACAATCAGCATAGACCCCTCCTTTTGCTGGATCTTTTTTCCCAAAAAGAATCTTCGCATCTTTCGAGACCAGAACCGCCGACACAATATTTCGTGTAATTTCTCTCATAAAGCATAGCGTATCAGATGAGTAGCGAGATGGCAAGCATGAGTCTTGTATTGTACAAGAATCATGCTTGACAATGTGTAATATAGTATATACAATGAGAGTATGAAGATTTTTCGAGGTCAACAAGAATTTGAGTGGGATAGCGGGAATTCCCAGAAAAATGTTGTCAAACATGGAGTGACAAATGAGGAATGCGAAGAAGTGTTCTTTGATCCCCAAAAAAAGATTCTCCGAGATGTTTTGCACTCTCACAAGGAAAAGCGATACCTCCTCTTAGGAAAAACAAAACATCACCGAGCACTGTTTGTCGTTTTTACTCTCCGAAAGTCAAAAATTCGAGTCATCTCCGCGCGAGATCTAAACAAGAAAGAAAGGCAACTCTTATGAAAAAAGCACTCAACGTTCCAAAATTTAAGAGCGAGGATGAAGAGCGGGCGTATTGGTCGAAGCTAAAGCTTTCCGATTATGCCGAAGCAAGTGATTTTGAATCGGTTTCTTTTCCGAATCTCAAACCAACGTCTCGATCAATTTCTCTCCGAATTCCCGAATATCTGCTGGTGCGATTAAAGGAACGAGCAAATGAGTTGGATATTCCCTATCAATCGCTCATGAAGGAGTATATTGCGAAAGGCGTTCTACGACGATAACGAGCTTTGACAGGGATTTGACAAAACTCTTTAGAGTGATATGATGCGTCTCATCGTATGAATACTCTCTCCCACACATCTTTCTTCAATATCTACGGATACCGCATTCCCTCCTTGAGGCTGCGGTAGTCTTTGCGTTTTAATTTTTGTGAACTCCGCCGCCTCACGGCGGTTTTTTGTTTTTCCTGTGTTTGTGGTCCAGATGCTTCTCAAGAGGAGTTCACGTGGTTTCGCGAACGCACCGCGGCTTTTCTTGAGAAATTCTCTCGGATCACGAGGAGGAAAAACCCATGAAACGGATTGGCATTCTTGGCGGCCTTGGGCCAGAGACAACGGCCGAATTCTATACCCGAGTGCAAGAGCTCGTGAAGCAGGAGGAGCGACCTGACCTTCTGATCATGAGCCTGCCGATCAGTCGCGCGAAAGAAGCGAGGTATATCGCTGTGGGTGAGTATCGGGAATACTACCGCGAGGCGCTCTTGCGCGGAGCGGTTCGGCTCGAGCGAAGCGGATGCACAGAGATTGTCATTCCGTGCAATACCGTGCATGAGTTCCACGCCGACATCGCTTGCGCCGTGAAGATTCCGGTCGCGAATCTTCTCACGATTGTGGCCGAGGAGGTGAAGCGTCGGGGTGCTCGCGCCGCGCTCGTCTTGGCAACGAGCCAAACGATTCGCATGCGACTGTACCAAAACGCTCTGACCCGCGTGGAGGTTGAGGTGCACGTCCCCTCCGCGCGCGAGCAGGCCAGCCTCGATCAGTGTATCCTCGCCTTGCTTTCGAACGAGAGGAGTAAAAAAGCAAAGGCGAAAGCCGGGACGAAGCGGCTTCTCGAGCGCATCCGCGAGCGAACGGGCGTGAGCACGACTGTGCTCGGCTGTACTGATCTTCAGCTCGTGATCCGGCCATCCGAACACGTCGTTGACAGCATGGAGGCGCTTGCCCAGTACACGGCAAACGCATTCGCGAACGGTTCGAGATAACCACATGGCGGTCGCGCACTTCGTGCGGCCGCCATTTTCTTGTTCATGCATTCGCGGCTGTTACAGCAGCCCGCTTGTCAGTTTTTTCGACCGACACATAGATCGCATCAATTTTCTCTTTTTGCTCCTGAAATTTTTGTGAGATTTCTTGATCCATTTTAATGACCTACTATTTTATGCGTGGAGCTGAACTCCCTTCGTCTTTATTTCCCACACAACAGGATTTTCGTCCACGAAGTCGCTGGAGTGGAATCCGTGCGGTTCAATCGTGAGCGCTGGCGACTCAAGTTCATGAGCTTTCCCCAAAAGATACTTCGTTGAAGAAAGAGAATTGTGCAATCGTGGAGAAATAATGGCCACATCAATATCACTGTCTTTTCGAGCTCGCCCGCTTACGCGAGAACTAAAAACGTACACTCCTTCAATAGGAATGTCATCCTTTTTCAAGAGTCGAATATATTCGTGGACGATCTTGCTTACTTGTGTGGTAATTCTTTTTCGAGCCATATGATAGATTCCCGAGTAATGTCCAAATATTTTTTTGCGACGTCGCGTCTGTTAAATTGAATCAGTCTTCAATCGTTACTTCAACGGTCTGAACAGAAGAACCGAACTCCTCACCTGGGTCGCCGCGTAAGGATCCTTCAAGAATATATCGTCCACTTTCAATCGTGTTGGTAGGTTGCCAGGTATAGGTGT
>JACPGL010000059.1 GCA_016182525.1 Candidatus Kerfeldbacteria bacterium | reverse complement strand
CAGGATTTTTTCTTTATGCTTGATGATGTCTTTTGAGAATTCGCTCACCCATGTATATTCTTCGGGGAAGACAAAACGAAAAGCGAGATCTTCAATCTCGCCTTTGAGCGATCCGATTCCAAGGCGGTTGGCAATCGGAGCATAGATTTCTAATGACTCGGAGGCGATACGTTTTTGTTTTTCGGGAGCAAGATATTCGAGTGTTTCAAGATTGTGGATGCGGTCGGCGAATTTGATAATGATCACGCGAATATCTTGCGCCATCGCCACAAACATGCGCCGCAGATTTTCGGTGTACCGATCAACGCCTCGGTATTTGATTTTTCCAAGTTTTGTCACACCGGCAACAAGTGCTGCGACCTCTCGGCCAAACGCCTTGTCAATATCTTCGATCGTTCGCGTCGTGTCTTCCGGCACATCATGGAGCAGGCCAGCGATCAGCGTTGGCAGATCCATGTTCATCTCGGCAAGTCGTTTGGCAGTACGAAGAGGGTGAGTGATGTACGGCTCGCCGGATTTTCGAAGTTGTCCGCGATGGGCTTCTTCGGCGAATTCGCAGGCAAGCTCAATCTCATCACAATCTTCTTCGGTGATGTTTGGTCGCTGCTCTCGGAACGTCGAAATGACGTCGTGAATGGTGATACTGTCTTTCATGCGATAAAACTCCCCCCAATGTGGTTCTGAAGAATACTATACACAAGATTTGCTGAAAATGCAAACGGTTAGAGCGGGAGCTCCGCGGTATACGAGCAATCTTTGCTCGAACACTTCACCGTGTTTTTTGCCGCGTACAACAGAAGAGATCCGCACGTGGGGCATTTTTCGCCGGTCGGTTTTGACCAGAGCGCGAATTTGCAGGCCGGGTACTGGTTGCAGGCAAAGAATGTCTTGCCGCGGCGCGAACGTTTTTCAACAATATCACCTTTGCCGCATTGTGGACATTTCACGCCTGTGACTTTTTCGATCTTTTTGATGCCTTTGCAGTCGGGGTACTTCGTGCATCCGAGAAACGCGCCGTAGCGCCCGCGCTTGACTTCCATAGGGCTGCCGCATTCCGGGCATTTTTCATCGGTGACTTCGGGTTCTGCGGGTTTGCCGTCAGCGCCAATCGGCTTGGTCGTTTTGCATTCCGGGTATCCGGTACACGCCAAGAACCGACCAAAACGACCCATCTTAATCACCATCGGTTTGCCGCACTTTGGGCACACTTCGTCGGTTGCTTCTTCGGTGAGTGCTTTTTTCGAAACGCTCTCTTCTTTCTCGAGAAGATTCTTTTTGAACGGTTGATAGAATTCGCGAATCGTCGGCTCCCATTCTTTGTCGCCGTTTGCGATTTCATCGAGTTCGTCTTCCATTCGCGCGGTGAATTTCAGATCCACAATCTGGGGGAAATGTTCAACCAACACATCATTGACCAGAAATCCAATTTCTGTTGGTTTGAAACGCTTCTCTTCTTTTTCCACATATCCGCGGTCGACAATCGTGCTCATCGTTGGAGCATACGTGGATGGGCGGCCGATTCCGTCTTCTTCAAGCGCTTTCACAAGCGTGGCTTCGGAGTAGCGTGCCGGTGGTTCGGTGAAATGCTGCTCGGGAGAAATTTTTTGTGCCGTTACTTTTTCGCCTGTTGTGCATTCAGGAAGGAGCGTATCTTTTTGAAGATCCGTGTAAAGAGCAAGATAGCCCGGGAACGTGATCACCGATCCAGTTGCGCGAAAGGTATAGACTGGAGTTTTGTCATTCGCCACGTCGATCGTTGTGGCATCAAAGCGCGCTTCGGCCATTTGGCTCGCCAACGCGCGCCGCCAAATGAGATTGTAGAGTTTGAATTGGCGAGCGTCGAGATGCGATTGGATAGATTCCGGAGATCGGTGCGCTTCGGTTGGCCGAATGGCCTCATGCGCTTCTTGTGCAAGTTTGGATTTGGCTTTGTACGCGCGGGCATGATCAAGCGCATACTCTTTGCCAAATGCTTGTGCAATATATGCTTTTGCCTCACCGGTAAATTTTGTTGCAAGATTCACCGAGTCGGTACGCATGTACGTGATCAATCCTTCGGATCCGTTACCGAGATTAATACCTTCATAGAGCTGTTGCGCGATGAGCATGGTTTGCTTAGACGAAAATCCCAGCTTGTAGTTGGCATCTTGCTGGAGCGTGCTTGTCGTGTAAGGAGGGAGCGGATTTTTTCGGCGTTCTTTTTTTTCCACTTCAACCACGGAATACGCTGCGTTTTCCAAATCGCGGAGAAGGGTATTGGCAGCCTCTTTAGAACCAATCTGGAGTTTGTCCAACACCTTGCCATCTTTTTTTGCAAGTTTCGCGCGGAATGACTCGCCGTTTGCCTTAGCAAAATCCGCTTCGATCGTCCAGTACTCTTGCGGCTTGAACGCTTGGATTTCGCGTTCGCGTTCCACAATCAAACGCACGGCAACGGATTGCACGCGCCCGGCAGACAACCCGCGGCGAATCTTTTTCCAGAGCCACGGCGACAACTCGTAGCCCACTAAGCGATCCAACGCACGCCGCGCCTGTTGCGCATCCACGAGATGCATATCAATCGCGCGAGGGTTTTTGAGCGCTTCGAGCACCGCGTCTTTGGTAATTTCGTGAAACACAATGCGCTTGGCTTTGTCGGCGGCTGGCAGATCCAGCAACTCTTGCAAGTGCCAGGCAATGGCTTCTCCTTCGCGGTCTTCATCAGTTGCAAAGTAGACGGTTTGCGCTTTTTTCGCTTTGGCTTTCAGCGTTTTGACGCGCTCGCGTGCGCTTGAAGGGATCACGTAGTGAATCGAAAAATCGTGCTCGGTGTCAATGCCCATGGTGGACTTTGGCAGATCGCGCACGTGTCCATATGAGGAGTCAATCGTGTACTCCTTGCCAAGGAACTTTGACAAGGTTTTGGCTTTGGTTGGCGATTCGACGATGACGAGTGATGTGCTCATGACAATGCAAAAAGATTAGAGATGCGTCGCATAGACTTCTTTATAATGGATAGTGGGGCATCTTGTCAAACTGGAGGAGTGGAAATGTTGTTGTCAGGAGGAGCGGTGAGGGCGTATGATCCATCGCGTTCGCGGAGAAGAATGTTGCGTTGAAGCAGGGGAGTCATGAGCATCATGGCTTGCGCAACCGTGATGGCGAGGCTCGTGCATATGTCGTCGAGAAAGAGTGATTTCTCGTGGAAACACGCAAGAAGTTTTCGCTCGTCATCAGTCAAGAGCAGTGCGGGTTGATGGGCGCGCGTTGGCACATTCATGAGGGCAAACAGGTCATTCGGCTCGGTGATGGGAATGGCTCCGCGTTTGAGGAGGCGGTGAATCCCCTTGCCGTTCGGATGAAAAATCGATTGCGGCACAACGGCAACGTCGCGATTGTATTCGAGCGCAAGAAACGCCGTGATGAGCGCGCCGCTTTTATCATCGGCTTCTGCGACAAGAATGGCGGGCGCAATGCCCGCAATAATGCGGTTGCGTTCGGGGTAGTGGCTTGAATATCCTGGTTCGTCTGGCGCGTATTCTGAGAGGATTGCGCCGCCGCTTTCAAGGATGGAGTGCGCAAGAGGGATATGTCGGCGAGGAGAGATTGCGTGATCGGACACGCCGGATCCCAGCACGCCGATCGTGGGGAGATGATTCTTGACTGCAAGCATGTGCGCCAGTCCATCAATGCCAAGAGCCAATCCACTGACGATTCCAAACGGCGCGTTGGCGCAACCGTTTATAAGATACGACAGCGCGCGTTTGCCATCGCGCGTCATGCGTCGACTTCCGACAACGGCAAGATACGCGACGTCGGGAATCGCACCGCGCACAAACATTTCGTGGGGTGAATCCGGAATTTCGCGCAACAGCGGAGGATACTCTTCCTTGTGTATTCTGCGAATGGGAAATTTTTCCATAGTAAAAGCGTCCAATGGGGACGCCCTACGTTCCGAGTGAGAAATACTTATACAGCTCGTTCTTCGAGTTTTGTAACTCTCGTATCAATTCGCTGAAGTCCAGCTCGATTGCTTGTGATTTCTGTTTCGTGTCGTTTGAGAATAACGGAGATATCGTCCATCGTATTAAATGCTCTTTCAAAGCCCTTTTCAAGTCGACCGACACGAAGATCAAGGTTATTCACCTTCTCTTGGGTATCGAGAACGACAATGAAAATACGATCGATTGTTTTCATAGCCTCTCTATTTTAAGAGCAATGTCTTTTTTTGTCAAAAAAACATGCGTCCCTTGGGGACGCCTACATCGACTTTACACCACTTTATCCTCTTTGACAAGCGGAGTTATCCACAGATAAGGTGGGATGGAAGAGGTAAAATCTGAACATATCTTTCTAAGCGGCATGTCCCGCAGGCAATTTCGGCTTGGTCCGAAACCGAAGGTTGAGGCGAAATTGCCGAGGGAAAAGAACGATCGGCCGCTGGAGCCGATCGATTCTGGTGCCGCGTGAAAGATATGTTCAGATTTTACCTCTAGTAGGATCCGTGAGGAATTCCTTACTCTTCTATTCCGTTGCAAAGCAGTCGCACAGCTTTTTTGAGCGTTGGCATCCAGGGTTTGCCAAGAGCGGCCACATCCGCTTTCAAGATTTCTTTGTTCCAGTCCCAAAACGGTTGCTCGGCCAAGAGACGTGTGATCCGCCCAGCCTCAAACGTGGTGTATCCTTTAATATACAAATGATATGTGTCATTGCGGCGCACAGAATCCACCGCAATGATCACCGACGGTTGCGCTAAAATCTTCAGCTCAAACACATCGAACAAATTCTTGAGTTCGGTGGGTAACAGCCCGCGCTCTTCCATTTCTTTGCGCCGTTCACGCAATTCGGCAAGTTTCGTGATGTTGGCAAACTCCATATACAAGCGCAGGCGGCGGCCTTCATGCGGCTCAATGGAACGGGGAATGGAATTTGTCTGCGGCACATCCACCACAATATCTCGAAACGGCGGGATGGGTTTGCCGGTGCGTAACTCAGTCACGGCTTGTTCCAACAAGCGAGTATACAAATTCAACCCAATCGCGGTCACGTGCCCATGCTGACGCTTGCCTAACAAATCGCCGGCGCCGCGAATTTCCAAATCGCGCATGGCCAAACGGAATCCGCTCCCCAACTCGCGCGCTTCGATCAAGGCATGCAAACGCTTCTTGGCTTCGGCTGTCAACTTCTCCGACGCATACAAAAAGTACGCAAACGATGACCGATCAGACCGGCCGATGCGGCCTTTGAGCTGATACAAATCCGCGAGTCCAAAGATCGTGGCATGTTCAACAATGAGCGTGTTGGCGTTCGGAATATCGAGTCCGTTTTCAATAATCGTCGACGTCACAAGAATGTCAATCCCACCTTCATCAAACTCATGCATGATGTGCGCAAGCTCGTCTTCCGGTAGCTGGCCGTGCGCAATTCCAATTCGCGCTTTGGGGAAAAGGTGTTTCAACTCCCCGGCTTTGGATTCAATCGTTTCAACTCGATTCCACACATAATACACTTGGCCTTTGCGTTCGAGTTCGTGCGTCACCGCCTGCGTGATAATTTTTTCGTTGAACGGTTTGACGATGGTTTCAGAAGAAAGGCGACCAAGCGGCGGCGTGGAAATCATGCTCATGTCGCGCAAACCCGACAGCGTTTGATTCAACGTGCGCGGGATGGGCGTAGCGGTGAGCGTGAGCACGTGCGCATCGGCGCGCAAGTGCTTGAGCTTCTCTTTGTCTTTCACCCCAAATCGCTGCTCCTCATCAACAATCACCAATCCAAGTTTTTTGAGCTTCACATCATCCGAAAGCAAACGATGCGTTCCAATCACAATGTCGATCTCTCCATCTTTCACCGCTTGGATCGTTTCATCTTGCTGCTTTGGGGATTGAAACCGCGAGAGCTGGCCGATCCGCACCGGGAATCCATCGAGCCGATCAGTAAACGTATCCGCGTGCTGCTGGGCTAAAATCGTGGTCGGACACAACACCACCACTTGCATGCCGTTCATCACTGCCTTAAACGCAGCGCGAATCGCGACTTCCGTTTTACCAAATCCCGTGTCGCCGGCAATCACCCGATCCATGGGTTCAGATTTTTCCAAGTCGCGCATCACTTCGTCAATCGCGTGTTTCTGATCCTCGGTCTCTTCAAACGGAAACGCACGCGCCAGCGCATGTTCTTCCGCCTTTTCATGGCCGAACGCTTCGATTGATACCTCGTGTCGTTTGGCCGACACATCCAGCAACTCTTTGGCAAGCTGTAGGGTGTCTTGCCGAACCTTGCGTGTGACGGCAAACCAATGTTCGCCGCTTAAACGATTGAGTTTCGGTTCGCTTGACCCAATGTATTTTGAAATTTTCTCGGACATCTCGACCGGCAAAAACAGACGATCAGGATGATCCGGGCTCGACGCCGGAGGCGCATATTCCAAAATATAGTATTCGCGCTCAATGCCATCAGCAACGCGACGCGTCATGCCCGCGAATCGTCCAATCCCATGATCAAGATGCACAATATGATCGCCGGTTTTCAGCTCCGACAAAAACTCTTGATCTTTTTTCGCGCGGCGTTCGCGTTTTGGGGGCCCAAAAATTTCAATATCTTCAATCCACACTTTTTGGAGAGAGGGGAGTACGGCTCCGCGAAATGTTGCGTGCGACGCGAGCGTGCGATGGATCACGCGGATGTTTTTCAGCGAGGAGACAAGGCCTTTGATTTTTTCCGGTTCACTTGTGTGAATCGTGATATCAAATCCTTTTTTCAGATACGCGCTGAGCGTTTTGCGGATGCGCACAGGCTGCACATCAAACGGAAGAGGCGTGGAGGAGACAATCGTCACGGTCTGTGAAGCGTTTTCATACGGCGCGAGAAACGTGAACACGACTCCGTTTACGGATTCGATGGATTCAAGCACGCGCGTTGATTCCGGATGTTCGAATCGCAGTCGATCCGGTTCTGAAAACACAACGAACGGTGCAGCACGATCGTAGTATTCGGCAAACGACGACTCGCGTTTCGGAGATTCATGCGGTAAGATCGTGAGTGTCGCGCGTGTTGCTCCGACCTTTTTGGTTGCTGGTTCAAAGGTGGTGATGCGTTCGATGGCGGAGTCGTTCAGTTCAATGCGATACGGCTTCTCATGCCCTTCGGGAAAAATATCAATGATTCCGCCGCGCACGGCATACGTGCCCGGCAGAACCGCCTGATCTTCGTGACTGTATTCCGCCTTTTCCAAAAACTCTGCAATATCGTGAGGCGTGGCTGTTTCGCCTTCTGAAAACCGGCGTCGAGACGCGCGAAAATGTTCGGGAGTCGGGAACGGTTCGGCAAGGAACTCAATCGAAAGAACAGCCAGTCCCGACTGTTTTTCGAGCAGTTCGTTCACCAAAAGTGGCATGGCGATCGTAGAGCTGTGGAAAAGATAGGTGCGCGCCTCAATCCCGAAACGTGCGAGAAGGTCGGCGACTTCGAGCGTCTCAAGATCCGAATTCGTGAACCACAAGACTTCCCGTTTTTTGGTGAGGGACGGGAGACGAGACTCTAACACGCAAACTTTGGCGCTGGGATGTTCCAGACCCTGTACGTCAAGAACACCCTGAACGCGCTCAAGAGGGGGAAAGCTCGGAATCGCTGTTTCGTGAAGACTTTTATGCCGTGTTGACATTGTGACGCATCTTGTGGAAAAAATCAAGAGGGGCGCGCCCCGGAGATCCGCGAGCCCGAAAAGGTGTCGCCCTCTAAGAGGGAAAAGCTGAGCACATCTTTCACGCGGCACCACCCTCGCTTCAATCGCCAACAAAGGCGCTGCTTCGGGCCGCGTCGACCGACCCCACCGGGTCGGTCGCGCTTTTCCTCGCGCTCGCTCGTCCCGCACTGTCATCCTGAGCGTGAGCGAAGGATCTCGTGCGGGACACCGTGGCCGCTCGCGCTGCGGGATCCCTTCGCAGCATCCTTTGTTGGCGATGTCGCGATGGAGACGATGAGTGGAACAACAGCAGGAATATGTTCGAGAACCACTTCTCGGCGAAGAGAAGGGAGGAAGAAAAGTGTCCAAAGCTAAGCTTTTGCCACACGGCCTCCCCAATTTTCAGCTCTTGACTTAAGGGAGGTGCTTCTCGAAGCCATTCCGGCTGTCGTTTCACTTCTTCTCAAGAGACAAGATCACGACGGGTGGCAGCGGGAAGGATGCCACACCGAGCGTAGTGGGAGGGCGAAAGCCCGAGCCTGGAGCGAGGTGTGGCAGGGTGCCCGCTGACAGCCTGCCTGCCGGTAGGCAGGGACCCGTGGTTCGTTGTGATGAGAAGAGGCATCGGCCGACGCGGCACAAGGCGGCACCTTTTCGGGCTCGCGGATATCAGGAAGTCTCAGCTCTTACCCACCCACTTGACAGCAGAAAAGAATGTGGTAAGATGTCCCAACCTCTATTTCCAGTTTTGGCCTACATAAAGGTCGTGAGGATGCTGCTCCTGAACCGCGGCGAACGACTGCAAGCCCCTCCTAGCAGTCTAGTAGCTTAATCTGGATAGGATAGTGTATCCGGTCCTCCGCATCTGGAGCGGCACTCTCAAGAGCTTTCAACAGGTGAAGTTCCTTGCATCCTGTTCATTCGAGTGGAATGTGGTGATCCTCCTTAAACCATACTTCTGCGCGATGGACAGGATTCAGGGAATTTCTCTATCCTGATGGTGGGTCGTCTCTCTCCGACGACCTGCCAAGCTCCGGCTACGTGGGTTAGTGACAACTCCGCGTCATAACCACCGCAAATGGCGACGCAACCGCCCCGTAGCCGGGTGCTCTTGACCCTTTTCGGGGAGTTTCATGGATTGCCCCCACAAGGGCGAAACTGAACCCTCGAAAAGGGAAGTATGCGTGGGCGTATAGCTCAGTTGGTAGAGCACCGGATTTGGCGTCCGGAGGTCGGAGGTTCCATTCCTCCTGTGCCTACCACCCGTTCATGGGGGTGCCTTGGTGGACCTTGGGTGGCAGTTGGCCCCCCCTCTCCCCACCTCAAGGATGGGGGGTTCGATTCCCTCCCACCCCCTTGACGTCACAGGCCGCCCAGCGATCTTTCGCGGGCGGCCTCCTTCTTTTATTCTTTTTTTGCAGTATTCAAAAATGTCATGGCTTCTTCGCGTGATCCGGTGAGCAAGAGCCTCACACCTTCAACCACGCGTTTCTGAACATCACTCAAGACCTGATTTTCTTTTTTCGTGAGTGTGGATAACACAAAATCGCTCGTGTCGCCAATCGGTCGAGACGGTGAAATTCCAACCCGAATTCGAAGCACGTTTGGATTCTTCAAGTGCTCCAGCACCGACTTCATGCCATTGTGACCGCCACTGCCGCCGCTACCCCGCATACGCACGGTGCCGAGCGGCAAATCTTTATCATCATAGATCACCAAACAGTGCGTCACCGGAATGCGGAAAAAGCTTTTCAGCGCGCCAACACTTGCCCCTGACTCATTCATAAACGTCTGTGGCTTGGCAAGAACCACCGGATGATCCGCAATCATCCCGCGCGTCGTTTCAGCGCGAAATTTTTTTTGTAAGCGAAATGCCGGCAAATCATATGCGTCGCGAAGTGCATCCGCCATCACAAACCCGATGTTATGTCGGGTCTGTTCGTATTCTGTGCCAGGATTCCCTAAGCCAACAATGAGATACATAGCCTTTACTTTTTTCGCTTTGGTTGGTTGACGCGAAGGTCAATCGGCGCACCGGCAAAATCGTATCGGCGTCGGAGTTCGTTCACCACACGCCGCACGACAGACACTGGAACACCTTCCCGCCCGCCGAACTCTGCTTGGAACACATGCGGTGCGGTTTGCACATGCACAAGCGATTTGATCGGCATGGATGCAGGCGTTTTCATGGACCGCGCAAACTCCGCGCATTCTTCATCCGAAAGTTGTCGATGAAGATTCTCATTCACATGCACCGCCGTTTTCAGTATATCATGGATGCGCGTTTTAGTCAGGCTAGAGACAAACAGAATGGGCGCCCAGGCAAGAAACGGAAACCGGCGACGGATGAGCTGCTCATAGGCATGATACGTTGCTGGCGTTTTCTCTTCGATCAGATCCCATTTGTTCACGACAAGAATGAGTCCTTTTTTTGCTTCCAGAATCATTCCGGCAAGATGCGTATCTTGCGACGTCATCTGTTTTGAAACATCCACAAGGAGAACCGCAATATCGCTCGTGCGCAGCGCGCGTTCACTTTTTTTCACACTCACCGCTTCAATATCGCCGACAATATCGCCAGAGGAGCGGCCAATGCGGCCTTTACGGCGGATTCCAGCGGTGTCAATGATCGTGATTGGGTGCCCGTTGAAGGTGACAATATGTTCTTGCGGATCGCGCGTGGTGTGCGGTTCGCTGGATACGACAACACGTTCCATTCCAGCGAGCGCATTCATGAGCGTGGATTTGCCGACATTGGGCTTGCCCAAAATCGTGAGCGAAAATTCCGTTTTCACGGGCTGCATGCCGCGGCCAGGCAGATGTGCAAACGCGGCATCTAACAAATCGCCGCTCTCTCGGCCCGATTTTGCCGAAACAAACAACGGTTCGCCAAAGCCAAGTGTGAGCACGTCAGCGCGCAGAGTGTCGCGGCTCCCTCCGCGTTTTTTGATTTGATCTGATTTATTGAGAACGACGAGCGCGTTCGCGCCATGAGAATGGATGCGTTTGGCGATTTGGCGATCAATCGCCGTGACCCCTTCTCCGCCGTCCAGCACAAACAACAAAAGATCAGACTGCGTGATGGCTTGGCGAATCTGATCCAAAATATTTTGGTTCATCTCCCCGCGCATGTCCGCCTCCACGCCGCCGGTGTCAACAAGCACAAACATTCGGCCGCGCCACAAACATTCGGCCATGGTGCGGTCGCGCGTTGTGCCGGGAACGGGCGACACAATCGACGCTTCTTTTTCAGCAAGACGATTCAGTAATGTAGATTTGCCGACATTGACGCGTCCGACAAGAGCAACGGTCGGGCGTTTCATGAGGAGGGAGTGTTTTCCGCTTGCGCTTTGACACTCGCGCTGTTGTCTGCTCCAACCACAATAATGATATTCGGCAAGTCGCTTGATGCTGGATCCACATTCGAGTGAATTTGCGGCAAGATGCGGCCAAGTCCCTCATACGTCAGTTCGCTCACATCCTTTTCAAGGAATTCCGGAACAACGGATGTGGCTTTCACTCCAAATTCTTTTTCTAACGCGTCGACAGAGTTCGGCGCTTTGCCAAATGTCAGATCATAGATGGTGGTGACCGCGTGGTCTTGCGTTGCTGCATTCCCGACAGTCACAATCGAAAAATTCCGCTCTTGCAATCGTTCAGCAATATCATGCCCCAGGCCGGACTCTTTGGTTCCATTTTGAATTTCAATCGTGACACGCTCTTCGGCAAGATTCGCATTTTCAAAGAGGTGGGCCGCAAGATACTGAATATCGCTAAAATTCCCAAAGCCCGCGTTGGGCACCAAAATATACGCCCCATCATCGGTTGTTTCCGCGTGCAACACTCCGCCCGGACCGTTATTTACCACCGTGTTCACGATATTATTCCGGTCGATTTCTTTGACAAGATTTCCAAGCCGAACCATTTCCCACAACTTCATGTTCGTGGAGACGTGCTCGCCGACGCTGTCGATACTATCGAGGATGCGCGTGGGAGTCACCAGCGTTCCGACCGAGAAAAACGTATCTTTCATGGCCAAAAGGACGATTTGCTGACGTCGGGAGCGATCAAAGTCCGATGTGGTTTTGCGTGAGCGCGCATACTGGAGCGCTCGCTCGCCGTTCATGTGTTGCTCTCCGGCCTTGAATGAAATCGTTTGGTATTTGAAATCGTAGGTTGGGTAATAGGGATCGTACAAATCTTTTTCGACAACAACGTCAATGCCGCCGAGATCATCAACCACGTCGCGGAAGGCGCGAAAATCGACACTCGCAAAATAATGAATCTCCAGACCCGTCACGTCTTCAACCACTTCGCGCATAAGTTGCTCGCCGCCGCCCGGGTAATCCGTGAATTTTCCGTGCGCCGTGGCATTATTGATTTTTCGCCAGCCAAGCGTTGGGATATCGACATACAGATCACGAGGGAGCGACATCATCGACACATTTCCGCTCGATGGCTGAATGCTCACAATGGTGATCGAGTCGGCAAGTTCGCCGGCTGTCCACTCTGATCCTCCTTTGCCAATAAGCAGAACATTCACGCGATCGTTCGCCTCTCCATGAATCATTTTTTCAGGAGGAGCAACGAGCTGCGCAACTTGTGTGAGAAGTGGTGAGTCGTCATTCAAAATACTGTTTGCCGAGGAAAGCGCGCGATACGAGAATGTCGAGACAGAAATAAAAAGCGCGACCACAAGATAGAGGGCAAGTTTCCCCATCGACAAAAATCCCCGTTTGGCATTGGGGTGTTTTTCGTGTTGTGCTTCTGCACGTTCAACAAAATTTTGTTCAGGTGCTTTCGTTTCGTTCTCCATGGGTCTTCGCGAATTCAGGATTATTATAGTAGAAAGGGGGGTCATCTGTCAACGAGTACCCGGCTTGATATTTTCGCCGCAAGCTGGTATACTCAACACGTTTTGATAAATAGTGGGAATGTTCCATGCTTCAAAATGAGAAAAAGAAAACCCAACCAGCGAGAGCGCGCGAGCGAGAACTTGAGGAAGAATTAAATAAGCTCCAGCCATCTCAAGAGAAATCAGCGCTCAAGTCTTCGCTCGTTTTCTTTGTTGAGATTCTTAAAGTCGTGCTCATTTCGCTTGCGATTATCATCCCTGTTCGCCATTTTCTGATCCAGCCGTTTATTGTCAAAGGAGCCTCTATGGAACCCAACTTCTATGATCATGAGTACCTTATTATAGACGAGATCAGTTACAGGTTGCATGAACCGGAGCGTGGAGATGTGGTCGTGATTCGAGACCCGCGCAATACCTCGCAGTTTTTTATCAAGCGTATCATCGGATTGGCAGGGGAGACGGTGCGTATTCATAGCGGCCAAATTACCATCACCAATGCCGAGAATCCGGATGGATTTATCTTAGACGAACAAAAGTATCTTGATTCGAGCGTTGTGACAAGCGGAAGCGACACCATCAATCTGCGCGATTCGGAAGTGCTCGTGCTTGGGGATAACCGCGGCTCGTCCCTCGATTCTCGAGTTTTTGGGCCCGTCGATATGGAGAAAATTGTCGGCCGTGCATGGATACGTGCGTGGCCGCTTGATCGTCTGACACAATTTTCAGACATCACCTATCCTTAACATGCAGTTTAATACATGAATCATGAATGGAGCATGCCGCTTTCGTAATTCTTGACCAGAGTTCTATGTCAAAACCACTCAAAAAAGCTAAAGGAGGAAAAGTTCGCCCGCAACTTTTGCGTGGGATGAAGGATATTTTGCCGCAAGATGCGCCGTACTGGGACATGATTCGGCGAAAAGCTCGCGAGCTTGCCGAGTCGTACTCTTTCTCGCGTGTGGAAACGCCGCTTTTGGAAGCGCGCGACCTGTTTGAACGTTCGATTGGCGAACACACGGATATTGTGTCCAAGGAAATGTTTACGTTTACGGATAAAGGCGGGGAGTCGATTGCTGTTCGTCCGGAGTGGACCGCGTCGGCATGTCGCGCATACATTGAACACGGAATGGTCAACCAGCCGCAGCCGGTAAAGCTGTGGAGTTTTTTCCAATGCTTCAGACGCGAGCGGCCGCAAGCTGGCCGCTATCGATCGTTTTGGCAAGCGGATTATGAAGTTATTGGCGATGCTGATCCTGTTGTTGATGCTGAACTCATTCTCATCCTCTATACGTTTTTGAAAGAGCTGGGGATTCAGGGGCTTGTGCAGATCAACAGTCTTGGCACGCCGGAAACGCGGCGCAAGTATACGCGCGGCCTTGTGGAGTACTACAAAAAACACGCACGAAAATTGTGCGGTGATTGTAAAGTGCGATTGAAGAAGAATCCGCTTCGGTTGTTGGATTGTAAAGTGCCGGAATGTCGAGAGCTTGTGACTGCCGCTCCAGAGATTATCGATTTTCTCGATGACGAATCGCGCAAACATTTCATGAGCGTTCTGGAATATCTTGACGAATCGGAAGTGCCGTACAATTTGAATTCTCGCCTTGTGCGCGGGCTTGATTACTACACCCGCACCTTATTTGAACTCTGGCCAGATCGTGAAGGAGGAGAGAATATTGCTCTGGGAGGCGGCGGACGATATGACGGGCTCATGAAACTGCTTGGCGGTCGCGACACTCCGGCGTGTGGATTTGCCATGGGTGTTGATCGCGTCGTCTTAGAAATGAAAGAGCAGCACATTACGCCTCCGCGACAGTTCCAGCCTGATGTGTACTTGGCTCAACTTGGGGATCGCGCAAAGCGGCGATCCCTTAAACTCTTTAACGATTTGCGCGCGAGCGGCGTGCGCATCATTGAAAATTTTTCGCAAGATGGACTCAAAGAACAGCTTGGTGCGGCCTCCGATGCAGGAGTTCGCTATACCCTTATCCTTGGGCAAAAAGAAATGCTTGATAACACCATTTTGTTGCGCGACATGGAAAATGGGTCGCAAGAAGTTGTGGCATTTGAGAAAATCGTCGGGGAAGTCAAGAAGAAACTGGGGTAATGTTGAGATGAGCTCTATGGATTGCCTCTTCTGTAAAATCATTGCCAAAGACATTCCCACAACACCGGTTGTGGAGAATGAGCACGTGTTGGTGATTTCGGATATTCGCCCCAAGCGAAAGGTTCATCTTCTTGCTGTCCCGAGAGTTCATGTCGAATCATGGAATGACATTTCCGCGCTTTCGGGAGAAGCGCAGGTCGCGTTGAATTTGGCAATTGTTGAGGCAGCGCGAAAGACGGGCATTGACGCATCTGGCTATCGCGTAATTTCAAACGTCGGATCCCACGGCGGCCAAGAGATCCCTCATCTTCATCTGCACATCCTGGGCGGCGAACCCGTCGGCCCCATGGTCGCATAGCAGTTTGAGAGGGAAAAGCTGAACACATCTTTCACGCGGCAGCTCCCTTCGCTCCAATCGCCAACAAAGGCGCTGCTTCGGGCCGCGTCGGCCGGCCCTCCGAGCCGGCCGCGCTTTTCCTCGCGCTCGCTCGTCCCGCACTGTCATCCTGAGCTTGTCGAAGGATCTCAGTGCGGAACACCGTGGCCGCTCGCGCTGCGGGATCCCTTCGCAGCATCCTTTGTTGGCGATGTCGCGAATTTGAGAGTCCCAAAGTAAGGATGTGTTCATCTTTTCCCTCCAACCTGGCTCAAGAGAAGTGATCACGACGGGTGGCAGCGGGAAAGCGGTCACACCGAGCGTAGCGGGAGCGAAGCGAGCATGGAGCGAGGTGTGACAGGGCGCCCGCTGACAGGACCCGTGAGAACTACTCTTCAGGTAGTGAGGAAAAAGATTTGACTCATCGGTCAAATCGTGGTATATTTTTTGCGAATCACTCTTAAAATAATCGTGGAAGGTAGGTGAAGAATGCCGGTTATTGAAGTCGAAAAAAAGGATGGAGAATCGAATGACAGTTTGATCCGCCGCTTTACGCGCAAAGTGCAGCAAAGCGGGATTTTGATTCACTCAAAGAAAAGTCGTTTTCGTGAACAAAAGCCGAACAAGCGAAAGGTTCGCGAAAGTGCTCTCCGTCGTGCAGAAATTCGTTCAAAAAACGAGTACTTGCGGAAAATCGGGAAACTTGAAGAACAGCCCAAGGGATTCCAAAAAGGATTCCAACGCAAAGGCCGTCAGTCTCGTCCATCTCGCCCATAACAAAACGTGAATGGCAGAGTCCGCATCGACGATTGATCGTCAGCTAATAAACGCAATGCGCAAAGGGGATGCTACATGCGTGTCCACTTTGCGTATGCTGAAATCTGCCGTGAAGAACGCTGAAATTGAAGCGCGGCATGCGCTCTCCAAGCAGGAATTCCAAAAAGTCGTGGCTCGAGAAGTCAAAAAACGCAAAGAAGCGGCAGTTCAGTATGCACACGCAGGAGATGCGACGCGCGAGGGGCAGGAGTTGAAAGAATCCGACATCCTTTCCGTGTTTCTGCCGGAGCAAATGAGTGAGAAAGAGGTTCGAGCGATTGTGAAAGGTGTTGTCGCGAAAACCGGCGCCTCTTCGCCAAAAGAGATGGGTAAAGTCATGGGTCCGGTCATGGCAAAAGTCGCCGGAAAAGCCGACGGCTCGCTTGTGAAAAAGATCGTGCTCGACGTTTTGAAGTAAGTTTCGTTACCATCCCTCGAATGAGGAGGAAACACAAATACCATTTTCGAATAGGCCTAAAAACATGGCTGTTTGGGCTGTTCGTCTTGACAGCAAGTTTTTTTGTTTTTCGCGAAACGTCCGCGGTCAGTTTTTTTGATCCTGCTTCCACGCTTGGCTTGGCTGAAACGAATCTCTTGGATGTCGTCATGCGAATTTTGCAATGGGTCTTGGGGCTCATGGCCTTGGTGGCCGTGATTTTTATTATCTACGGCGGTATTGTTTGGATGACCTCGCAAGGGAGTGAGGACAAAATCGAACGTGCGAAAAAGATTATTATCAACGCGGTGGTCGGTCTTGTTGTTGTGCTTCTCTCGTGGGCTATTGTCTTTTTTGTGAATGGTGTCTTAAACAATGTGACCAGTCCCCCGGGAGATACCCCAGGAGATGTGCCATGTCAGGGTTCGGATTGCTATCCGCCGGGATCGGTCTTCAAAGTTCGTGAAATCACAACCACCTGCGGCGACGGCAAAAACTATGCCCACGATGTTGCGCAATGCAGCGCCATTCAGATTGAATTTAATTACCCAGTGAATGTTGAAGAGGTCAAAACCGCAGTTGAAGATGGGGGTATCTTTATCGAAGCATGCGGAAGCGCAAACGACGGATCTGATCTCGACAATTCCACGTGTCAGATTCCTCAAGCGATCTGGAGTGCGCAGGTGTATGATGACGACGGCGTGTGGCCCGCGAGTGCGCCTGTCACTGACAAAGGAATATGGCTGGCTTCGGGCAATACACTTGCATTCTACCGCCCGCTTGACGGCTCGCTCTGGCCCGGAGGTGCACCAGATGCTAACCAAGAGCAGTACTACCGCGTTCACCTTCCCGACACGCTTCATGAAGAGCGCAATCAGCTCCAGCTTACCGAGTGCACCCCCACGGATGGAGAATGTCAGCACGACGACGCAAACGATGAACACACGTGGATGTACTGGGTTGGGGAGTTTATTGACACCACTGCGCCATTTATCGAGTCCTCGTACCCGATTCACGAAGGCGACGGGTATCCCGACATCAACGTGAACCGTTCGCCGATTCTGTGGGCGCAATTCAATGAGCCGGTGCAAACGCAGGCATTCCTCGACGTAGACGAGACAATCGAAATCTATGAATGTACGGATAACGTGCAAGAATGTGCAACCATGGATGAAGTGCTGGATGGTCTGTATGAAAATAATCTTTCTGCGAAAAATGGAAAAGGATTCGAATTGAGTTTTGACGAACCGCTCAAAGGATTTCAATGGTACAAAATTATCGTGAAAGGAGTAAAGGATCTGTGCGAAAATGAAATGGAAACAACCGAATGGGTGTTTCAGACCAATAACGAAATCCCCGGCGTGTACAATGTCTATCCGCAAAACGACTGGCCATATGACGTGTGCCCAGATGTGGACGTGATGGTGCACTTCAACACGTCGATGTATAACACCGAGATTCAAGAGTGTCGTGTTCCGGCCGGTCATGTGAAAGGCGAGGAAAAGTTGGTCAATCAGCGTCGACTCACAGTACTCGATCCGGTCGGCGGCGCCTGCGGTAATGATCCGAACGCCTGTTGCAAACAGTATTCGTATCGTCCGCTTGATGAACATTTGGCAGTGCAAACCTACAACCCGAGCGTGTTTACCGACATGCTCTATGAACGGCCGGACAAGCTCTT
>JACPGL010000055.1 GCA_016182525.1 Candidatus Kerfeldbacteria bacterium | reverse complement strand
CGCCACATGAAACCTGGCGAGTTTATGCGGATCCCGGTCGCCCACGGCGAAGGCCGATTCCTCATGACCGACGAACTCTTGGCTGAACTTGTGCGCAAAAATCTCACCGCGTTCCGCTACTCGGACGACGCGGGCAAGGTACGTGAAGATTTCCCCGTCAATCCAAACGGCGCGCTCTATAACTTAGCAGCAGTCACCAATCCGGCAGGAAACGTGATGGCGATCATGCCGCATCCTGAACGGAGCACAGCAGGCGACCCGATCTTCTCCTCGATGCGAGAATATATTGAAAAGCATGCATACAAAGCCGCCGCCCCTCTTGAGTACGCGCCCGCGCCGTACACCATTGAAAAATACGTTGCGCCACAAAAATCCACCGAGCTTCTCATTGATCTCGTCATTACCGACAACGAAGCGATCTCGATGCAGAATGCGCTTCACCATGCAGGCATCAACGCGCAAGTGACACGTCAAACGCACTGGGAAATCATCGGCTCTCCTGACCTCAACGCAATTCACGCAAGCGGCGAGCTGTACAACTCCAACAAAGAAAAAGTGATTGAGTCCAAACCTCAATCGAACTCGACCTCATTTCTCGTGCGATATAAAGATGACTTCGTCGGCCAAGCGAAAAAGGACACGCTCACGAACCATCTCGGCGTTAAAGGCATCAACTCGCTCCGCAAAGGCGTGCTCTGGAATATCACCGCAGAAGATGGTAAGATAGAAGACGTCGCATCGCGCATTCTCGATACGCATATTTTATTCAACCCCTTTTCGCAAGATTGCTTCAGATACTTTTAGGATGAGATTTAGGGAGTTCTCTCGCGTCACCAGAATCGTCCGCCTCCGGCGGGCGGACGTTCTTCTCCCTCGGCGGTTTCGCCTCGGCCTTTCAGGCCTCGGACCAAGCCGAAACCGCCTGCGGGACGTGCCGCTCCGAGAACTCCCTAAATCTCATCCTCACTCTATGAACGATTATAGTGCCATCATTCAAAAAAATTTGCATAATGTTCTTACTGAGACAGATTTGAATGTGGGGAAGAAGTTTATTGGAAAAGTGCGGGATACGTATGATCTCGGCGACACAATGATCTTGATTACCACCGATCGGCAAAGCGCGTTTGATCGAGTGCTCGCGTCCATCCCGTTCAAAGGACAAGTGTTGAATCAAACAAGCGCGTGGTGGTTTGGCGAGACGCAAAATATCATTCCGAACCATGTCCTTGATGTGCCTGATCCAAATGTGACCGTCGGCAAAAAATGCACAGTGTTCCCGGTAGAATTTGTTGTGCGCGGATACATCACCGGCACAACCGATACGTCCATGTGGGTGAACTATGAAAAGGGCGTGCGCGAGTATTGCGGCCATCATCTCCCAGAAGGCTTAGTGAAAAACCAAAAACTTGAAACGCCGCTTGTCACTCCAACAACAAAAGAAGCACTGCACGATCGTTTGATCAGCGCAAAAGAAATTATTGCCGAAGGATTGATGAGTGAAGAGGATTGGACATTCACCGAAGCCAAAACGCTCGAACTTTTTCAGTATGGCCAAAAGGTGGCGGCCGAGCACGGATTGATCTTGGTGGACACAAAATACGAATTTGGCAAAGACGCAGATGGCGCCATCACGCTCCTCGACGAGATTCACACGCCGGACTCCTCTCGCTACTGGATTGCCGATTCGTATGCAAAACGAATCGCGGCCGGCGAGGAACCGCAAAACATTGACAAAGAATTTTTGCGCCTGTGGTTCAAAGAACACTGCGATCCGTACAACGACAAAGAATTACCGCCGGCGCCAGACGAGCTCGCGATTGAACTGTCACGTCGCTACATCCAACTCTATGAAATGATCACCGGGAAAACGTTTGAATTCCCGAACGATGAACCAGCGAACGAACGTCTGACTCGTAACATGCACAAATACCTATGAAAGCCATTCTCATTTTAGGATCAGAAAAAGACAGTGCACACGCGAAGAACATTACTGATGCACTTGATGGGTATGGCATTGCGTGGGAGCAGTACATCGCCTCGGCGCACAAAACGCCGAAAAAAGTGCTGGAGATTTTGGAAAAATTTGCCAATGAGAAAGTGGTGTATGTGACCATTGCCGGCCGTTCGAATGCATT
>JACPGL010000056.1 GCA_016182525.1 Candidatus Kerfeldbacteria bacterium | reverse complement strand
GCCGGCAGGCAGGAATCCCCACTAGGCCGAAGTGGCGGAATTGGTATACGCGCGAGCTTCAGGAGCTCGTGGGAGCAATCCCTTGAGGGTTCGAGTCCCTCCTTCGGCACACCTCGCGATTCGTTGCTTCAGGCTCCGTGAGTACTCCTCGTCAGAGTACTCACTCCGCCTTCCGCAACAATCTCTCGTTTCGAAAAAATGCGTGCTCGGTCTCGCATACGCTCGACCTCCGCACCTCATTTTTTCGACAAATTCAATACTAATGAGACATATGCAACCAACACTCGCTCCCTCACGGGGGCAATCGATCCCGCCGTCTTCGAGACGACGCCGATCACGCCGACACCGCTCGAGTCCAAAAAACTTTGGCGGCGGAAGCGGCAAAAAAGTCAACATCATTGTGCTTGGCGGCGCCGAAGAAGTGGGTCGCAACTGCACGCTGATTGAGTACGAAGACGACATCATCATTATCGACGCCGGCTTGCAGTTCCCGGAAGAAGACATGCCCGGCATTGATTACATCATCCCGAACATCGCGTATTTGCGTGGCAAAGAGAAAAATGTGCGCGGGATGTTGATCACCCATGGCCACTACGACCATATCGTGGGAATCCCACATATGGCGCCGCGCTTGGGCAACCCGCCTATTTTTGGCACCAAACTGACCTTGGCAATCATTAAAAAACGCCAAGACGACTTCAAAAATACGCCACCGTTGAACTTGCGCGTTATCGATCCTACCAAATACATGCAACTTGGCAAATTCCGCGTGGAATTTTTCCGCGTCAACCATAATATTCCGGATTGTATTGGATTCGTCGTCAAAACGCCCGAAGGTACGATTGTGCACACTGGCGACATGAAATTCGATTACACGCCGGTGATTGACCCGCCAGCCGATTACCAACGCATTGCCGAAGTGGGCAAAGAAGGCGTGGCGCTGCTCCTTTCGGACTCGACGAACGCGGCAAACCCCGGGCACCAACTCTCGGAACGCGCTATCGGAGCTGATTTGCGCGACATTATCCACAAAGCCAAAGGGCGCGTGATTGTCGGCACCTTCTCCTCACTCCTCTCGCGTATTCAGCAAGTGATTTGGTTTGCCGAAGAGTGCGGCCGCAAAGTGGTGATCGACGGGTTCAGCATGAAAACGAACGTAGAAATTTCGCGAACCCTCGGTTACTTGACGGTGAACCCACGAACGCTCATCAGCCCGCATGAGGCGAACAAACTCCCGCCCGAAAAGGTGCTCATCATGTGCACCGGCGCACAAGGCGAAGACCGCGCCGTGCTCATGCGCATCGCCACACGCGAGCACAGATTTTTCCGACTCGAAAAAGGTGACACAGTCGTGTTCTCGTCTTCGGTTGTGCCAGGCAACGAACGCACCGTGGCTCGCCTTCGCGATTCGCTGATCCGCGAAGGCGCAAACGTGTTCCACTACAAAATGATGGATATTCACGCTGGCGGACATTCGTGTCAAGAAGATTTGAAACTTCTCTTCTCGCTTCTCAAACCGAAATACGTTGTCCCAATCATGGGGGAAATTGGCATGACGAACGCGGCAATCAGTGTGGCAAAAAGTATCGGCTGGACAGATGAGACTGCGCTCATGACCTTCAACGGGCGCGTGATGGAACTCTCGAATGGACATGTGCGACTCACGCAAACCAAAGTCCCGACCGACTACGTGTTTGTGGATGGGTTGGGTGTTGGAGATGTGTCGGATGTGGTTCTTCGCGATCGGCTCCAAATGGCTGACGAAGGCATGGTGGTGATTATCGCGTCGGTGGACGCGCAGACCGGCAAACTCATTGGCGAACCGGATATCATCTCCCGCGGGTTCGTGTACATGAAAAACTCCAAGCGCTTGATTGACGAAACGCGCGCCAAAGTGAAAGACATTTTGACCGATAAAAGCCCAGAGGTTTCGGCGAACGAATCGTATCTCAGGAACAAAATTCGCGATGATATTGGCCAATTCTTGTTTACGCGCACCGAACGCCGACCCATGGTTTTGCCCGTGATTTTCGAGGTGTAATCTCAGAAAAACGAGATCCGTTCTCGATTTCCTTATTTCCGAGAACGGATCTCGTTTTTCGCGTTTTAGCATGTGGATAACTCTATCCACAATTTATTGACATCTCTCTCCACAGCGTCGTATAATAGTGACGGTTAGGCAGGCATTGAAAAATGTCTGTTTCAGTGTATTATGACAAGGAGGACAAAAACACATTATTCCATTTTCAATTCCCTATCCGTTTTTCTGGTCGCTAAAAACCTGGAAGCGGATCTTTGATTTTCTCCCGAATGGAACTCATGGTCGATCAAGAGTTCCACGCAAGTTCCATGAACAAAACTAAAAAATAAGACTATCAAAAATATGAACTTTATTCGACAATCAAGTGCGCTGAAAAAAGCAATCACGCTCGGCGCAATCGCTCTCCTCGCGAGCATTGGAGGCGTTGTTGCTCACAATACTCGCGCGTCAAGCGGCTTCGTCTCTGCTGTTTGGGCATTCCCGGGAAGTTTTCAAACGTCAACGTCGACATCCTACACCGTTGGCTTTACCTTATCCCAGAGCGCAAGCTCGGTCTCGTTCTACTTTGTGCCTGAACACGCCGAAGATGTGCAATTCACCGGAAAACAATTCGGCTTAGACTCGGCAGAGATCTCGATCACAGATGTAAGCGGAACCCTCTCCACCGGCTCGCAAGGGTCGCATCACAAAAAGTTCACGCCCACGAGTTCGATGTCTGCAGGGACATACAGCGCATCATTTACCAACGTCGTGAATCCGGCAGATGGCGGAGAGTATAAAATTGGGATGAATGGACCTGGTGAAACATCAAATACCAAAGACTCATCTCTGTTCCACTTCTCAAGCACGAACGAACCTCCTCCTGGTGGTGGCACTCCTCCTCCCGGTGGCGATACACCTCCAGGCGGTGGCACTCCTCCTCCAGGCGGTGGCACTCCTGATCAAGGAACTCCTCCAACCCCTCCCCCTCCTCCAGGCGAGTTTGAACATGGAGAGTTACCCCCAGGATTTAACCCAGGCGGACCCGGTGGCCCAAGCGGCAGCTCCGGTGGATGTTCAGAAGACGATACACCGCTGATGCAGGGAAACCTTTTCCTCCCCGATGCCATAACTGGCTACACAAGCGAAAACCAAGTCTTCGCAATGGTTGAAATCAGAGAATCGGGCGGAGCAGGCGGCCAAGAAGAAGGCCCAGGGGGCCACGGCGGTGAAGGTGGAGGAGACTTTGGAAACTTCTACAATGCCCCAGTTAATCAGGATGGCCAATATCAATTCTGTGATGATCGCGTAACATCAGGCGCATACGACGCCAAACTCCGCTTGGATGGCCCAACGATTTATGGCGCTCCTGATAAAGCAACAGTCACGCTCACCGTCGGTTCCACGGTTACCAAGGATTTTACGCTCGACACATTAAACAAATCCGTTGCCGGAACCGTCTCGTATAGCGATACCGGCGCCGGCGTATCCGGAGCCGAAGTGACCGCTTTCTCGATCGGCGGAAAAGGCGGAAACTTTAGTCGAACAACCACAGCGTCTGACGGATCCTACACCATGTTCCTCTCGGATGGAACATGGGAACTCCGTGTGCAACCAGCTCCTTTTAACCCGCAAAGCGGGAGCGTCACCCCCAACGACTGGGTATATGCCCCAGAAGGCATGCCCGAGCAGATCACGTTTGCGGACAATGACACAGCCGAAACCGAATCGAAAGATTTCGAGGTTCAGCGCACGGATGCAACCGTGACCGGTGTGATTGAAAATGCCAACGGAACACCGGTTCAAAATGGCTTTCTGAACATTGGGCCTGCCGATGGGTTCGGTATGGGAAATGGAACGCAAGTGAATACCAACGGGCAATTCACGGCCGATCTTGTCGGCGGCAAGAAGTACCGACTTGAGATGTTTAGTAACGATCCAACGCTGACGTTGCCTGACACGACCTTTTTCGTCAAAGAAGACGAGGATAAAAACCTCGGAACGATCCGAATGAAGCAAAAGACCGAGCGCGTCACAAGCCGCGTGGTTGATGCCGATGGCAATGGCATTTCGGGCATCCGCGTGCACTTTTTCGGCGGCCCGGGATCGGGCTTTGCTCAAGCGCAAAGTGATAGCGACGGGTACATCGATACCTACCTTTCCCGACCGGGGAAATGGAATTATCAGATTGAATTCTTCAACACCAACTACCTCGGAGCTGGTCACCCGACTCCGTTCGTGGTCGAGCCAAACGAGACGTTACCTCTTCCAGACATCGTGCTCCGAACAGCGACCGCAACCGTGACCATGTATCTGGTCGACGCGGACGGCACTCTGCAAGAAGATATTCGCACATTCGCAAGCGCCTCTCCTGCCGACGACAATACACTTCCGTGGGCAGGTGCGGAAGTCAACGCTGGCGTCTCAACGTTCAACCTTGTCGCAGGAAGATACATATTCGAACCCCGCTTTGATTTTGGCCAAGCAAAAGTTGCCGTTCCCGCCGAATTAGATGTTGTGGAAGGGGCAAACTCCGTCAATGTACTCATCCAAGATCCGAACGTGACTGTCCATGTGCAACTTGTAAATGGGGACGGCGATCCCATTACCGGACTTTTTGCCAGAGCCATGTTCATGCAAGGTAAATCCGGCAAGGAGGCAGGTGTGAACCCGAGTGATGGAACCGCCACAGCCCTCCTCTATGCCTCAGAAGAGAACACGAAATTTCATGCGGATGCCTTCATTGACCCGTTTGGGAAAAGCACGACAAAGTATATTTCTACGGGCGATGAAGAGCTTATCTTGAGCCCGGGAGATGATGTCGACTTTGAGCTCATGCTACGGGAAACAGATGCAACAATCCGTGGGCAACTTCTCGATCCTGAAGGCAACCCAATGCCGAACCAGCTCGTGAAAGCGGATAACAAAAAATTTGAAGCTCAGAAAGACAGCGGCCCAGCATTTGGCGGGCCTGGCCCAGGGCGTGGATTTGCCGATGGCGTGCTCACCGATGAAGATGGAAACTACAGCATACCGGTGTTGAGTGACACGCAATACAGCATTGGAACTGGCCGGCCGTCTGGCACGGACTTCATGCCTGCAAAAGTGGATGGGGTGTCTGTGGCTGAAGATGAAGAAGTGACTGTGGATCTCACGTTCCGCGAAGCGGCTGGCACGATTCATGGTGAAGTCACCCTGCCCGATGGATCAGCTCCAACGAGTGGAAAAGCTGTGGTATTCTGTGCAGATGGCGCCTATGCCACAGGGGAACTCGACGAGGACGGAGCCTACTCTGTGCCGATCACAGGAGACACGGTCTGCGAAGCCCGCATTGAAGCTGTGGATGAAAGCAATACCTACTATGAATCGGAAAACCAAACAGTTGCGGTGGATGACTCTCCAGATGAAACGGTGGAACCAGAGCTCGTCGAACAGTTCACGCTCCCCGATCCGGTGACAACCACCATTGATTCCTCACAAACGAATGCAATTACATTAAGTGACAATACGGTTATCACCATCCCTGCCCTTTCCCTTGCGTCCTCGGGGGATGTCACGGTTACAGTGAGCCCGGAGGTGGGACTCGCGGGAACCGATGAACTCCAAGCCCTAAGCTATGGCTTCAATATCACTGCAATCGCAAGTGAAACAGAAGTGACGAGCTTAAACGGTGCGACCATCAGCATGAGTATTCCGTATGATGAGGAACGGCTTGCTGCACGACGTATTGACGAGGAAGATCTTGAAGGCAAATTCCTGACCGAAGGTGATGAAGCATGGGATGAAGTTGCGAGCGTCACCACGGACACAACGGAAAATATTGTCACGATCTCAACAGATCACCTTTCGACCTACGCGCCTGTGGGAACCGTGAATGGTTCAGGAACTGGCAACACAAGCGTGCTCGATAGCACCGCAGATAATGACATCATTATCGCCGGGCGAGGCACCGCAGGGCCGAGCGTGCGCATCCTGAATGAAGAAGGCGGTCAAGTTGGCTCATTTATGGCTTACGCCTCAACGCTCCGCGGCACATGGCAAGCCGTTGGTGGTGATATTGATGGCGATGGAACGCGCGAAGTGGTGACGGCTACAGGCACAGGATACGGCCCGCATATCCGAGGGTATGAGGTAGATGGAACACTCCTCGACGACTACTTCGCCTATGACACAAGCTTCCGCGGTGGGGTGAACGTGGCGGTTGGCGACGTGAACGGTGATGGCCGCGATGATGTCATCACCGCACCACAATCCGGCGCATCAAACGTGCAAGTGTACACCTACAGCCCGGTCACCGAAGAATTTTCGCGGCTCGCGTGGAAAATGACGTATGATGCAGGCTACAAAGGCGGTGTCAATCTCGCGGTTGCCGACCTTGACGGAGATCAATCCGCCGAAATCATTACCGTGCCCGCCATGGGATCTACGAACCTTCGAGCCTACAGCTACGACGCGACCGAAGGCACGCTTGAACTCGATGGATGGACATGGGCCTATGGTTCCGGGTTCAAGGGCGGCGCAAATGTGGCAGCCGGTGACGTGAACGGCGATGGCAATGATGAGGTAATCGTTGCCCCCTACTGGGGATCGCCAAACGTCCGCGTGCTCTCGTACACGGCAGCCGACGGATTCGACACCTACGCATGGACATTCGCCTATGACACAAACTTCAAAGGCGGAGTCCAAGTCGCTGTCGGTGATGTCGATGGAGACGGCAATGCTGACGTTGTCACCGCACCGCAAAACGGCACATCAAACGTGCGCGTCTACGGTGTCACGGAAGATGAGATGACCCTCATCGACTGGGAAATGGCGTATGGTTCAGGCTTCAACGGCGGTGTGAATGTTCTGGCAACGGATGTGGATAACGATGGATCCGCAGAAGTTGTCACAGCGCCCCGCATGGGCAGACCAAATGTTCGAGTCTACAGCTATAACGCAAGCGAAGAAGCGCTTGAACTCGACGAGTGGTTCTGGGGCCTGCCATCAGGCTTTAGCGGCGGTGTGAATCTCGCGTACTAAGCGAATTCGCACGTCAAAGCACTCCCCTCCTGCACCGCGCGGGAGGGGTTTGTTTTTGCTGGGATTTTTGTTTCGTGGTAAAATACATCATGAACAATTAAATTCTCTTTTATGAAACAACGACATCGCAAGCGCGTCCAGCGCTTTCTCGCGAGCGTCAGCATTTTTGCAATCGTGTCACTTCGCGTGCCTGTTCAGTTGGTCATGGCGGCCACCGTCACGATCGTTACTGGGCAGGTCACCTATCCGGGCGGAACCGCCGCAAGCGGAGTCACGGTCGAAG
>JACPGL010000054.1 GCA_016182525.1 Candidatus Kerfeldbacteria bacterium | reverse complement strand
GTGTTTGGGATTTTTCAATTCTTGGGAGATATTGCCGGCTTGCCGACGACAATCACGGGACTCCGCGAGCACTATACGAAAGCGGTATTTGGATTCCCGCGCATCCAATCCACCGCGCTGGAGCCACTCTACTTTGCCAATTATTTGCTGCTCCCGATTGGAGTGGTCATCTCACTTCTTGTCGGATGGAAGAAAACGCATGCTGATCATCCTCTTGTTCGCACGCGCGTGCTTCTTCCTCTTCTTATCCTCCTCAGCGTGAACCTGATCTTGACGGTGTCACGAGGAGGATATCTTGCTCTTGCGGCCATGCTTGCGGTGCTCGGCGTGGTGTATCTCAAAGAGGTGCTTACTCCGCGGTGGGTTCTTGTGACGCTGGGGAGCATCCTCTTTGCGATGTGGGCGGCGACCCGTTTTCTGGGGCTCGGAGGCGGCGGCGCAAATCTTGAAACATTCCGCTCACACGTTGTTGATGTCTTCCAAGGTGCGGCATATTCGGAACGAATCGAAAATTACGAAATCGCTCTTCGCGGGTTCCGCGAACATCCCATTCTCGGCATTGGCCCCGGGTCGTTTGGCCCATATGCGACAGTGCATGCATCGATTGAGCCGAAAGAAGGCTGGAAAATTGTGAACAATGAATTTCTTGAGCTCCTTGCCGAAACAGGCGTGGTTGGCTTTTCGCTTTTTCTCTTCTTCGCTGGATTCTTGATCGTTCGATCAATCAAGGCGAGTAGTCGGGCTCGCGGGTCCCCGTTGGAACGGTCTATCCTTATCGGCCTCACCGCAACGTGGATTGGTATTCTCGTGCAGTACCAAACATTCTCGATCTTATATATCATGCATGTGTGGGTTGTGGTTGGTCTTCTTGTAGCCGTTCAAAACAACATACTTTCTCCACACAATGTCCAAAGCTAAGCTTTTGCCACATTGACTATGGAAAACTTTCCCCTTGCTCTCGTTGCGCTCTTTGTTGTCTTCTTTGCGTATCTTTCGTGGATGCGTCGCGCATGGGCAGTCTATTTCATTGTGGGATTTTTGCCGATTTACGTGATTCGATTCGAGCTCGGAGCTCTTCCGTCTACGCTTCTGGAGGTGATGATTCTTGTTCTGACGGCCGTGTTTGTGGTGAAGAAATGGAAACACCGCCGCAAGTGGAAGTTGCCGTGGCTTCTTCCTGTCGGGATGCTCATTGCGGCAAGTTGTGTTGCACTTGTTATCTCGCCAGACACGCGCGCGGGATTTGGAATGTTCAAAGCGTACATTATTGAACCACTGCTCTTTTTCTACGTTGCGCTGAACACGCTGCACACGAAAAAAGAATTTGAACATCTTCTGTGGGCACTTGGAGCAAGCACGCTCCCCATTGCAGCGATGACGATTGCGCAACTCTTGAACTTCAGTTACATCCCCGCGCCGTGGAACGATGGATTTAAAGATTTGCGAACGACAGCGCTGTATCCGTATCCGAATGCGGTGGGATTATATGTTGCACCGATCGTCGCATTGTTCATAGGCGTGACGTGGGATGCAAAATATTTTGATGGACGCAAACGGATTGCCGCTGTTGTGATTATTGCACTGGGGATCATGTCCATTCTTGCCGCGGTGAGTCAGGGCGCATTGTTTGGCATTGCTGTTGCGTTTTTCTTTTTCGGATTTTTTGCAACGCCGTGGTGGAGAATTCCGCTTCTGCTTACGCTGTGTGTTGCAATTGCATTCGCGATTTCAACAACGCGCGAGATGCTGATTCCTCTTGTGACGTTCACTGACGTTTCGGGAGATGTGCGCCACGTGCTGTGGCAAGGAACATGGAATCTTCTTCAGGCTCGACCAATCACGGGTGCTGGGCTTGCGGGATTTCCAATTGTGTATGAAACGTATAAACTGGCAAAGCACACCGAGTTCCTCCTCTACCCTCACAACATTCTCCTCAACTTTTGGGTTGAGCTTGGGCTCGCGGGAGTGGTTACTTTTAGCTGGATTTTAGGGCTTTTTTTCAAAAAATGCGCAGCGGTCTTTCGGCGCGGGACAGACTTCTCTCGACTCTCGGTCGCCGTGATGGGAGGGATGGTTGCTCTCCTTGCGCATGGAGTTGTTGACGTTTCATTTTTCAAAAATGATCTTGCGGTGTTGTTTTGGGTATTCCCGCTTTTGATTCTCTCCCTCGAACGAATCGAATCGCAAGAGTAGAAAATAAAAAAAGAAAATGAAAACCCCCGTGACGTTTCTCGGGGGATTTTCATTGTGGCTTATCGCTTGCGGCGCTTGCTTGATTTCCGTCGCTTTGCTGTTTTTCGTCGGCGAACCACTTTTCGTTTTTTTGTTGCTTTTCTTTTCGCTTTGCGTCTTCGTTTTGCCATATCTCGCTCACCTCCTCTCGCAAAAGAATTTAAATAACAAAATGAGTGAGAAACATCTCTATTGTAAAATCTTTTTGGTTATATTGTCAAGAATTTTTTCAAAAGTTGTGCACAGTTGCATTTTTGTCGTGAAAAATATTTTTGAAAATATTTCTTTACAAATTTTTTTAACAAAGAGACAGCTTGCAGCGCGTGGGCACTGCAAGCTGTTGTCCCTCCTTTACAATCACGGAGTTGTTGCAAATTCCATATCGAGATCAGTTTGCTGCATCGCAACGATGGGGTCGACGCCATGCACGAGCATGCGGATCGCATCGATGTTCGGGAGCACTGCAGCGGTCCGATAGTAAATCGCCGCAGTGACGAGAACCGTCGTCGACCGTTCTCCGCGCATCGGGAGAATACCGGAGTCGAACACCATGATCGGAGCGATCGAATTGCTGAACGACCGCGCGAGATTGATGTCATACGTGGATGTCACATCCATCGGCAGCATCTGAATGCGCGGCACACCCCGGAGGAGATGGTGGACATCCTCATGTGACATGGGCATCCCGAGCTCAAACTCAATCGTCGCCACGTAATGAAGCAAGCTCGGGATCTGAACCACGGCCTGCACTCTCACCTCCTGCTTCGGGAAAAGTTCTTGCAGTTCGTGCTCAACCTTCGTGCGCAGATCGGCACGGATCCACATCCCCGTCGCACGTTCGATGATAAGGTAATATGCCTCTTTGCCGTCGAACTGCGTCACCATGTGCACGCGGATGCTCTTGGCACTGTCACGAAAGGGGTAGAGGATGGGGATGATACCGGACAGAATGCAATCACCCATGCGATAGATGTTGCTCTGCCCATTCCTTTCAGGCGAGATGAGCGGCGGGACGATGAGACGGCCTTCGGGCGACGCGCCATCCTGAAGCACAATCGGCCCGGGGAATGCCCGATACTGCTCGGCAAACGTTTCTTTGCCGGCCGGATAGGCGGTGTCCACGATCACGTCACACGTTGCGCGCCAGCACAGCTGACTCGCGGACTCGAAAGCGATCGTGTCTTGCGACTCGTTCAGACGGCAAACCGCTTTATTCTCGCCACCATTCGGTGAGTTGAGGAACATCCTCCGCGGGAGGGTGTCCCTGTATCCTCCGAGGAGCTTACACCGATTGAGGACGCTCGCGAGCGTTTGGTCGAGGAGCACAACCCCGACCTCGAGACTCATATCCTTTGTTCGGTGAATCGCTGCGCCCAGACGGGACCCCAGCAATCCGGCTGCCCCGCGGATCCCGACGCGAATCGGTTTCTCTGACATGATGCTTTCCTTCGCGAAAGGAGCCCTCCGACATGGAGGGCTCCTTTGAAGATCTTTCGCGTGAAAGCGGCAATGGGTCAACACAAACCGCTTTCATGAAAGATCTTCGAAGGAATCTTCCACAGTGTTGACCCATTTCCTGCACTCAAAAACAAAAATCTTCCCGGGTTTCGGGAAGCTTTTGGAATGACGTTACTGTCTTACTCTATCGAATCCAAAACCTCTTCCCGAGCGCGGGAGATGACGAGGAGAGTAAAAATGAGGTTTTGGTGTGTATCCATAGTAATTGTTCAGCAGTATATATCCAAAGAATTATTCTGTCAAATGCCACCACAAGGATCAACAAACAACGGAAGCTGTGGTACAATGAGAACGTTGAACCACACTCCGCTAACAATGCTCCACCACGAATCAACAAAAGAAATCCATCTCCATCCAAAGGAATTCCCCGCAGAAACTGCCGGG
>JACPGL010000053.1 GCA_016182525.1 Candidatus Kerfeldbacteria bacterium | reverse complement strand
TGGATGCTTTTGGATTCTTCACATCGCACACGGAAACGGCTCCTTCATGTGGGCGTCGCTACGTGCGTCATTCTCGCCGCGGTCGCTTTTTTGTATGCGCCCTATCTCATGGTCGATGTTGAGCGGCCGCTTAAAGAAATGATGCAGTATTCGATGACCATTCGCGATTATGTGCTCATCTCGCCGTGGATGATCGAATGGGGGCTTGCAATGCCGTCTCCGACAACAGAGCGTTATTTTTTTCTTGGATTTGTTCCTTTTCTTGCCCTTGCTTCAGGTGTTGTGCTGTTCATCAAACGGTTCTCTTCTCTGCCTCGCGCTGCTAAGAGAGAGACGTTTGCTCTTGGTGTTTTTCTCGTCTCTGCGTTTTTACTGTCGCTTGGCCCTCGGATTCAAATTACTGATGGAGCGCCAACGATCGCTGGGCCGTATTCCATCCTTTCATTTCTCCCGGGCTTCCATTCCTTACGCTCTCTTGCACGGTCGAGCATTTTTGTGGTGTTCGCGTTGGTAACCTTCGCGAGCATGGGGTGGGCGCCGATGTTTGAACGCATGCGTTCCATGAAACGTTGGGTCGTGAGCGGTTTTCTTGCAGGAGCTGTTATCTTCGAGCTCGTGCTCACGCCGTTTGTCCCTGTGTGGGTCGAGCGCGCGCCGCGTTTCGCCGATCTCCCGCCGGTGTATACGTGGATTCGTGAACATCACGAAAGTTTCACGATGATCGAATTGCCCATTGGAAAAAATGTGCTCATTGAAGGGCGTTACACCTATGCTTCGGCGTTTCACGGCATGAAAATGGTGAATGGATATAGCGGACATTTTCCCGACACGTTTCAAGATGCGATGAAAATAATGCCCGGGTTCCCAAACGACGCGAGCATCGAGTTTTTGCGCGCGCTGAACGTTGATCTTGTTGTTCTCCATAAAGATCTCTTCTCTCCAGAAGAATGGGAGCGAATCACACGCGAACTGTCCGCAACGCCGTTTCTTCTTCTGTATAGCGACGATCATGACAGAATCGTTGATGTTCGATTATGACAACATGCATCATTCTTCCAACGTATAACGAACGCGAGAACCTTGAACGCCTCGTTCAAAAAATAGCGGCGCTACATCTTCAAGAGTATGAGCTGTGCGTTGTGGATGATGCGTCGCCAGACGGAACGAGTGAAGTTGCTCATACGCTTTCTCAAACGTATCCGATCCATGTTTGTGATCGCCCGGGGAAACTTGGACTCGGCAGTGCCTACATCGAAGGCTTTCGGTATGCGATGAGCCAGGGAGCGCGCACCATTCTCACCATGGATTGCGATCTCTCGCACGACCCTGATGATCTCCCGCGTCTTCTTGAAGCGGCGCGTCACGCCGATCTTGTGATCGGATCGCGACGCGTGAAGGGTGGGAGTATTCTTGGGTGGAGTTGGTGGCGGACACTCGCGAGCGCCGGAGCGATGATGATTTCCCGAACACTCTTGGGCATACGAACGCATGATGTCACGAGCGGATATCGCTGTTATCGGCGCGAAACACTTGAGCGTATTCCTCTTACCTCGATTCAAAGCAACGGGTATTCGTTTTTAGAAGAAATTTTGTATCACATTGAACGTTTGGGGTTGCGCGTTGTCGAAGTGCCCGTCTGTTATGTTGATCGAACGAACGGAAAATCAAAACTTGGAACACGCGAAATTGTGAAATTTTTTATAACGATTGTGCGATTAAAATATGGAGCACGAGCGAAGACATAATCGTGTGATGCTTGATGTGCTCGCCTGTGCGCTTGCACTGTGCTTGGCGCTGTTTGGAGTGATTCCGTTTGTTTTGAATGAATCGTCGCTCCCGCCGCTTGGGGTTCTTTCGCGTGCGGTAATGGGAGCGCTTGTTGTCGGGAGTCTTCTTCTGTGGGGGTTCAGCTCTCGGATTGCGATGCGCGTACATGCGCTGTCTCTTCGGCGGATCATGCTCTGGTCGAGCGTTTTTGTGTTGATTTTTCTCCTCCTGCCGCCCATTGGATCAGCCGATCTGTGGAACTACGTTGTCCGCGTTCGAGAGTGGGTTGTTGCCGGTCTCAACCCGTTTATCATTCCATCCTCCGCCATTTCACACGACATCTTTTTCCCGCTTTCCCCGCCGCAGTGGCATGGGAACACTTTGAACTATGGGCCGCTCTGGCTCCTCCTCATGGCGCCCGTTGAAACCTTCGCGCGAGATTCGCTCTTTGCCCATCTTGTGCTGTACCGACTTGTCCCGGCAGTTGCTTTTCTCGTGTCTGTTTGGATGGTGCACCACCTTGCTGAACAGTATGCTCCATCGCGAGCGCGCGCCGTCACGATCCTGTATGCGTGGAATCCGTTGCTTCTGTTTGAGGCGGTGAACAATGGGCACAATGATATGGTGATGGTCATGCTCATTCTTGCGGCGTGGCTGTGTCTTGTGCGGCGGCGCGCGTTTGCCGTCTTGCCGCTTCTTGCCGCGTCGTTTCTTGTGAAATATCTTTCCCTTCTTCTCATTCCTTTTGCGATTGTTCTATTATGGAAAAGCGGGAGGAATGGCGTCGCGCGCGCGGCAACGATTGCTGGAGGCGGGCTTGTCGGAGTCCTTCTTGCTATCGTTGCGTTTTCCCCTTTTTGGGAAGGACTCGCAACGCTTTCCGGAATTGTGACGCAGCAAGGATACTTTGTCGTGCAATACCAGTCCCCGTTTTCGTTCCTCGGATTTCTCGTGCTCTCGAGCGCCGGGTTTGGGATGGATCAAGCGCTGATGATTGTCTCACGCATCTCCGTGTCCCTCTTTGCCCTTTGGTACGCGTGGGCGTTGTTTTCTGGGATTTGGCGCGGGTATTCGCTTGGAGAATTTTGGTTCCGCGCGGGGTTAGGGTATTTGCTCTTTGCGAGTTTTCTGGTTGCGCCGTGGTTTGTTGTGTGGGTGATCCCGTTTGGGTTGCTTTCATCGTCCCGTCGTGTCGCGTGGATGACGGCTCTTTTGACGATCGCGGCGTTTCTCTCGTACGCGCTTCCATTTTTAAGCTTACTCCTGCTCATTGCGCTTGTCGCACTGTTCGGATTCATTCTTTATCATCGCGCGTCTCATGTCCTCCTTCACTCATCGTGAACGCATTCTCATTTTTTGGGTTTCACTCGGGGCGATCATACTCACCGCCGCTCCGTATCTTGCTGGTTGGTTTTGGGCTGGAGAAGATACGTATACATGGACGCACAGCCTGACGGTCGGAGATTTTTTTGTCTACTATTCCTACATCAATCAAATTGCTCGCGGAGATTTTTTCCCAGCGGATCTTTTGACCGCCGAAACAACGCGCGGGATTTTGCAGATTGTGTGGATTGTTCCGGCGGCACTTGTGCGCGTTGTCGGGGTGAGCGCCGGTGTTGCGTTTCATCTGTATCGCCTTGCGCTTATTCCGATTTTTGTGGCGCTCGTTGTCCATCTTTGCAAGCGCGTGTTGCCGGAGACGCATCGACTCTTTCAAGTGCTTTTTATTCTGACCTCATCGGGCATTGGATTCTTCGCGCCGTTATTCATTCGGCCAGAGGAACTGGAACCCGGGAAATTTTCCTGGCCCATGGATCTTTGGGTTCCTGAGTCGAATACGTTTTTAACGCTTCTTCACTCACCGCATATTCTGCTTTCGCTTCTTTTGCTTGTTGCTATTTTTGTGTGTCTTCTTGAGTATGTCTCGAACGCCAAACGACGCGCCCTTGTGATTCTTGCGGTATCAGTCGGCGTTCTTATGCTCATTCACCCATTCTATCTCGTGACTCTTGGTGCCATCTCGGGCGGGTATGCACTTCTCCTCACGATGCGGCGCGAAACGGCCGCTCTTCGCGCATGGCGCGCCATTGCGGTCATTGCGCTTGCCGCGATTCCCGGTGTTTCGTATTATGGCTGGCTGCTTGCAAACGATGCCGCGTTTCTCCTCAAAGCGCGTCAAAACATTCTTCTGACGACATCGCTCCCAATGACGCTCATGTGTTATGGAGGGTTGTTCGTCTTTGCGGTGGTTGGCCTTTGGCGACAGCGAACATCGCGAGACCACGTTTTTGCATTTGTTGCCGTGTGGGCTCTTCTTGGCTTTGCCCTTCTCTATGTTCCGGTCTCTTTTCAGCGGCGGTTGTCCGAAGGTCTCCATCTCCCGCTCGCGCTGCTCTCGCTTGGCGTTCTTCTCCCGTTGTTTGACCGCATGACGCGCATGTCCCGCGCCGTGCTCATGGGTTTTGTGCTTGTAGTGTTTTCGCTTTCAAATATCGTGACAATGCGGCATGATTTTTTTCTGCTGCACGAACGTCAGTATGCGCTCGTTATTCCTCGTCGGGAGACGCTGGCCGCTGAATGGATTGAACCATACCGCGCGGAGCCCATCGTCATTCTTGCTCCGTTGAATGTTGCGCCGTGGCTCCCATCGGTCACGGGCGATTCTGTTGTTGTTGGGCACGAGATCGAAACACTTCGCGTGGATGAAAAAATTGTGTGGGTGCAAGAGTGGTTTGGCTCACACGGACGAAACGAACTCACGCGCGCGCGCGAGTCGGCTGATCTTCTGTGGGTGCAAGATGATCCTGCACTTGAACAACTGCTCGTCAGTCAGGGCATGCCGATGGTGTATGATGCCGACGGTATTTCACTTTTTGAGACGAGGAGAAAGGCCGAGAATCGGTGAATCGAGCGGGAGGCGCGCGAGCGGGTTCGGGAAAAGAGGCGTGACGGTTGCTCCGATGTGGCCTGCTGAACGGAGCGCAGTCAGGCCGAGCGTTGCGTCGTAGGTGACAAGGTCAAATGCGATGGAGTCGGCGCGGGTGACAATGTCGCGCGGCACGAGCAGCCAGTGCCGCGTTTGGATATATTCGCCAATGCGCCATTCGTTTGTCGGATACAACCCAAAAGCGAGCGGTGAGAGCGTGTCCCAGATGGGTGTGCCATCTGCAAGAAGAGAAATGCGGAGCTGAAGCGTATCCTCTTGCTTCTCGCTCACGGACCACACAAGAGAGAGCGGCACGAGCACCGTCGTTTCAGGATTATACAACTGCTTTGGCATGTCGTCATCGCGCACTAAACCTTCGAGCGTTCGCGTGCCCTCGCGCGCCGCTGTTTTGGCATCAAGCGTTGGGATGGTTTGCGAGCGCGTGACAACTCCTGTGCGTTTTTTTGAAGATTTTTTCCAGAGCGTGCGTTCGCCCGCTGCGCTCATAAGATCGTATCCGCCATCCTCAGTGAGCGCGCGCAGGCGACCCGCGCCAGTCGCGATGTTTTGGGAGTGGATGCGTGATGGGGCGTACTGGATGGGGTATGTCAGGAGATCCCAACCGTCAATCACAAGATACTCAACGTCGCTCGGGAGCGTGTACGGTTCGGTTGAGTATTGTTTTTGGCCGATGAAGGCATAGTGCATCGAGAAGAGCTGTTCCCGAGTCGCGAGCGGCGCAAGCAGGGAGTAGGACGCGGCAACAGAGCTTGCCCGCGGGATTTCGTCAAGGATCATGCGTTGCTGCTCGCTTGCGGTATTGTCATATCCGCCCGACGCGCCGTGCCGCGCAAACGCACCGAGCGGCCCGAGGGTAAAGGCGGAATACACGGTTGCGGCGAAAATCGTAATCCAGACGAGTGACCGTTCAGGGGCAAGGCGTTTGTGGATCCAGTGTTGCACGCGAGTGCCCACGGGCTGCCCGTACAGAAAACGGAAGCCCTCAACAGCGGCAACAAAAAGACCGGGCAGAAGAAGCGTAGGGTAGTGCGTTTCAAGAGCAAGCACGCTTGCTCCAAAACTCGACAGAGCGATTTGAAGCCACGGCAAGAGAGCGAGAAGTAAAAATCGAGGAGCAAGAAGCGGGAGGAGCGCAAGCGGGAGCAACAGCCCGGCGAGAAACGCCACGTGCTGGAGCGTGACAAGATGTTCAAGAACTCTCTGAGGATCGGCAAAGACGGTTTGCATGATCTCTCGTGCGTTTGGACCAAGCCAAGAATAGTAATACGCAAATTTGTACGTGCCCGTGGTGTTGAATTTCCCGATGAGCGATAGCGCAATGCTAAACCATCCCACGCTGAAAATCAACGGAGTGATTGTCCATTTCCACGGTCGCCGCTCCTGTATCGCAAGCGCGCAAAAGAGAATGGTGACAAGCGCCACATCTTCCCGAACAAGGAGCGACAGCGCCATGGCGGCACAGAATGGAACAAATGCCCCTTGCAAGAAGAAAAGCGCTGCGAAAAGCAGGAGCGGGAGAGCAAGGGGCAGGAGATGAAACTCAAAAAGATTCATGCTGTGGAGGATGGGGTTGGCAAGATACAGCACAGCCAGACCGAGCGCCGAGCGCCGCGAGAGAAACAGGCGCGCAATCAGAAACACCGGAATCGCGCCGCTGGCGATGATGACACTTTGCAACACAAGGAGCGTTTCTGGTCGTGGCGCAAGACGCATAAATGCCGCAAGCACCAAAAGAAACGGTTCAAAATGATCACCGAGATAAGAGTGGGGATGAATGGTGAAATCAAAAAATCGGCCATACGCGGTGTTCCATGCCACTTGCGTGAAAATTCCAAGATCAAGCGCGTTGTACCCGAAGTTTCGTTCTTTCCAGATCGAGAGCGCAGAAAAAAGGACAGTGTATATCCCTGCGCATACGAAAACAAGCGACAGTGCTCGTCGCTCCATCCATTGCATG
>JACPGL010000052.1 GCA_016182525.1 Candidatus Kerfeldbacteria bacterium | reverse complement strand
TCTGCTCCGGGAGCCCTCGAAATACGCTCGCTGATTACAGCTCGCTCCTTTCGTCTCCCTGTCGCTCGCTCGTCCATTTTCATGCCCTCACTTCGCGAAGTGGTTCTCGAAAGCATTCCGGCTGTCGTTTCACACTCTCATAAGAAATTAGTCACGGCGGGTGGCAGCGACATCACCCACAAAGGATGCTGCGTAGGGATCCCGCAGCGCGAGCGGCCATGGTGTCCCGCACGAGATCCTTCGTCCGCCGTTGGCGGACTCAGGATGACAGAGGCTAGTCGACGGATGACAGTGCGGGACGAGCGAGCGCGAGGAAAAGCGCGGCCGGCACGGTGGGCCGGCCGACGCGGCCCGAAGCAGCGCCTTTGCGGGTGATCGAAGCACACGCTAGAATACACTTTAAGAGATATGGAACGAGAAGACGCACACGATTTCAAAGCGATCCACGATGCCGTGCAGGTGCTGAAAACCGGCGGCGTGATTGTGTATCCCACAGACACGTCCTATGGTTTGGGCTGCGACCCGCTGAATCCCGAAGCGCTGAAAACCGTCTATGCCATTAAAAACCGAACCACGTCTTCTCCGCTCCCCGTGATCGCTGCCAACATCTTGATGGTGAAACAGTGGTGTGAGTGGCCGGTTGACGCAAAAAAGCTGGCCAGCACCTATTGGCCTGGCCCTCTCACGTTCGTGCTCGCGACAAAGCGGCCTCTGCCGCGCGAGCTTACCGGATTTCGCACGTCCATCGCCATTCGCGTGCCGGCGCATGAAGTGGCCAAAGCGCTCTCGCGCAGACTTGGTCGGCCGATTGTCTCCACAAGCGCAAACCTTGCCGGAAAAGGCGAGATCTTTGAACCCGATCGCATTGTCGAAATGTTTGGAGACGCAAAGAACCAGCCAGATCTTTTCCTCGATGGCGGCACGCTCCCGACAAGCAAACCCTCAACCATTGTTGATCTGACCAAAGGCAAACCGTATATTCTTCGAAAAGGCGCCGTGACTCTTCACTTCTAACACATGCATCCAGCATCGTTTTCATTCCACTTTCCAAAACTTTTCCCTTCACGCACGCGGCGCGAGCTGAAGGAGCTTATGATCGCGACCACCATCGTGGATTTTGGAGCTGCGACCATCATGCTCTTTGAGCCGATCTTTTTGTGGAGTTTGGGATATGGGCTGGAATCCATTCTCCTGTTTTGGGTCATGGTGTATGGGTTGTATCTTGTGCTCATGCCCTGTGGAGCGAAATTTGCAGCGCAATACGGAAACGAACCCGGCATTTTTGTGGGGACGATTTTTCTCGTTGTGTATCTCGCTTCGCTCTATCTCATTCAGTTCGTTCCCCACATGATTTTTATCGCGCCGTTCATCTACGCGCTTCAAAAAGCCTTTTATTGGCCGGCGTTCAATGCGGATTTTGCGGAGAATGTTGGGCGCAAAGCCGAGGGGAGACTTGTCTCTGAACTTCAAATTTTTATATCGATCGTTTCTGTTCTTGGGCCGGTGATCGGCAGCGGTATTGTGAAAATTTTTGGTTTCGGATGGTTCTTTGCGGTGATGGGGCTCATCATGATTCTCTCAAACTGGGTCACTCTTCGAACTCGCGAAAAGAATACTCCGCGGTCGTATGCGTATTTCTATGCGTTCAAGCGGATCTTTTCGCACGAGCGGCGGCGAGAGTTGTTTGCCTATCTTGGCTTTGGAGAGGAGCTGATCATGCTTGGTGTGTGGCCTGTTTTTCTGTTCGTCGTTGTGAAAGATATTTTCTCAACAGGCGCGTTAGCATCAATCGCGATGTTCGTAACTGTTGTTCTTTTGTATATCGTCGGACAGATGACCGATGCGAGAAACAAGGTGAGCGTGATGCGATTCGGCGTCATTGTCCAAGCATTTTCGTGGATTGCCCGCATGTTCGTTGTCACAAGCTTTCATGCGTTCCTTGCGGATTCTTTTGGCCGATTTGCCAAAAGCGTGGCGTATGTTCCTCTCATGGCGATTACCTACGACAACGCAAAGAATCACACGATCATGCACACGATGATGTTTTTTGAAACGGCGCTCGCCCTTGGCAAATTCGCGGCTGCGCTCTTGGGGCTTCTGATCCTCGGTCTTTTCCCTCACACAACGAGCGGTTTTCAGATAATCTTCGGGCTAGCTGGAGCCATGACTCTTTTATATGCTCTTCTTCGCCGCGAACAAAGTGTCCAAAGCTAAGCTTTTGCCATTTAGCATGTGCCGAACATTAGCACAAAAATATGTCCAAAGCTAAGCTTTGGACACTCGACCATGACTCTTCTTGAACAAACCCAACACGTAGCCAAGAAGTACGGGATTCGACCTCGGCGTGAGCGGGGTCAGAATTTTTTAGTTGATGAAACGGTTCTTACCAAGATGATTCAGGCGGCCGATCTCACGCACCAAGAGACAGTTGTGGAGGTGGGCGGGGGGCTCGGTACCCTTACGCGCGCGTTAGCCGACCATGCTAAAGAGGTTGTGGTGGTGGAAATTGACACGCTGGCCATTCACGCATTGCAGGATGTGCAAAAAGCGCATCCGAACGTGCGCGTGATTCATGAGGATATTTTGAAACTGGAGGTCGCGAACGTTATCGAAGGTGCCTACACAATCGTTGCCAGTTTGCCCTATAACATTACCTCTCTCTTTCTGCGTACCATCCTCGAACACCAACGTCCCCCGAAACAGATGGTGCTTGTGATTCAGCGTGAAGTCGCCCGTCGTATCACGGCCAAGCCCGGCGACATGAGTATTCTTGCCGTTGCGGTGCAGTTTTTCGCCGACGTGGAAATTATGGATAACGTGCCGCCCGAAGCCTTTTGGCCGCGGCCAGAGGTGCACTCTTCTATCGTACGTATTGTCCCTTATGCTGATATTCTCGCGCGCCGAAGCGAAGCCAAGCCACTCTTCAGGGTTGTGCGGGCAGGTTTCTCCAGCCCACGCAAACAGCTGCGAAATACCATAAAATCGGCTTTTCATCTTGAAAACCAAGATGTCGAGGCGATATTAACCCAAGCGAGCATCGATCCCCGCACTCGTGCTGAACGCCTTTCGCTCGAGAACTGGAAAACACTCCAACATATCCTTGCTGAAAGTGGAATTTTGTGATATAATGTCATTACTCATATCCAAACAAAGGCAATGGAAGAACGACGAGCGGGCCGCTCACCAAAGCGATTTCTTTTTCTCGAACGTGCAAAAGCTTTTTTTGCTAGACTTGAAGAAAATCCGGATCAAGAACGCCGAGCAATCGCCATTTTTATTGCGGGAGTTGGGGTTGTCGCACTCATTTTTGGATACTTGGGGATTCGGCAGAACCTCCGCGAGCCGTATGCGTATCTTTACAAAGACGTCTCCGATGAGGAGTTAGCGGCGATTCAAAAACAAATCAGCGATGTTTTTAATAAAGAAACGAACACATTACAAGATCTCCAGAAAAAAGATACCGACGCCGATGGATTGAACGATTACAACGAGTTGTATGTGTACGCGACAAGCCCGTACCTTCTTGATACCGATGGGGATACGTTCAGCGACTCGCAAGAGGTGAATTCAGGCAATGATCCGAATTGTCCGAGCGGCCAGCAGTGCGGCTCTCGCGTGGAGCCGGCGGATACGACTCTGCCTGATCCAGAAACCGCTTCTCCGGATGAGATTCGAGCCGTGCTTCTGCAAGCCGGCATTGACCAAGAGGCGCTCTCGTTCCTTTCCGATACGGATTTGCTCGCGCTGTATACAGAAACGGTGAAAGAAACCGGCTTAGACCTTTCAAAAATCACTCCAGAAAAAATCGTAGAAATTTTGTCGCGCGATCAAAACGAAATCACCGCAGCCAATATTACGCCTGCCGAAATTCGTGATCTTCTTCTCTTGACCGGCGAGGTGACGCGCGAAGATCTTGCAGGCATCAGCGACGAAGAGCTCATGGCAACGTATGAGCAGGTCGTTCAAGAAGAGATCGGAGCGGCCCTTGAAAACACCAATCAAGAAAATCAGAACGTCAATCAATAAAAAATCCGTGAAGGAGCGAAAACCACAACATACAAAACCATTCCGCCGCGGCATTCGGCATGCTTTTGTTGCTGGCGTACTGTTGATTGCGCTCTCAGCAAGTTTTTTTGTTTCGACGGCAACGCCCGCTCGCGCGCTGTTTGGTATTGGTGATATTTCGATTACCGTTGGCGATGTGCCGCGTCAGATTTTCACAACGATAAAAAACCATCTTGACTCGGCATTCTCAATCGCCTGGCGCCGCGCGCTTCATTCCTACTTATCACAACTCGCATTCCGTTCAGCAACGTTCGTTGCATCGGGTGGTCAAGGTCAAGGACCATTGTTCACAAGCGAGGGTTTAGGTCAAGAATTGAAGGATGCTGGGAATGCCGCGGCAGGAGACGCGCTCGCATCTGTTTTCTCCGAAGGCCGCAAGTATTGCGAAGGCGGAAATTTTGAAGGCAAAGCGTGTACAACGAGCGCGGATTGTAATCCTCCTGCCCCGTCAGGGTGCGCAGGTGTAGAGGATCTCGATTGTGATGCGCTCTGTGAGGATGAAACGGATTTTGATAGTTGTGTACTCGACTGTTTAGAAGCGCAGGGGAGTTGTGCGGATGTGCCAGCTATCGAGACAGAAGGGCGCTGCACAGGCGGGCTCTCGATTGACTTGTGCAACATCAATCCCAAAGTCGGCGTCAAAATCCATGCATCTATTTATCGCACGGCCGCCAATATTCCCCCACAGCCGCGATGTAAGTGGACAGATATTCAGAATCAGTTTACGGGTGAAGGAGGGATTCTCGATCGCGCCACAACCAAAGAAGGCCGTTTGTCGTTCGTTCAAACAACAGGGTTTGCCACAAACTTGAGTGAAGCGATCCGCGATGGAACCTTTGAAGAACTCTTTAATCCCGAATCCAATGATCTTGGGCAGTATTTTTCAGTTTTGGTCGCAACAGAAGAGGAACAGGCCAAAGCCGAGGCAAAGGTTGAAGAAGAGCGGTCGAAAGACACGAAAGACGTAAAGTCAACGATTACCGGAAAAGTCAAAACCCCTGGTTGGCTTGTGAAAACCCAACTCGAGGGCGCAGTGCAAAAAGCGGATATCAGCGAAACCACTGAACCAAAAAGCATTCTCTATGCCGCGATCAATACGTTTACCAGCACGCTTCAGGCCAAGCTTTTTGAGAATATCGTGAAAGGGTTTAACCCCGAGGCGGACGTGCCGGGGAGCGCGGGGAGAGGCGGTTCGTTTTCCAGCCTGCTTGGCGGCTATGGCGCGTCTCCGGGCCGCGCAGCAGCCGAAGCAAAATTCGCCAGTCTTGCCAAGCCCACGTTTGGAGGCGGCGGCGCGCTCGATGTGCTGTCGCAGTTCACTGTGTGTCCGTCCGGCGATCACGGGCCCACCGATTGCGTGCTCGAAGCCAACAGCGCGTGGGCGCAAGCGATTCAAGATGAGATGCGTGTTCAACAGGCCGCTGATCTCCGGCCCGACATCCTCGATCAGTATATTGGCTATGGGCCGAATGGCGAAGATCTCGCGCTCACCGAAGGTTTGCCAATGCGCAGCTTAAAAGTGCTGCGCCGGTATCGCGTGATTCCGGTCTCGTGGGAACTTGCCGCCGAGTATGCGAAAAAAGTGGAAAGCAAGGGGTATCGACTGAGAGATTACCTCGATGCATTTGACGCTGTCAATGAGTCTGGCGAACCGCTCTCCCCCTATTATCAGATGATCGATCCGCAATGGGTCTTAAAGATTCCGCAAACCGAATGCCGCCGCACAGGATATGGCGAGGTGCTCGACTTTGATGATTTTCAAGATGACGATGGCAATGCTGAAACGCCGACTCCACGACTGATTCAGCGTCGCGCCGATATTTGCGTGGATGACCAATCCTGCCTGTTCCAAAACGACGACGGAACCTGCCAAGGAGTGTATGGATACTGCACCAAAGAAGAAGAAATCTGGCGGTTTGAAGGTCAGAAATGCGAAGAGCATTTTGCGAGTTGCCGAACATTTACAAAGACCGGCGGGGGAGCCGTGTCGTATCTTGAGCGCACCGTCGACAAAGAAGGATGCACTGCCGGAAACGCAGGCTGTCAGTGGTATTGTAAAGAGGCCGATGCCGATGGCCGCTTCACCTGTTACGACGATGGAGCCGGCGGCTATTCGAACTACACTCCCGATGATCCGCTCGGCACAGACAAGCTCGCGTATCTGAACGGCGGCTTGCAAAGTTGCCCAGAAAGTTCGGTTGGGTGCCGAGCGTTTATTCCACTCCTCGGTTCGTCCAATCTTGTTTCAAATGGAAACTTCACCTTTACAAACGATGCTGGCGATGCGTTTGTCGGATGGAATACCGCCAACGTTGACGAGGTCGTGCTCGATGGAGAAAAAGATCCGACCGTTGCTGATTTGATTTCGGATTTTCCACGCGCGATCCAATTGAATCAGCAAGCCACGCCAGGGACACTCGAGTATGAGTTGGATTTGACCTACCCCGGCGGCGGCTATGATCTTGCGAACAGGGTCTTTGCGCTTTCGTTCAATGGGCGAGCAACCGAGGATGGAGTAACCGCCTGTCCGGGCTATGCTCAAATTGTCGACAAAGCAACCGGCCAAGGCGCTCAAGTCGGGGTGGAATACTCAAGCGCGTATCAGCGGTTCTCGCTCAATCATTTCTTTGATGAGACGGTCACCGATGACACGCTTGTTGTGCGTATCTTTGCATCCAGTCAATGCTCGATTGCGATTGACGAAGTTCAGCTCGAAGAAATTGCGCCGCTCGATGCCGTTGACGCCGAAACTGCAGAAGTCAATCTCGACACTCTCACCTCCACGACATTCGCCGATTATGCCACGCGCAACATCACGCGGCTGAACGGCAAACGCCTGTCCTGTGAAGAGCAGGATGTGGGATGCGAGCTGTACACCCCAACATCTGAACCCGGCCTTGCACTCCCCGGAGTTGCCAAACCGAGCGACGTGTGTCGCGAAGATCAAGTTGGTTGCAAAGTCTACGAAGAGAAAGCGTATCCTGCAACGTTTGGCATCCCTGACCTCACGTTTGCCGATCGCCAAGCGCGTTTCACAAACGTTATCCCCGACAACGCTGAACAATGTTCTGCGCAGTATGTGGGATGCGAAGAGTATACGAATCTGCGTGAACAACAAGAAGGCGGCGAGGCGCTGGAATACTACACCTTTGTCAAACAGTGTGTCGTGCCTGATCAACTTGGGCCAGGGGTCGCGACGCGCACCTATTACACACTCGAAACCGGCGATTACCCAGGCTACCAAGCGCGATCGTATGAACTGTTAAAGAGCGATCTTTCGGATGCGCCGTGCACGAATGTGAATCTGTTGAACGTGCCTTATGACGCGCGCGATTTACGCTGTGATGATACGAATAGCCCGAAACTCGAATGCACGCTGTCGGAAGATGGGCCGGACTGTTTGGAATACTACTATGTTGATCCTGATGATGGCACGATAGAGACGTTCAACCGCATGCGCTCGCTTACCGTCACCGCCTCAGAAACATGCTCGCCGCTCCGCAACACGCTCGACCAAAAGACGTATTACGGCGATCCGCAACTTTCCACAAGCTGTCCGGCAACGGCCAACACCTGCCGCGAGTATGTCGGCAATTATGGTTACAACACTCGCCAAGTCCTGTTTGATCGCTTTGAAGATGGGAACACCAGCGGCTGGTCAGCTTTCATTTATTCCAACGAATCGCTCGAGCCAGATGGACATTCCATCAAGACGCACGAAGGCAATACGCGAACGGCGAAAACGGTTGAGATTACTCCTGGCCGTTCATATATGCTTTCATTCTGGGCGCGCGGATTCGGCAATATCAGCGTGCACTTTGAAGAGGCGGATGAACCAGACGATTTTTTTGCGCGACCTGGCGGCGGTGCGGGCGGCGGGGAAGTGAATTTGGATGCCGCAGGTGACGAGTGGCAGTTCTACCGTCTCGGGCCGGTTCAGTATACTGGAGCAGGCAGTCAAGAGTTGATTTTTGAGGGTTTTACGGATCCGGGCGCCGGAGACGATGCATCCTATCTTGACAACATTCAACTCACCGAAGTTGCCGACAGTGTGTTCTTGACACGCAATTCCGTGGAGGGCGATGCTCAATGTACTCAAGTTGGCTGTACGGCCTACACAAGCGAACTCGGCAAATCCGTGAATCTCGCATCCTTCTCGCGACTCTGTAAGGAGGAAGTGGTGGGATGTGAAGCCGCGATTGACACGCAGAACACGGTGTTGAATCCGTACGCCGAGACCTTTGGCCAAGATGCATCTCAAATCCGCATGAACCAAGATCTTGATCCCCAAAATCAAGATGCAACACAGAAAACAACAGTGCAATTCGTCGTGGCCGATACGGATGTATTGTGTCAGGCGAGCGAACAGGGGTGCGCGCTTCTCGGCCGGCCGGTCATCGATGTCGAGAAAGATCAAGACGGTGAATTTCAAGACGTACTGACAGAGTACCAGTCTCTCTATGCCCGCGATGACCCTGATATGTATAGCGTTGACGGCAGCGGCATTTGGTGTGGTGTTGAAGATTTGCAGTGTGCGGAGTATTCGGATGGTGTTCGCAAAGTGTACTTTAAAGACCCTGGCAGCCGTGTCTGTGAATACCGTCGACTGGAGAATAGTTTGACGTTCGATTGGTATGTTGCGGGTTCGGATGAAAAATGCACGATTGATCCGTTGTCCGGTACGCCGGGCCAGCCCGTGCCCTATGGCGAAGGTGGTTTTGTCGGCGCATGCCCTGTAGAGAAAAACGGCTGTACGGAATACCGTGATCCGAAAGATCCAATATCCAGCTGTCGAGCGAACTGTCCGCTTCGTTTGAATGAAAACGGCCTTCCAATTGAAGTGCGCGAGAATTGCGAACCGGTGGACGTGGATCAGGGCGAGAGCGGCTTGCCCGGATGCAAACCCTACTACTATCTCAATTCAACGATCGAAAGCGCGGATGAAGATATTGTCGACGACGATCAAGGCTTGAAGTTATTCTACAACACCAATGATCCACTTAACGCGTCATCGTATGCTTCAAACATCAGCCCTGATGGCGCTGGGACAGGAGACGCGAATGCCACGGGGTACTGTGAAAACGATCACTCTATCGCATGTTCAACGGCTGACGATTGTTTGTCATTCGGCGGAGGAGCGTGTAAACAGGTTGAAGAGGTCGGCACACCCGTGCTGTGTCAAAATGGGCAATCAGACGGCAACCAAGCGGCGTGCGACTCGAATCAAATTGTAAATGTGCGCCCGGATCGCGAATGCGCCGAATGGCTCTCATGCAAAACAAGCGTGTTCACCGATGATCCAGAAGACTACGACAACGATGGCTCGAAAGTGGAAGAGACCTGTCTCGAGTTGCAAAAGTGTAGCACACTTGATCCGGCAACTGGCCGTTGCACCGATCCGATTGCGCAGACCGATACACCCGATGGTGACGCTCCCGAAAATATGGATGCCACGCTTCTCTCTGGGTATGTCAACGCGGGGTACTTATTTGATGAAGGTGGAGCCGACTACTCAATTGATGGCAAGTATCATTTCCAAAACATGACCCAACGCGGGCTGGCCACAGCGCTCAACACCGAAGAACTGGTGCCAAAGTGGAACTTTGAGCCGATTGCCGCAATCACCGGCGATCCATTCTTGAAGTGCACAAGCGGCATTCGTAAAGGCAAGAATTGTATGGAGGATGCTCACTGCCCCGACGCCGAAGGCAATGTGTTGGCTGATGTGTGCGTGAACAATCTTGGCGAATGGACGGCAATTGAAAGCAACGACACCATCGCGGTCGAAGAAGAGAGTCGCAATACGCTCACCGACGGCAACAACATCTTGCGTGCGACGAGCAACGGGAGTGCCGAAAACGGCGCGCACGTGGATCTTGGCGATGTCATTTTTACGGGTCAAGAGTATGCCGTTTCGCTTAAGTCGTTCCTTGATCGTTTTAGCGGGCCGGTTCCCACGGTAGAAGTGAGCCTTGCCTTCTCATCTGGAGAGCGCGAACACATCGGATTTTTCACTCCTTCAACGGAGAAGCTGACCGAATATGTCTTGCCGCCGCACACGGTGGTAAGCCAGAATACAAAAGGCGGCTTGCTTGTCTTTGATGTTGTCCAGCACAATGATAATGGCGATCTTGTCACGGGCAACGAAACCGTCGTGTGGTTTGATGATGTGTCGCTCAAACCGGTGCTCGAAGTGAGCACGCCTCTTCTCACGGCGAATGACGAAGGCGTCCGCGCCGATTACTACGCATTGGAGTGGAAGAATGTTGGGAACCCGGGGCTCGACGGTCTCTATAACGGCGAAAAGTTTGTTGATCCAGTATACGTGCCGTTGGGTGAGACAAAAACAAGAACAGATCCCAAAATTAATTTCTATGAGAGCCCTGCGAATGCTGGACTGAGTCCGAATACGCCCAAGCCACTCACGTTGAATCCTATTCAGCCGTGTGGTACTGATCCGGCGTATCCTTGCGGTGGCGCTGATCCATTCACAAACACAAATGAAAGGGCGCTCGGTGCGGTCTGGCAAGGTGGGTTCTATGTGAGCGAGGGTGGAAAGTTTACGTTCCTCATCAACACCAATGACGGGTTTAGCTTCTATCTCGATGACACGAGTGTTGCTCTCTTCGATGGAGTGGGCGGTATTCCCACGCGTGGATTTTCGGCAACAAAGTACTTTGATCGTGGTTGGCATCCGGTAAAGGTGGAGTGGGATAATACTGGTGGATCAGATGGAGGAATTCAACTTGGTGTCGTGAAGGGGGAAACGGACTATCATACTGTCATTTGTATTCCAGAAGGGAATACGTGCCCCATGAGTCATACCGTCGTCGGAGATACTGACATTTATAGTGCAAATGGTACGATGAGCCCGCCTGGCCCCCTGGGTCGCTGGCACGGTATTCCGAATGAATATATCGTAACCTCTCATGATTTGACCACTGCGCTCGAAGCAGGCTTTGGCGAACTCTTGGCAACCGAGCTCGAGCCGAGTATCAACTATACGGATTTTGATTCGCGTTTGCTGACAATCACCGGCCAAGAGAACGAGGTCGCCGTGCGCTGGACTGGTCAGTTGAATATAACAGAAGAAGCGGGGGCATATTCTTTCCGCACAGCCGCAAACGATGGCGTGCGGTTCGTCTTCGACGGGAAGACACTTGAACCGCAAGGATGGACCGATGGTTCCAAGACGCTCACGTGGTCTGTTGACCCGTCAGGCGTCGGGTGGAAAGATTTTACGCTTGACTACTATGAGAATTTAGGAACGGATGCCCAGATGGAGTTTGAGTGGCAGCCTCCAAGCGCAGGTGCGTTTTCAGACCCGGGTGCAGATCATGCCTTCCGGCCGCCTGCCAATGCGGAATCCGGCTTTGTCGCGCGAAGCTGCCGCGCGTATCCCAAATCCGATGCGCAACAATGCGACGTGATTGAAGACAACGCCGTGAAGTATAATGGATGGGAAGGGTACTGCATTGAACGCGATCCAACGAACCTTGCGCAGTGTCTCACGTGGTATCCGATTGATGTGTTGCGCGGCGAATCAATCCAGCAAGCGGGCGAGCAGGTTGGCTACTCGGATCGCGTTCCGTTGTACTACTGTTTGCGGTCGTCGGGCAATTACTCACCGGCGAGTTACGTGACGCGCATCTATTCGCAAATGTATTATGCAGGCTATCAGGTTGACTATGATAATCTCACCGAGTCTGAAAAGCGAATTTATTTCTGCGGCAGCGCCACTGATACAAGCGGTGCGTGTAATGCGCGAATCGCAAATCCGAATGCGATCGGCTTTGGCACGCGCCGATTTCCGATTGTGACAGGTGTTTATCCTGATCCCTTTAACTTTTTAACTATCGGAAACCCCGAGCGTTTCAATGGGATCAGTGCTCCAGCCGGTGGCTTGCCGAGTACGATTCAAGGAAAGAATGGAGCAGACAACGACTATGTCTTCGACAAGGCAGCATTTGAAGATACGGGCTGTGAGGCTCTCGTGCCGGGTTATTTACTTGGTGCGCCTCTCACGGATTGCGGCGGCGGTCTTGGAGGTTTGAATCAACATTCACAAACCTATAGCGATTACACCTTTGGTGTGTGCAACGAAGCTGATCACCCAAACGCTGGCGGCGATCACGTGATCTCGTGGGGATCCGTGAATATCTACCCGTGGGATTCTGATGCCGGTGATCCGGAGCAAGACATGGTGTATCCACTTTCCCAAGACGGCGGCTACTTGAGCGAGGATGATATTGAGGGCTTCGTGATCACGCCCGCCGCCGCGTATGGTGATTGTCGTATTTGGCCGTCGGTCACACTGACGCGTGACACATTTGGGAAATCTGTCGGCCATCCCAATCATATCGGTACAGCAATTTCGTATTCCTATGCCCGCGAGGTTGTTCGCAATACTCCTTGGGGCGATGGAGATGATGGTACCGTGGATGAAATTTACTGGAGTGTTCGGCCGTCGTCGAGTGTTGTCGCAATTAATGAGGACAGCCCCCTCTCGTGGGAAAATTCTCATGTCAAAGATTCTACTGAGAATTTTAATGGTCTTTGGTTCCGTGCGGTCTTCAACGAGAATCGTAAGCTCATTCGCTATGACTTTAGAGGCGATGATGAAACGGGAGATAGAGGTCAAGATGAAATGGGTCTGTTCACTGTCAAGGTTCTCTTGCGCGAATCCTGTAAAGAAGTGGTCAAAGTCGCTGATGTCAGCGGGGCAACATCGTGGGCAAACCGCGTCACCAAAGGCAGTGATTATCTTGTCGAAGGCGATCTCTATGATCCTGAATTCCCAGGTGATTACAACAGCGTTGCCTATTCCTACGGCGAAGAAGACACCAAGCCGTTTGGCGCAGCCGTCACCGAAGAGGGCGCTCCGGAATCGTGGGATTCCAAGCCCGAAGAAGCGTTCCAACAGCCTCTTTATATTGAGAATAAAGAGACGAGCTCGGATCAGGTGCGCGCGGGCAGCCCGTACGGATGTTATGGCTACTGCAACATTTCAACCTGCGCAAATAATCATTCCAAAACCTGTATCACATCAGCTGATTGTACGGTTGACGGCGTGCCATCAGCATGTATTGGCAAAACCGGTGTGTGTGAAGAAGATCGCTCGGTTGCGTGCAGCTGGGGGAAGTTCTCGGTAACGACCTGTCAAGACGCGGGTGCTGGCGATCGTTGTGTCAGCAGCAGTTATGACGCGTCGAGTCTCGGGTCGTATAAAAATGCAGGCACGAACTACAAAGATTCAGGATGGAGCCGGGTCGAGAGTGTCGCTGTTCGCCGGTTGCAAGATTTGTTCGCTGCGCATCTTGGCATTTGGCAGTGGGATTATAAAGAAAGCAAATATGTTCGCCGCACGTCCAATGATCTGTGGACAAGCTATTACCAAAACATGGGGTTGTGTAATGGCGGAACTGGGGTTGGGACGCGTCCAGAGCAGGTCGCCGTTACTGATAATCCAGCGCCTACTCCTCCAGATAAGATCATCTCTATCGCTCAGCCGCCGGCCGACTACTGTGGTCTCTTGCCCGCCGTTGCTGATATCGAAGTCAATGGGAATGACGGATTGAACATTGGCGACCTTCCTGATCTTGGTTTTGGCGGCGGCGAAGTGGAATTGACCTTTACCACCAGCGTGGATGTTGAACAACAGCCGCTTAAAACAATTGTCATTGACTGGGGCGATGGCAATGTGTTCACTGTGCCGTGGGATCAAAAGACAAAATCGGATTCAGCCAATCCGCATACGTTCCGACATACGTATATTGCGTCTGAAGATACCGATGGATGCGGAGTAGATGCTGGTCATGAAGATGGGGAGTGTCAATGGAAACCGGAGATCATGGTGGTCGACAACTGGGAATTCTGTAATAACCAGAGCGCTTCTGCTCCGGGGAGCGGTGGGCGAGCCCTCAAATGTCGTCTCCCGAACGATACGTACACCTTTGATCAGTTCGGTGACACGAATCCGGATATTGCTGTGACAGCAACGTATTAGTGACCTCCTGCGGTCAGAATCAATAACCTTCTCGAAGAATGTTCCTCCGCATCCACAATTCCGTCTGGCGTCGGCCGCATGTTGCGGTGCTTCTTGCCGTGGCGCTCGCCGTTCTTGCCACTGCCCCTCACATTGTCTTTGCAAATGAAGGGCTCGAGAAAGCGGTTGTGAGTTTTTTTGGCTATGTCGCCATCCTCCTTATCAAGATGTTTGGCTTTTTATTGAGTTGGGCTGTGAAGCTCATCATTCTTGTTGCCCAGCATAACGTGTTTATCAACTCTCGTGCCGTGTCGATCGGGTGGGTGGTTGTGCGTGATGTCATGAACATGTTTTTCATCATCATTCTGCTCGTGATTGCGATTGGCACAATCTTG
>JACPGL010000051.1 GCA_016182525.1 Candidatus Kerfeldbacteria bacterium | reverse complement strand
GTAGGGATCCCGCAGCGCGAGCGGCCACGGTGTCCCGCACTGGGATCCTTCGACAACAGTTCGACAAGCTCACTGTGACATTGCTCAAGGACTGAGAGTGCGGGACGAGCGAGCGCGAGGAAAAGCGCGGCCGGCTCGGAGGGCCGGCCGACGCGGCCCGAAGCAGCGCCTTTGTTGGCGATTGAAGCGAGAGGAGGTGCCGCGTGAAAGATGTGTTCAGCTTTTCCCTCTGGGGGAGATCCTTCGACTCGGTCGCCTATGGCGACCTCGCTCAGGATGACAGTTCTGCCGCAGGCGGACTCAGGATGACACACGAAGGTTCAGGATGACAGTTCTCTTGGGATTAAAGCAAGAGCGAATCTACTGCTGCGCCCAATCCGCGTCTTGGCGGACAAGAAGCTCACCGGCGCGAAGGGGTTCGGCCATCAGCTCTTTCACAATCTTCTCCATGCGCACCACCTGCGATCCTTTCACGAGCAACAGATCGCCGGTCACAATAAAATCCTGCAAAAATAATCCTGCACTTTCGGCATTGTCAAACGAAAAAATCTGATCCTCCGCCATACCGGCGTCTCGCGCCGCCTCGCGCATGGCCTTTGCCTTTGCGCCAACCGTGACAAGCGCATCAGCAACCTCCCCGGTCCGCTCGCCCACATCGTGATGCGCTTTCTCGGTGAGCGAGCCGAGTTCAGCCATATCTCCGAAAACCGCAATTTTCCGTCCGTGCGTTTCTTCAACGCTCCGCAACGTTTCAAGCGCTGCAAGAGCCGCATCGGGAGAAGAATTATACGAATCGTCAATAATCGTTGTGCCTTTAATTCCAGAAATCACCCTCATGCGTCCAGGCGGCGATTCATAGCGCGCAAGCGCATCCGCAATGGCAACAAGATTCACGCCCTTCACCACCCCAACCGCGATCGCAGCAAGCACCGCGTAGACCTGATGCTCACCGATAAGATGTGGGAGAGAAACCGGAACCGTTGATTCCCCATGTGCGACCTTCATCTGTATCCCCTGCTCCAACCCTTTGAAGTTCAAACTCACGAGCCGAATATCTGCGCCCGTCGTGCGACCATACGTCACGACTTTCGCTTTTGTCTTGCGCGCCATGGCTTTCACCGACGGATCATCAGCATTCACAATGGCGACATCCTCTTTCGTGAGTTGGGTGACGAGCGCGGCTTTTTCACGCACCAACTCTTCACGTGAGCGAAACGCCTCGACATGCACCGGCACTTCTCCAATTGTTGTGAGCACGGCGATATGCGGTTTGGCAAGACGAACAAGATAGGCAATGTCACCAGGGTGATCGAGGGCATACTCCAAAACGAGCACATCCGGGAAATCGTGCTTTTTTATCACCAACATCACACCCTTCACGATCACTCCAAGCCACGCAAATGCCGATCGTCCGCCCGATTCACTGCCCAAGATCGCGAGCGGCACGCCAATCTCCGTATTGTAGTTCTTGGCACTTTGCCGTAGCGAAAACGCAGGCGCAAGAACCGTTGCAATCGCCTCTCGCGTTGATGTCTTGCCCGCACTGCCGGTAATCGCAATAATCTCCGGATGATATCGCCGAAGAACGCCTTGTGCAAGAGTAAAAAGAATACGCCTGAGAATACTTTTCATACTCGGAAAAAGAGTTTATTCGTCTGCCGCGTCATGAGGAACTTCATACGCCGTCAGAATGCGACGCATGATGTTGCCAACGAGAGGAACCGCTGACCCTTCTGCAAAACGAATGCCATGCGGCTTGTCAACTTTGCCAAGCACAATGAACTTCGGATCGGAAACCGGGCCGAACTCAAGGAAAGTGTCTTTGTGGAGATTCGGGTCATATTGGCCGTCTCCACCCGGCACTTGCGCCGTTCCGGTTTTACCGCCAAGCGTGTAGCCCGGCACTTGCGCCCGTTTTGCATGTCCTTGCACGTTCTGGATCACATTCACAAGCATAGCCGAGAGCGTCAAAGCGGTTTGTTCCGAAATGACCTGTCGCACGATCTTTGGTTCAGTTTTCACTTCAAAGCCATTTTCTTTCACAATGGTATCAACAATGTACGGGCGCATGAGTTTGCCGCCGTTGACGATGGACGCGTACGCGGTAATAAGCTGGAGAGGCGTCACGGTAATCCCCTGCCCGAATGTTGCTGGATAGGCATCCACATCCTTGCCGCGCGCAAGCTTGGAGATATCGCCGGTCAGCTCACCGGCAAGTTCAATACCCGTCTTCTCGCCAAACCCAAATTTTTTCAGATAGTCATAGAACGCTTCGTTCCCGATTTGCTGTCCCACGAAAATGCTACCGGTATTCAAAGACTTCACAAGCACGGTTTTCATGTCAACGGTTCCATGCGACTTCAGATCAGAATTCTTGATCGTGAAGCTTGCCACTTTCACTTCCCCCTTGTCTTCGTATGTCGTCGTCGGAGTGACTTTGCCAAGATCTAATCCTGCCGACATCGTCATGGCTTTCATCACGGACCCCGGCTCCCACTGATCACTAATCGCATCATTCACATAAATCCCGATGTCTTCGACTTCGTTGTAGCGGTTCGCGTCGTAGAACGGATAATTGCACATGGCTTTGATCGCTCCGGTCATCGGATCCATGATAATCACGCTCCCTTTCTCGGCGCCAAGCGAATCCACAATTTTTTTCAACTCTTCGCAGGAAATAAACTGCAGATCATGATCAATGGTCAAGATGAGATCATCGCCGTCATCTGCCTGATCGATCACCGTATCACCGACCGTGATCAAGCGGCCATTCGCATCTTGTTTGGCTTGAATGCGGCCGGGCGATCCTTTGAGTTCGCTGTCCCAGAATTGCTCAAGGCCATAGCGGCCGACAAGCGTGTCCTCATCATATCCCATGAATCCGGTGATGTGTGAAACGTAGTCGCCCATGGGGTACGTGCGCCACTGCTCGCGGATAAATCCAATGCCGCGGAGATTGAGTGCCTCAAGTGCCAGTTTATCTTCCTCGTTGACTTTGGACTTCAAGGGTTCGTAGATGTCATCGGGTTTGGTTAGGCGGGGCAACATTTCTTCAACCGGAAGATCAATCACCGCTGCAATTTTTTGCGCCGTCTCTTCAGGATTTTCAACAGCACGCGGAACGGCATACACAAGATACATTTCTTGATTTGTGGCAAGAGGGAACAGATCGTCCGATCGGAAGCCCCGTGCGAAAATCTTGCCGCGGCGAGGCTGCAGTTCTTGCAGTAAATCGTGCTGTTTCTCCGCAAGAGACGCGTACGCTTCGTGATTCAGGATCTGCAAATCAAACAAGCGATAGACCAATGCAAAGGAAAACACAAGAAGCCCGATGCTCAAAAGATGAATGCGATCGAAACGTTCTCGCCGTGGAGATTGCTGTTCTCCGCGGCGCGTGATCTGACGCTTGCGTCGGTGCATGGAATGGTCTTCGATGGCTATTCTCCAAAGGCGACCGCGGAATCGGCCTCAACGTAGGTCACATCGCGGGTTTCCACAAGCCCAAGGCGGTTCGCGGCTTCTTGAATCGTTGCCCCGGCCTGGAGTTCGGCAACGCGCAGTTCCATCTTCTCATTGTCTCTCTGCACTTCCTCAATGCGTTTTTGCAAGGTCGTAATTTGAAAGCCTTGTGCCGAGACCGAGGTGACGGAGATAAGATAGACAAGAGCGGCGGCAATGATGCCTCCAAGTGTGAGGAACCGGATCATTTTTGTTTTGCCCGGGATGCGAAAACGGTTGCGCTCGGCGGTTCGAATCCGCGAACATTTCCGAGATGGAAGTTCAGGATAACGATGGAACTTTGTCATAGAGACATTTTCTTTTCTGCGACGCGCAACTTGGCGCTTCGCGAACGTGGATTTGATTTTCGCTCCTCTTCGCTTGCCGTGACAGGCTTTTTGGTGAGAATGGTGAGCTGCGCACGGTGCGTACACTGACAGACGGGCAGCTCTGGCGGACAGATGCACGCTTTGGCCTCCGTTTGGAAAAACCGTTTGACGATGCGATCTTCCAGAGAGTGAAAGGTGATGACAGCCAGTCTTCCGCCGGGTTCGAGCGCGTCGAGCGCCGCTGGAAGAAAAGCTTTCAGATTGTTCAGTTCCAAGTTTACCGAGATGCGGAGAGCCTGGAACACTTTTGTTGCCGGATGACGCGGGCCGCGCCGCGGAATCACCGTTTCAACCACCTGCACCAACTGATCAGTGGTTTCAAAGGGCGCATTCTCTCGCTCGGCGACAATCGCTTGCGCCACGCGCCGTGCGTTGCGCTCTTCACCCAACTCTTTGAACATCTCGGCAAGTTCCGCCTCTGACCACGTATTCACAATCTTTGCGGCTGTGAGCGGATGATCTGCATCAGCCGAGAAACGCATGTCTAGGGGGCCAGCATTCTCGAAAGAAAATCCGCGAGAGGCATCTTGGAGTTCAAGTGAAGATATCCCAAGGTCGCATAGAACAGCACGAAGTTGGCGACGATTCTGTTGTCCATGGAGAAGAGAGTTCAAGTCTTTGAAATTGCCATGCATGAGAGTGAACCGGCCAGTGTGTACGCGCGCAAGTTCGCGTTGCGCCGAGGCGAGCGCGTGACGATCAAGATCAATTCCGATGAGTTGGCCATCGGGAGATGTTGCCGCAAGAATGGCCTTGGCGTGTCCTCCCTCCCCGACCGTGGCGTCCAGAGCCGTATCTCCTGGCTTCAGGTTCAGCCACTGAACCACCTCGTTCACGAGAACAGGAATATGCACAGCCATGGCAGCCAGGGAGAAGGATTAGGAATTCAGATTTTGGATGCCGTTCGAATTCCTCTCACATGCAGATGTCAGCCCTACACTCTTGGTTAGGCAGGCAGAGCTGACGATCTAAATGTGATCTGCAATCATCTGACCCGATGAATGCTATGTCAATGTGATGTATTCAAGCATAGAACACACCACACTCAACATCTCATTCTCGAAATTTTAAACATCTAATTCCCCAAGTTGCTCAGCGATATCTCCGGAGGTCTTTTCGGTTCCATCTTTGTATTTTTTCCAGGTTGCTTCATCCCAGATTTCTAAACGGTTATAGAGGCCGGTGACAACCACTTTTTTGGACATGCCGGCGTAGCTTTTGAGGTAATCCGGCAAAACGATTCTACCTTGCTTATCGAGTTTCACGTCCATCGCGCCAGAGAGCATGAGTCGGGCAAATGCGCGGGTATTGGCTTTGGAGATGGGGAGGTTTGCGAGCTTGGTCGCAAGCTTTTCCCATTCCGTGAGGGTGTAGACGAACAAGCACTGATCAAGTCCGCGGGTGACAACGGCGCCGGAAGCCAGTTCATCGCGGAATTTTGAAGGGACTGCTAATCTGCCCTTTTCGTCAATTGAATGTTGGTACTCGCCGATGAACATGGAGTATGAACGTCATTTCGTGGTGATTTATCCACAGTTTGGGAGGGTTATCCCCACTTTTATCCACTTATCTACCCTCATAACCCATTTTACACCACTCTGAGGGAAAAGTCAACAGAAGCAACCCACCAAAAAAACAGCCCGCGATAGGCCAAGAGATGCAGCTCCCGAGATCCGCGAGCCCGAAAAGGTGTCGCTTCGGAGTACGCGTCAAAATCCCCTGCGAGGATTTTGCGCTCTTCCTCGGCCCTCGCTCTGCCGGTCTGATCGACCGGCATCCATGCCCGCTCGGGCCTCCGGAGCCTCCTCCGCGACCCCTATCCGTTCTCGCGATCTCTAAACTTCTCTCTCAAAATGTCCAAAGCTTAGCTTTTGCCAAGCGATACTGTCATCCTGAGCGTGAGCGAAGGATCTCGTGCGGGACACCGTGGCCGCTCGCTGCTCTCGGGATCCCTACGCAGCATCCTTTGTTGGCGATATCGCGAGTTGAAAGACAAAGAACGCATCCCACACTGCTTTCGAGAACCACTTCCCGAAGTGAACGACGAAAATTTTCCCCGAACGAAGGGCGTGGTTCGAGGAGGCAGTGTGGGATGGCGTTTATTTTCTCTTTGGTTGTGAGATGTTGGGCTCTTGGCCGTAGAATGGGACAAGGGTAGTGCGGCGCTTCAGTCGTGCTCTCCCCTTTTGCAAAAGATCTTCCAGATCTATGAATTCGTCGCGTCGCAAGCCAGCGACAGGCAAATCCAGCGCAAATGAAAGTGCGTTGGCAATGATGAGCGATCCTCGTAACGCTGTAAACGGCCCAGGCCCAAGAACGGCAATAATCCCCTCCAGTTTCGAAAGGGGTGTTTTGTGTTTCTTCAAGAGAGCGTCGACTTTAGCCAAAAGCGTCTCGGCCTGATGATACCGCGCGCGATACACCTTGGAAACTCGAATACGCCTATCCCCAATCGCCAGAATGGTTTCCCCCTGCTGCGATGTATCGAGAATGAGATACATAGATGAGCGTCAGGAATTGAGACGGAGATTGCTTCGGTCGCGAGATCCTTCGGCCTTCGGCCTCAGGATGACAGTGTATGGCCTCGAGAAATGACACTGCGTGTCACCTCGAGAATGACCCAAAAGATGAGATTATGACGGGTGGCAAAAACGTCTGCCCGCCGCGCGGGCCGCTCGACGCCGGACGAGATCCGTTCTCACCGGTAGACGAGAACGGATCTGCCGGCGAGATAGGCCCGTGCCTGACGGGCGGGAGAGAGTCACACCCGCTGACGACCAGCTTACGAGGCGTCGTTCAACCGATCAATCGCGACAATCTTCTTATTCTCCAAAATATCGTACAAAAATTTATCCGTGATATCCCGTCGCAGCATATACTCTTTCATCGTCATCACGGTATAGTTCACGGGCGCGTTCAAATCGCTCTCGAATTTTTGAATCAAGTGATCGAGTTTGGCACGATTCACGGTTCCAACAATAAGCATATCCGTTGGCACTCCCTGCACACCGGTGAACACACCAGTCAGCACCATATACTTCACATTGCCAAGCTCCTCAATATTTTTAATGAGCCGTTTTTCAACACTCACTTGCGTTTTCAAGACGAGCGCGCGAAGCTCTGGATACAAAATAGACTCGATATTGACGCGATAATACTTCTTGCGATTTTTCTCCTCCTGGAAAATCAAATTCAGCTCTTCAAGATTTTTGAGCTCGCGTCGGACAGAGTTAATCCGCTCCCCGATCGTCCGTGTTATCTCGCGAACAAAAAATTGTTTCTCTGCGTTCAAAAACAACAGACGGAGCAATTTCACTCGTGTTCGCGAACCAAAAAGCTTTTCAAGCATAGAAGCGACGTTGAACAACAAAAGAGTTCTTCAAAGCACAGTTAACCATAGATCGGGTGAAGAGTCAATACGATTCGCTATGCACAGGCAGGTTATTCTCGCGCTTGCATAAACAGCAGAAATATGCTTAAGTAATAAGGAGGTCCACGCTTTACAGTGGATACAATTTTCATGCGGATGCAAAAATCCGAACTCGACGTTGCGAAGATTCTCATTTACGATGAACGCAAGAGCCGAACCACGGTAAGCGTCTTTTTATCGTCTCCGACTCCCCTTGAAGAAGCGAACTTAGGGAGACTTTTTATCTTGTCAGAGATTGAGTCCACGGATCGCGAGAGCGAAAATATTATCACGATCGTCGAGGAGGAAATCGCCGCGAGCTACTACGGCTCGGCTGATTTTAACATTGAAGTCGCCTTTGAGAACGCGCTGGCAAAAACGAACTCCCGCCTTCACCAAGTCATGAGCGGCGGCCATACCGATTGGCTCGAAAAATTCTCGACCGTCGTCGCTGTGATCAAAGAAGGCGGAGTGCATTTCACTCATCTAGGCCAGGCGCATACATTTTTGATCCACAATAAACAAATTGTGGACATTTTAGGAAATGCGCAAACATCACAACGAGTAAAAATCAATCCACTGAAAATTTTCTCCAATATCATTAGCGGCAATTTGCGCGAGGGCGACTCTCTTCTCTTTTGCACCGCTTCGCTCCTCGATTATCTGTCTCTTGAGAAGCTGCGAAAAACGGTTGATGAACACGCGCCAAAAGAAGCCGCGCAGTATCTCCAAGCGCTGCTCATGGAGAATACGATCAATGCGACGTTTGGAAGCATCATCATGAAACTCGTGCCCAAGAAAGACGTGATGGTTGAATCCACGGTGTATGGAGAAGGGCCGCAATATACGCGCGCGGGAGGAGGATCCACGCCAGACGAGTCGATGTCAACGCTCATTTCTCAAGAGCAACATACGCGGTCGCTCCTTGAACCATCGCTCGTGACGCAAGTGACGAAAAGTTTATCTTCGCTCGGGAGTACGGTCACGCGATTGATCGGCCGCGGCGAGCCTGAACGCAAAAACGAGCAGGATCTCATGGCCGAGGATAATCTCCTTCTCGGGGAAGAGGCGCCTGTTGCACCGAGTGTACCACGCTCGCGCGCACACGGAGTGACTGCTCCCCCACTCTCGCGAAAAGTGATGTCGATTCTTCAACGCCTTGGGTCTGCAATCGCGCATGGGATTGGGCAATTCTTCTTGTGGGTCTTTGCGCGTCTGAAGAACGTTCGAAAAGAACGACCTCGGCCCACGAATTACATTCAAGGTGCTCGACGTGTTCCGCGACGCACATCGCAAGGCGCGGCTTCTCTCCTCTTGCGGCTCTTGAATATCCCCCGACGACGAAAGCTGATTCTGCTCATTGCCATTGCTCTTCTTGTTGTCTTCTCCTGGACCATTGTGAATCAAGGCGAGCGCAAAGAACAGCAGACGCTTCGCGATCAATACAACGCCGACATCATTACGGCAAAGCAAAAAGTGGGCGAAGCGGACGCTGCGCTGATTTACGAAAACGAGGAAGATGCGCGTGCCCTGCTCATTGAAGCGAAAAATCTTGTGTCAGGGATTCCGGATGATGAGGAGCTGAAAGACGAAAAAACCAAAGTGCTTGGGGATATTGACACGCGGCTCGTGGATGTGAATCATGTCGTGGATGTTCAGCCGACACTCATTGCGGATGTTGCGAATGGGTTTCCGGAAGCCGCGCTCACGGGGCTCGGGAAGCTTGGGAGCTCGTATTACAGCGTGGATTCACGCACGGGCGTGCTCTATCATATCGCCTCGGATGGCACGGTGCTTGATGTGGATCGTGATTTGGCAATCGACGGCTCGATCACTCAGATTCTCGAGGCGCCCTCTTCTCTCTTGCTCTTGAGCTCCACGCGCGTGCTCGCGGAATTTGCCGAACCGGCAACGTTTACGAAACGCGAAATTCTTTTTGCCACACAAGACGTGAACATTTCATCGGGTGTGGTGTATAACGGCAACCTCTATCTCTTGGACTCGCAGGGCAAGCACGTGCTCAAGCACATAAAAACCGGAGCAAACTATGGTGAAGGCGTGCAATGGATCAAAGATTCATCGGTGGATGTCTCGCGAGGGTCTGCGATATCGGTGGATGGATCGATGTACATCGGCACTTCCGACGGCAAAGTGATGAAACTTTTCCAAGGGAATATCGATCCGGATTTCAAACTCTCCACGATTGAACCTAAATTCGGCGCAGTCAAAGAAATTGTCGCCGATGAATCGGTGCAGAATCTGTATGCGCTTGATCGTGAAAACGCCCGTGTGGTTGTGCTCTCGAAAGACGGAAAATTTGTGAAACAATATCGATCGGATACGTTTGACCGACTCGAAGCGATGCATGTTGATGAAGGGGGCGGAACGGTGACTGTTGTAAACAACACCTCGCTGTACTCGTTCCCGTTGTAGCTACTTCGTCATTCTCGAGGTGACACGCAGTGTCATGTCTCTAGGCCGCGCCGCTCTGTCATCCTGAGGCCGTAGGCCGAAGGATCTCTGAGATCCTTCGTCGCTTCGCTCCTCTGGATGACGCTTCGCGTCACTTGAGGTTGACTGTTGCTCCTGCGGTTTCGAGTTTTTTCTTGATCTCTTCGGCTTCTTCTTTGGTCGCACCTTCTTTGATCATTTTTGGCGCGCCGTCGACCAAGTCTTTGGCTTCTTTGAGTCCCTTTTCAGTGACTTCGCGAACGACTTTAATCACAGCGATTTTGTTTCCGCCGGAGCTCGCGAGCTCAACATTGAAACTGGTTTTCTCTTCCACTGCTGCTGCTTCACCGCCCGCCGCCGGCGCGGCTCCTGCCATCATCATCGGAGCGACTGCTGATACGCCGAATTTCTCCTCGAGCACTTTGACAAATTCTGAGAGGTCGAGAACACTCATCTTTTCGATGGTTTCCACGAGAGATTTGAATTTCTCTGGAACCACTACTTCTTTTTTTTCTGCTGTTGCTTCGTCTGGCATAGATATGTGTTAAATGTATGTCTAAGGATAGGGAGATCCTTCGGCCTACGGCCTCAGGATGACCGCTTCGCGGTCATTGCGTT
>JACPGL010000049.1 GCA_016182525.1 Candidatus Kerfeldbacteria bacterium | reverse complement strand
CGGCGTTGTGTTTATCACGGAAGGTCAGCGGAATATTCCGGTGTCGTATGCGCGTCACATGAGCGGCTCCAAATCGTATGGCGGTGTGAATACGTTTCTGCCGTTGCGCGTGAACCAGACCGGTGTGATTCCGATTATCTTCGCCGTTTCGTTGGTGCTGTTGCCTCCAGTTGTTGGACAGTTCTTTATCACCTCTGCAATTCCGTGGGTTGCGAATATCGCGACGTCAGTTGTGGCTGTGTTTAACAACACGCTGTGGTATTCGGTGATTTATTTTGTGCTCGTTGTGGCGTTTGCATATTTTTATACCGCGGTGATCTTTCATCCTGATCAAATCTCAGAGAATTTGCAAAAGCGTGGAGGATTTATTCCAGGAATTCGACCAGGCGAACCAACGGCTCGCTATCTTTCTTTGGTGAGTAACCGCATTTTGCTGACCGGCGCGTTGTTCCTTGGTGTCATTGCCATCTTGCCGTATGTGGTGCAGTCGGCGACCAATGTGCAGACGCTTGCAATCGGCGGCACGTCGCTCTTGATCGTGGTCAGCGTTGTCATTGAAACCGTGAAGCAAATCGAAGCGCAGCTTGTGATGCGCGACTACGAAGGGTTTTAATGTTTGAGGCGTTAAGCTCCAAGAGTTGTCAGTGCGAGGAGCGATAGCTCCGAAGCAATCTCATACTATGCGACCAAAGGTCATTGTTCTTATCGGCGGTCCCGGGTCAGGCAAAGGGACGCAGGCAAAAAAACTCCAAGAGAAGTACGGATTTTCGTATCTTGCCACCGGTGATATTGTGCGTGAGGTGGCGGCGAGCACAGACGCGAACGACACCTTTGCTGCGGCGTTTAAAGAACGTATGCACGCCGGCATCCCGCAACCGGATGATGCCATTGTAACGTTGGTGCGACGCAAGCTTGAGAAGATGGATAGTCGCGAAGGAATGATTTTTGATGCGTTTCCGTTGTCGGTTCCGCAAGCTGAAGGGTTGTCGAAGATCGTGGAGGAGTATGGATGGAGTGAACCAGTGGCACTCTCCATTCGCGTGTCCAAAGACGAAGTGATCAAGCGCCTCTCCATGCGCCAAGATGCGCGCGTGGATGACACACCAGAGATTGTTGCGCGCCGCTATGATGAATATGTCGGTCGCATCGACGGCATGACACGCTATTACCGCGATCGCAACTCTCTCCTCGAAGTTCATGGCGAACAATCCATTGACGATGTGCATCGGGACATTGTGCGAGCTTTAGAACAGTATTGGTCCACCGTATGATTCGTCTGAAATCCGAAGAAGATATTGAAAACCTTCGCGAAGGCGGCAAGATTCTCGCGAAGATTCTTGAGCGTTTAGCATTTGTCGCGTCCAAAGGCAATATTTCGACTGCCGCCTTAAATGACATGGCCGAAGAGATGATGGCAAGAGCGCGCGTCCGGCCGGCGTTCAAGGGTTACGCTCCCCTTGATCCCGAGAATTGCTACCCGGCTGCGATTTGCACATCAGTAAACGAAGAAGTGGTGCACACGATTCCGCGCGGAGATCGCAATTGATGTCACGCGCGCGTCCATGATGGCTGGCATTGAAAAGGTTCAGCCGGGCAATCGCATTGGAGATATTGCTTCGACCGTGCAAAAAGTTGTTGAGGATGCAGGATTTTCGGTTGTGCGTGATTTGGTCGGCCACGGTGTTGGTTTTGAATTGCATGAGTCGCCGAACGTGCCGAACTTTGGCAAAGCCGGCACCGGAGAAGTGTTGGAAGAGGGAATGGTTATTGCAATCGAGCCAATGGTCAACTTGGGGCATCACGCTGTTCGCTTTCGCGACGATGGATGGAGCGTGGAGACGGCCGACAAAAGCTTGTCCGCACACTTTGAGCTCACAGTTGCGGTCACAAAAACCGGCTACGACATTTTGACAAAATTATGAAACTGCTCGGGATCGATTATGGCGAGCACCGAACAGGAGTTTCCGTAACCGACGATGACGGCCGCATCGCTCTCGCCCGTGAGACGATCGCCGAAAAGAACCGCGCGAGGCTGCTTGATCGCCTTACTGAGATGTGTCGCGAGGACGGTATTGGCAAAATTATTTTTGGGCTTCCTCTCACGTTCGCGAATGCTGAACCGCCGCTCGCCGCTCGCGTGCGGCAATTTGCGCGTAAGCTCGAAACGCGAACCGGTGTGCCGGTGGATTTTGAAGATGAGCGGCTGACGAGCGTCATGAGTGAACGCTTGCTCCGTGATCGCGGCGAAAAGAAGAAAGCCACCGACGCCGACGCCGCGGTGTTGATTTTGCAAAGTTACCTCGATCGTCAAACTGGCAAAAGCTAAGCTTTGGACACTCGTCATTATTCTCCTGTCATCCTGAGGCGAAGCCGAAGGATCTCATTCTATGATTTCATATTTTCTTGCCTTTCTGCTCGCGTTCGGAGTTGCCGCAGCGCTCACTCCGCTGGTTCGGCGCGCTGCGTTGCGATGGGGAATTGTCGACGAGCCGACCGGCGGCCGCAAAATCCACACGCGTGCAACGCCGCTTTTAGGTGGGCTCGGCGTTTTTGGTGCATTTACGCTCATTGTGCTCGGGTACACATTGGCGACCGATCAGCTCTTTGGCGGGTATCTGCTCCCGAAACACGTTGCAGGATTGATTCTCGGCGGCGCGATTTTGATGATTGGCGGATACCTCGACGATCGCCATCATCTCCGACCGTCTCGCCAAATTCTGTTCCCCATTGCCGCGAGTCTCGTTATTATCGCGAGTGGAATTGGCGTGGAGTACATTCGCAATCCGTTCGGAGAAGCGATTCAGCTCGATGCCGTGAAGTGGGCGATCTTCGAATGGAACGGCGTGCCGTATTCTCTCACGCTCTTTGCCGATCTTTTCGCTCTTGTGTGGCTGCTGGGCATGATGTATACGACAAAATTTTTAGATGGTCTCGATGGACTCGTGCCGGGGGTTGGAGTTATCGGCTCAGTGATTTTGTTTTTCCTAAGTTTGTCGAAAGAGGTTGCGCAACCCGAGACCGCCCTCCTTGCCATCATTTTTGCCGGTGCGTGTTTAGGATTTCTCGTGTGGAACTGGCATCCGGCCAAGATCTTTTTGGGCGAAGGCGGGAGTTTGTTTGTCGGATTTCTGCTCGGCGTGCTCGCCATTATCAGCGGCGCAAAAGTCGCCACAGCGCTTCTCGTGATGGGCGTGCCCATCTTGGATGTGCTCTGGGTGATTGTGCGCCGGCTGTGGACGCGCACGTCAGTTGCAGTAGGGGATCGCAAGCATCTCCACTTTCGGTTGCTCGACGCTGGCCTTTCTCACCGCGCTGCTGTTTGCGTACTCTATCTCATCACGATTGCCTTTGGCGTCTCCTCCCTGTTTCTCGAAACATCCGAAAAAGTGAAGGCGTTTGCTGTGCTCGGGGGCATGATGCTCGCTCTGATTTTGAGCCTCACGATTCTCTACAAACGCAAAAAATAAAGAGGAAAAAGTGAACACTTCTTTCACGCGGCACCAGAATCGCTCGACTCCAGCGGTCGAGCGTTCTTTTCCCTCGGCAATTTCGCCCGCTCTTGAGGAGCGGAACCAAGCCGAAATTGCCTGCGGGGCATGCCGCTTAGAAAGAAGTATTCACTTTTTCCTCTAAGCCCCTTTACTTGACGGCAGGGGGACTTTTTGGTATACCGAGCGCACAAGGGAGTGCTCTTTGACTCCTCGTAAGGAACCCGGGCTTCGTAACCGAGAGGAGAGGCCGATGTTTGGCGAGTTCCCACTATCTTCCTATGCGACTGACGAGGTGTACAAGATGGTGTTCCTGACAACCATCCTTGCGCTCTGCAGCAGCGTCATTCCCTGGATTCTTTGGCCCGCCCGTCGCGCGGCCATAACGCGACGGAAGTATCTGATCACCCACCTGGAGGCCTATCTGACTGGAGCGGTGGGACTGGTAGGAACCAGCCTCTTCGTTTTCTACGACGGTAGGCATATCGTCTCGGAGAACGCGAAGGACTATCGTATAAGCGTCGCGATGGCACAGGCCCTCGCGACGTTCGAGAGTGCTCCACTCACGAACGACCCCGAAGGCGACCAGGAACTCGTCGGCGCCTGGCAGCCCTTTGGTAAGGACCCCAAATTTTTGACACCTCTGCTCCAGGAGAACTAGGGAGAACTAAGAAATTAACGCTTCCACTTCTTCACTCTGGCAAATCTGTGAGGAGACATCTTGAGCGCCGAGTGTATGCGCTCGGTGTTGTAAT
>JACPGL010000050.1 GCA_016182525.1 Candidatus Kerfeldbacteria bacterium | reverse complement strand
GTGAAATCCAGCAGGGAACTTAATGCCGGGCCGACAGTTGATTTCAACAACCCACGGTTTGTCATTCCGATCGAACAGAAAATCGATTGTGTAATATAAGGGTGTAAACTGGCGAAACACGAGCGAAATTTCGCGTACAATCGGAAGCACCGATCGCGGAATGCGCGATTGTGGCACCCATAACCCCGACCCGCCTTGATGAAAATTCGCAAGATACTTTCCTTCTTGCGCAATGCGAACGTATGACCGAAAAATCTTCTCGTTCAGGAGTTCAATGCGCAAATCGTGTCGGCCAATCGAGATATCGCGAATCCCTTTTTTGGTTTCAATGAACTCTTGCACGATCATTTCGCCGGTGATGAGCGATGGACGGAGTTCGCGGCGATCGATCACGTGAATTCCTTTGCCTCCGAGTCCTGCGTTTGGTTTCAAGACCAGTTTTGAGCCGCGAATAAGTTGCAACGCACGAGCAATCTCGCGAGGACTTTTCACTGCCACCGTGCGCGGAGACAGATGAAAAAAAAGGAGGGACGTGAACAACTTATCATCGGTAAGGCGAGAAAACACAGGGTGATTCACCATGAAGTGGCGCTTGGCGAGTTCCTGCTTGTGAGTGCGATACCGCTCCGATGCTTTATCCCAGAGCATCTCTGCGCGATACGGTTTGGTGCGCTGCCAGCGACCCCCTTTATATTCCCATCCTTTCATGAACCGCCCTTCACGATACGACGTGAGCGGCGAGCGGATGCAGCGGATGCCTATCTCGGCAAGTGCCAGCCACATCCGTTCATATTCCTGTTTGTACCCATCATCACCAAAAGAGGGCCTCCGAGATCTCGGCCGATCTGTGCCATACAAAATGGTGAGTATTGTCTGCGCGTGGAGGCGGCGAGAAGTCATACTTTTCGCGGATCAATCAAAAATTGAGATAAATCATTCCTGCCAACGAGCAACGTGTACCGCAGATTACGCCGATCGACAATCGAAACGTTGGTGACAAAATTGCGGCCAGAAAGGCGGATGGTCAACTGAACTTTTGGACGAACCGTCATGCCATGCGATGAATAGATGAGACCGATCTCAGTCAAGTCAGGATGTTGGCCAAGATACTTCTCGCGGACGTCTTTCAAAAATGCGCGCGCATCGACGCCGCGTTCAATGATGTGCGGGAACGTGAGCGTGTCGAACCAGGTGAGCATATCGGCAAATCCCAACTCCTCTGCGATGTCCCGATCAAGCGATGTGCGATCGGCACCGGTATCAATTTTGGCTTCCACATCCGCCTTGAGCTCCTCCTTGCCAAAGATCGTCACTTTTTCGCGCAAGCCGATCACTTCGCGGCCCGACAACTCCTCAATTTCTTTTTCCACTTGCCCGCCGAACAAATTTTTGGCCACGCGGATTCCGTGCGGCGCATCTTTCACTTTCAATCCGCGCACACGTTCTAACCGTTCACGAAGCGAGGCAAGATTGGCTACTTGAATCGATAATCCTGCACGCGCGTTGATTTCCAACACCACCGGCCCTTGCTCTTTGTCGATGGCCACGTCTACGCCAATGTATCCTAACCCCGATACGTTTTGGCACGCAATAGCCATCTCCAAAATAGTATCCCAATCCGGGATTTTAATTCCGGAAAGCGGGAGTTTGGAATCCGGCGAACGATCTACCTTCTGATCAAACCACCCCTGCTTGTGCATGGCCGTTGTGGTGACACCGGTCGCCAAGTCAATCCCCACGCCAATTCCTCCAAGATGCAAATTCGCTTTTCCCTGCGATTGCTTGGTCGGCAGCCGCAACATCGCCATCACGGGCACGTTGTTAAAGACAATGACACGGATGTCAGGAATCCCGCGGAACGAATACGGCTTAAACGTCTTCGACATTTGAATCCGTTTCTCAAAGAGCACAATGTCGGGCAAGTTCATCATTGAAAAATGTCCGTCGAGGATGGTGGAGATGTGTGAGGTCAGATCAAAAAAGTTCACGGTCTCGCCGCGCGCGCGCACCCACTTGCCTTGTTTGTTGCGGCCAAAGAGAATCCAAATCCCTTCGCCGCCCAATCCAAAATTCGGCTTCACGACAAAGCTCGGCGGCAACACGCTCCAATCAAAATGCCGCAGCGCTCGGTGATCTTCAAGCACGCCATAGAGTTTCGGAGTCGGGATGCCGGCTTTTTCCAACACGCGCTTGGTCACGAGTTTGCTGTCGGCAATCGCAATCGCCGCCCGCGTGTTGAACGGCCGCAGATACGAAAGATTCCGGGCGTTCATGCCCAAAATCATTTTATTCTTCGCGAGCATCGTCCACATGGCGGAAAATTTCTCGGAACCGGAGATATTCGGCGAGCCGCAAGCCTGTCCAGCGTCCGAGGCCGATGTTGATAAAAATGGTTGCCAAAATCACCCACGGGTACTGGAACACGAACTGGCGCAACTCCTCCCACGTTAACAAATAATACGAAATCGTCGCGACAATGAGCGTTTCGATCGAAAGAATAATCGCCGCGCGCGCGCCATGCTCAATTTGCGCCGCGACAAAATTTTCGACCAAAATAATGATGATGAGGAGCGGGAAGATGGACACCGAGATAAATCCGGTGCGACTCGACATTGCGCCTTCAAGGAGCATAAGGAACATGACGAGCGCGACGATCGTAAGCACGATGGCGATGCGAGGGAAATACAGCAAGCGCGCTTTGCGAACAATGAAGCGCATGAGCGTGCCGGTCAGGAGCACGGCAATAAAAATCCCCAAGCCGTACCGCAGACCGGTCTCGACAAATGCAAAGGAAATAATGAGCGGCGTGTACATGCCAAATCCCCGAAGCCCAATGACTTGTCTCGAAAAGGCGATGAACGTCGCGACAATCGGCAACAATAAAAGAAGGAGAATGGTCTCCAGCGGTACGCCCTCCGCAAGCATGGTTGAAATCAATTGTTCCATATGCCACGCCTATTGTACACTGTCAAGCCAAAAACGTCTACAACTTTTCCATCTCGCCCCAGTTCATGCCCACCTTGGATTCGGCTTTGACGGGCGCGTCGAGTTTGACCACGCTTTCCATGATGGTTGCGACTTCGCGTGCGACCTTGGCGACTTCTCTCGCCGGGAGTTCAAAGACGAGTTCGTCGTGCACTTGGAGAAGCATTTTCGTTTTTGCGCTTAGACCCGGGAGTTCGTCGGCCACTTCGATCATCGCGAGTTTCATGAGGTCGGCCGCGGTGCCTTGGATCGGATGGTTCACCGCCATGCGTTCGGCCGCATTGCGGAGTTGCACCACACCGGAGTTGAGATCAGGCAAATACCGGCGACGATGAAACAACGTTTCCACATATCCGGTTTTTCGCGCGACGGCTTTTGTATTTTCAAGATACTCTTTGATCGGTTCGTGGAGCTCAAAGTATCGCTTGATGAACTCGCTTGCGCGGTCGCGGCCAATACCTGTCCGTTCGGCTAAGCCAAACACACCCATGCCATAGATCACCCCAAAGTTCACTTCTTTCGCAGCGTACCGCATCTCGGGCGTGACGTTATCGAGCGACACGTTGTTGATTTCCGCGGCGGTCATTGTGTGTACGTCACGGCCTTCGCGGAACCACTCCAGCATTTTTTTGTCTCCGGCAAGAGAGGCCACAATGCGCAATTCAATTTGTGAATAGTCAATGGAGAGGAGTCGCATGCCGCGGTCGGCAATAAACGCCTTGCGGATTTCGCGACCAAGCTCGGTGCGGATCGGAATGTTTTGCAGATTCGGATCCGATGACGAGAGCCGACCGGTCGCGGCAATCGTTTGGCTGTAATTCGTGTGCACGCGCCGGGTTTCGGGATTGATCAGTTCCGGTAGTGCCTTTATATAGGTAGAAAGGAGTTTGGCCAGTTCACGATACTCCAAAAGTTGATCAACCATTTTATGTTGCCCACGCATTTTCTCGAGTTCGCTTGCGGATGTGGAAAGACCAGTCTTGGTTGACCGAATGTTTTCGGTTGAGATTTTAAGTTTGGTAAATAAAATTTCGCGCAGTTGAATCGGCGAGTTGATGTTGAACTTCGTTCCGGCAAGATCATAAATATGATCTTCAATCGCATGGAGACGGCGCGTGAGTTTTTTCTCCATTTTTTGCAAAAACGGCACATCAATTTTCGCACCCGCCATTTCCATGTCCGCGAGCACTGGGACAAGCGGCATTTCAATATCCTTCAAAAGCTTTGTGCAATTTTTTTCGTCGAGTTCACGCGCAAGCACTTCGGAAAGCCGCCAGGTAAAATCCGCGTCTTCGGCCGCATACCACGCGACCTTTTCAAGATCCACCTGATCCATCGTGATTTGTTTTGGTCCGCGCTTGCCGATGAGATCGGTGATCGGCTGCATCGTGTATCCAAATTCGGCAAAGGCAAGTTGATCGAGCGTGGTGTTTCGGCTTCCGGGATTCAAGAGATACGCCGCGATCTTTGTGTCAAAGGTGATGGGCGAAAGTTCACAATCAAACCGGCGCAAGACTTTGAGATCAAATTTCACATTGTGTCCAATTTTTTCTACGCTCGAATCAGCAAAAATTTTCTGGAACTCTTTCAAGTGTTTCGGAGACTTCAGAAGATGCGGGAACGACACATAATACGCCTCACCGGATTTCCACGCGAGTGACATGCCGATGAGCTCCGCGCGCATTGGATCTTGGCTTGTGCCTTCGGTGTCAATGGCAAACGATTTCACTTTTGCAAGCTTCTTTAACAAGGACTCGAATTTCTCTGGCGTGTGCACCAGCTCATACACGCTCCGTCCTTTTTGGCCTTGAAAAAATCCGACCTTGCTGCTCGGAGCACTATTTCCACTTCCAAACATCGTGGTCTGCCCTTTGGCTTCGCCTCCTTCATTCTTCGGCAACCGCGCGAGCAGACTCTTGAACTCCAACTCATGAAACAGCGAGACGACTTTGGATTCGTCATAGCCATCCATCACGACGTCTTTCAGCGAAAAATCAAGATCCAGATCGGTCACAATCGTTGCCAGTTCGTGGCTCATATACGCATCCTTTTTACCGGCGATGAGTTTCTCTACAACCCGCGCAGGAAGTTTTTTGGCCTTCGGCGTTTGCTTTTCGAGCGCATCATAGAGATGATCAAGCGTGCCAAACTCTTGCAGCAACACGCTCGCACCTTTCTCGCCAATACCATGAACACCCGGAATGTTATCGGATGGATCGCCACGCAGCGCTTTATAATCCACCATCTGATCAGGGGTCAATCCATACCGCGCTTTGACTTCAGCCGGGCCGTAGGTCATCGTGTCGGTCAAACCGCCTTTCAATGTATATAAAGAGGTGTGCTCGTCCACAAGTTGCAGCGCGTCAAGATCGCCCGACACAATCACCGAGTCAATGCCGTGCCCGGCCAAACCCTTTTGTTTGACGAGCGTGCCGATCACATCATCGGCTTCAACTCCTTTCTTTTCGTAAATCGGAATGTTGAACGCGCGAACCACATCGTGCGCCAACCCAATCTGGTCATACAGCTCTTGCGGTTTTTTAATGCGCGTGGCTTTGTAGCCCTCGAATTTTTCGTGGCGGAAGGTTGGGCCTTTCACGTCAAACGACACCGCAACGTAGGCGGGCTTCAAATCCTTCAACACTTTTAACAAGATCGTCGTGAACCCATACACCGCGTTCGTCATGCGGCCGTCTTTCGTGTGCATGGTCGGTGGCAACGCATGAAACGCGCGATGAATGAGCGCATTCCCGTCAACAATCACAAATTTTGGTCGTGCGTGTGGCATGGCTCTATTGTAGCACATGTGAAGAAGGGCTAAAATGGAAAAGGAGGCCAGGACTATGGAGGAATGATGTTCACATGTCCGGAGTGTAAGGCGAAAACACTGACGGCCGAAGATGGCTGGGCGAGTTGCAGCGCTTGCTCCTACGAGGAGGCAGCAGAGCAGGCCGCGATCGGCTTCTGTACCAACGTGCTCGGTATGGGAGCGAAGGAGATCCAAGTCGGGCAGGATGGTCACATCCTCAACTGCCCAAACTGCCCCGACGAGAACACGCTCGTCGACAACAGGTCACCCGGAGGGGATGACGAGCGCTACCTCTGCTTCTGCTGTGGAGAGACGTGGAAGTCGCATGCGCTCGCCTGCTGCGTCGAGTGCGGACTTCTCAAGAAGACAACCGATATGGTCGGAGAGGCCTGCGCGGGCTGCTTCCGCGGCAAGGTGAACAGCGACGACTGACCCACTGGAGGGGAATACGAGATGCGAGAACGGAGATCAATTCGTCGCCGCGGTCGCGAAAACGACCCAGAATCGTCAGCTGGTGAGGGGACCGATCTTCAGTC
>JACPGL010000048.1 GCA_016182525.1 Candidatus Kerfeldbacteria bacterium | reverse complement strand
CAAAGGGTTGAAATACAATCATGGCGGCAGCGCCAATGCCAATGACGACGATTGCGAGAAGAATTTTCCACCAGTGTTTTTTAAGTGTTGTCATAATCCAAACGGCATGATGGTGATGTCCTGATTGATCATCGTGTGGAATCGGGCAAGATCCACCTTCTCGGCTTCGACAAAATAGCCGATCCCGGCGTTGTTGAAGAGCACATCGATGGTTGAGAATTTTTTGAGCGTCTCTCGCACAATCCGTTTGACGTCGCTCTCCTTTGAAACATCACCACGCAAAACAAGAAAGCGCGTGGGGTCATACAGTTTGGAAAGCTCGGCTTTGAGCTGTTTGTTTTTTGGGGCATCACGAGAGAATGTCGCAACCGAAAAGCCATCTTCAAGAAGGGCAAAAAGGCATCACGAGAGAATGTCGCAACCGAAAAGCCATCTTCAAGAAGGGCAAAAACGGTCGCTTTGCCGATCCCATCGCTCCCTCCGCTTATCAGTACTGTTCGTGATTTCATAGAAAAAGACAATTGACTGCTCTAGTATATCAGCTCTCTCTCTTTTTGTGCATAGAGACAAAATCCTGTACACTGGAGTAAGTCGAGAAATTGAGATCTGGGCTATCGGATGGATTCGTACCCACCCGCAACGCCATTTTTCGAGAGCACAATTTGCCATAACTGATTCTGACGGCTGCGAAACGTGCCAGCACAGGAAAGGAGATAGTACGTCCACATGCGAAAGAACCGTTCGTCGTAACGCGCTCGCAATGTATCCCAGCGGGAGACAACATTGTGGTACCACGCCATCAGCGTTTTGTCGTAATATGCGCTAAAGTTGTGCCAGTCTTCCACGACAAAGATCCTTTCGATCGCTTTGGCAATTTGTTGGATGGACGGGAGCATGCTGTTCGGGAAAATGTATTTGCTGATCCAAGGATCGGTTGCCGTGACGGATGTATTGCCTCCGATGGTTTGGAGCAAGAATAATCCGTCGTCTTTCAGCATGCGGCTGGCGACCTTCATGTAGGTTCGGTAGTTTTTGACGCCGACATGCTCAAACATGCCCAAGCTCACGACATGGTCGAAGGAGCCCTGCGCATCGCGGTAATCTTGGTAGCGGAGTTCAATGGGCAATCCTTTACAAAGTTTTTGCGCAAGACGGAGCTGTTCGTCTGACACCGTAATACCGACGACCGACACGCCATATCTTTCTGCGGCGTATTTGGCAAAACTTCCCCATCCGCATCCGATGTCGAGCACGCGTTGGCCGCGCTGGAGATTCAGTTTTTTGCAGACGAGCTCGAGTTTGGCTTCTTGCGCGTCGTCGAGCGTGGTGGCGTTTTTCCAGTATCCGCAGGTGTAGGTGAGTCGCGCGTCAAGCATGGCTTGGTACAGGTCGTTTCCTAAATCATAATGCCGTTCGCCGATCTCGAACGCGCGGCGATACGATTGTCGGTTGGCGATGCGGCTCCAAAGTGCGGCGGCGATCACTTGCTTGTCGCGTTTCACTTTCTTATCAAGACGTGCGCGAAGAACGTGAGTGAAGAACTCATCGAGATGCGCAGAGTCCCACCACCCATCCATGTACGATTCTCCAAGTCCGAGCGAACCGTGCGCCAACACGCGTTCGTAAAATCGTTCGTCGTGCACAGCAATATCCCATGGCCGGTCGCCTCCAATTCGAATATCAGCTAAGGCTAAAAGATGTTGAACAGTATCCTTTGCGATTTTCATTTGAGGTCTGGAAAAAGATCGAGGATGTCGCGGAATTTTTCAAAGCAATAATCCGCTTCATCGGATTGCTGCCACATGAGGCCAGTTGGCATACGAATCATAGCGCAACCGATTATGTCGTTCTCTTTTAATGACCGACAGCGTCTCGCTCAAATCGAACCAGATGTGTTTGATGTGGTGTTGATCCATAAGAAGAAGTGTAGCGATGAGGAGTGAGCGGATAGCCAATGGCTCGTTGGATGGATTGAATGTGCGCCCAGTTCATAGGTGCATCGAGCGGAGCACGGGCGTGAAAGTAAAGGAGGTCGGCGACGGCGCGCTCCACCATAGCCTGGCGGATTCCATTTTTCTCAATGATGCCAAACGGGTGATAGAGAAACTTATCTTTCATTTTTCGAACACGGAACCGATGCTCGCCAACGTTCCAGTGCCGTGACTCGGAGCCGATCATCGTGATCTCTCGCGGGAGTTGATTCAGCATACCCTCCTGAAATAAAATTGTCTCGCAGCTGATGTATCCATATCCATGCAGAGATTTTAATCCGATCAAACGAGGATCGAGTTCGGACGGCTCAATTGTAGTATACATACCTTTGAACAAAGGGAGCAAGATCCCTCGTTTCATGTATCTCGAAATGGTCGTGTAAAGAGTGTTGGAGTTGTGGATATCCCATAAAAGAGCCAAATCTTGGGTATGTAAAATCCGCTCTTGCTGTTTCAAGAGGAGATTCGTATAGTTTTTTCTCTGTTTATTTATCCTATACATATATGTATAGGATAACATATTCCAAAATAGGAGTCAAGAGTACTCCATGAATAGCGCATATAGGTTACTCGTACCGCAAGGCGTCAACAGGGTTCAGGCGAGCAGCGCGGACAGCCGGGTAGAGGCCGGAGAGCACACCGATGAGTGTTGTGAATGCCAACACACCAGTTACGAGCCACCATGGGAACTGCGCAATTTGATCAATCGGGATGGGAATATCAGTCGCATATCTATCGACAATTTTTGTGCCGATTTTTCCAATGAGAATGCTTAACAACAATCCAAACACGCCGCCCCAGAATCCCAGCATCGCTGCTTCAAAGGTAAAGAGGTGGCGGATCGTCGCGCGGGTTGCTCCGCACGCTCGCATCACGCCAATCTCGCGGATGCGTTCGTAGGTCGCCATCACCATCGTGTTGATAATTCCGATCGCCGCGACAAACAATGCAATGCCGCCGATAATTCCAAGCACCGTGCCGATGCCGAGAAAGACTTTGTTCATCTCTTCAACCATATCTTCAGCCGTGGAGACGCCGTATCCTTTCGCTGCGACTGCTGCGGAGATTGTTTTGAGATTATCAGGATTGTCTGCTTTCAGGATGATTGATCCATATCCATTTTTTGTGTACTGATCGTCTTTCATGAGTGTCAAAGTGTTTTGTGATGCACAATCAACCGGTCGTCGCTCACGCTGGCTTTGCTCTTCACATGCTTTTCGAGCGCTGTCATCCCATTCCCAGCGGACTTGCGTCATGAGCCGCTGCGCCCAGGCAATATTGATGTAGTTTTGATTGTCGTCAAAGGCAGAGTTTTCTGCAACACCGATGATTTCTGCGGTAATAAGACGCTCTTTGTCGTTTTGCGCGTCCCACCATTCTTTATCGGCATTCGTGGGTGGTTTTTCTGGGAGCTCGCCCCAGTCCGGCGCGCTGCCGCCCATCTTCATGATAAACACGACCTTCTTCCCCAGAATATCTTGGGGGTGGTCAGTGTATCCGTATGTTTTGAGGAACCGCGAGCCGACAACAATCTTGTCCATATCCAAACTGGTCAACTTTCGGCCGGTTTGGATTGGCATTTGAAAGACTTTGGTTTCCGGTTCGTACGCAATGAGGCTTGGCCACATTTTTTTGGTTTCATTTTCGAGCCGCATCGCTTCCATCCAGATGCCGCTGCCAATCGGTGTGGCGTCAACAACATTCGGCAACGCGCGCAGCGTTGCAAGCGCTGCATCGTCGAGTTTTTTAGCGTCGGACGAGAGAGGGCCGCCGTTCCCGCTCGTGATGAGTCCACCACCGCCACCCTCAAGAGCATCAGGGTCGGGAGTGACCGTGACAAGAGAGAACGCGTCCATGGAGATGAGAAGATCCATGAGCGATGTGCGGATACCGGTGAGAAGTGAAACCATCAAGATCACCGAGAGCGACCCAACCGTAATCGCTGACACGGTTAAGAACGTTCTCGATTTCTGCCTCGAGAGATTTTTGAATGCGGATCGGATGTAGTCGAGGAATCGCATAGGGTGAAGAGGGTTAACGGATTTTTCCGTCGGTAATGGTCAGTTTCTTTTTCGCTTCACCGGCGACGCGCGGATCGTGGGTAATCACAATAATGGTGACGCCGAGTTTTCGGTTGAGGTCTTTCAAGATGCTCACAATTTCTGCGCTTTTTTTGGTGTCGAGATTGCCGGTCGGCTCGTCGGCAATAATCATTTTCGGGTTGTTGGCAAGCGCGCGGGCAATGCAGACGCGTTGGCGTTGCCCGCCGGAAAGTTCACCAGGCCGGTGCTTCATACGGTCGCCAAGGCCCACGATTTTCAAACATTCGGTCGCGCGTTTTTTGCGATCGGCCAAGTCCATCTTGGCAAAGGTGAGAGGCACCATCACATTTTCAAGCGCGGTGTAGTTTGGCTGAAGGTTAAAGTTCTGAAACACAAACCCCACCATTTTGTTGCGATAGTGGGAAAGGGCGCGATCATGCGCTTCGGCCAAACTTTGGTCGTCAACCGTCACGTCGCCGGAATCCGGCGTATCCAGCCCGCCGATAATATTCGCAAGCGTCGACTTGCCCGAACCCGACGGCCCGGTAATCGCTAAAAAATCACCGTCCGCAATGGTGAGATTTACTCGGTTCAGCGCATAAATTTTTTCGCCTCCAAGTTCGTAGACTTTGGAAACGTTTTTCAGCTCAATCATCGCCTCCTCGACTCAAAGTAATGCCTGTAGTATATTTTTAATCTCGTCGGCTGTCAATCAGTTGAAGAAAGTGCTGCTGCTATCGCGAGGCATTCCGCCGTGAAAAGATTTCAAGAAGAATAACGATGATAATCCCAATGCCGAGTCCAATCGTGAGTCCGAGCTTCGCCGTTGCTTCCCAACCCATCCCAAAACCCGGGAGCTGAAAAGTGGTATTCGGATCCCACGCAAATTCAAAACCTCGAGAGG
>JACPGL010000047.1 GCA_016182525.1 Candidatus Kerfeldbacteria bacterium | reverse complement strand
TATTCGGTAAGACACGCATGGCCACCGGGAATCGCATACGTTGATCGGTCATTCTCATCGTAGACAATTTCAAGAGAAGACGAATCACAATATCCCGCTCCTTTCACGTTCTGAGCCACGGTTTCCCCTGCCGTCCATCTCCCTCCGCTTGCGACGCACGTTTCTTGTGTTGCGATATCGTTCCAAGGTTTTACAACGGTTTCACACGATTTTGCCTGCGTCGGTTGTTTGAAAAATGTCGGAATAGCTAAGTGCACAAGAAGATTCAGGAGCACAATAATGCTCATGACAATCGCAAGATTCGTCAAAATGCTTGAAGAGGATCCTTCAAACGCGAATAATTTTCCAAGTTTCATACTCACAAAAAAGAATGATGCTCACAGTATACCACGTTTTCATTTCGAATGGTACTTTTTTGCGCGTTCTGAGAACGCGTAGATCTCAATCGGGTGACCGTTCTCGGCATGAGCGATGAACAGTTCTGTTGAAGCATCAAGTGTTTCACGATAATACGTTTTGTACACATCCGGCGTTGCCGAGGATGAGAAAAATCGCTCGCGTTGAAATCCATTGATCACAAGATAGTCAATGTTTTCTTTTTGATACTCCTCCAGTTTTTTCACGCCAAGTTCTTGAACAAAGATTTCGTGGAATCGTGGGTCATTGATCCACGGCGTGTACACCGTTCGAACAATGCGAGAGTCGGGAAGGGCATTTTCAAGAATCCAATCACGTGCAACCTCTCGCGTTTCCGGTACTGTCCATCCGCTGCTCACACGAAGAGTACGCATGAGCGCGGGTGGGAGTGCGATGAGGAGAAGAATGACTGCCGCGATTCGAAGCGCGCGTTTTTGTGAGGCGAAAAGTTGCCCACATGCAACGGCAGCAAAGAGCGCAATAAATGGCAGCACCGGAATCATCCATCGATCCCAGTGGAGTTTGTGAAATGAAAGCCCAACGACGGTCACAAGAGGGAAACTTGCGAGAAACAGTGTTGTGAAACGATTTTTCATCCAGCTCCACGCAACTCCACCCACCGCAAGAAGCGCAACGCCTGTTCCAATACCATCATTCAATGCGTGTGTCAGATAGAACCAGAGATTTTGGTGAAAGGCGAGTCCATCCGCTTGGTAGTGCGCTGATCGGGCCTCGTGCTGGAGTTGTTCAATCACCCGCGGGAGGAGCGGCCAAAAGAGCGGCGTGGCGATGGAAAAGGTCAGGAGTGAAACTCCAAACATGATCCACAGATTGCGTGAGAACAGTGCGCGGATTGAGTGGGACTCGCGGCGAATCGCGTCGATGTGCGCAATCACAAGAGGAATCGCCAGAAGAGCGAGGGGGTACTTCGTTGCCACCGAAAGCCCAAGCGCAACTCCTGCCCACATATCGTCTTTGCGTCTTCGGCGTTCGCGCAAATTCAGTGCAAGGTGGAGAGTCACCAGCACAAACACAATCGACGGAACATCTGGTCGGATTTCAATAGTATGCAGAAGTATGAGCGAACTCACGCTGAAAAAAAGAATCGCGAATGCGGCGACAAGACGCGAAAACATCCGACGCGTTAAAGTGTACAGGAGAAGCGTGCCGGCGATCATCCATCCAATGTTCACGATCCGAATTGTTTCATGGATCCACGGCTCGTTGAGGTGAAGATACGCTTCGCTTACGGTCGGAGCGTCTGTTGCGCCAAACAGTTTCATCACTTCAAACACGACGCGCAATACCATCCCATAACTATAAAACAAGGTCGAATCCGGCAACCCAAAACTCACCGCCGGCCGTTCAAGCGAAGCGATTTTGACAGCTTCAAACAAAATAAACCGATCATCCGCGCCTTCAAACGTCGGCAATCCGTACGACACCGCCGGTAGCCGCACAATAATCGAAAAAAGCAGAACAATGGCAAGAAGAAGAATTTCCCAGCGGCTATATTTCATATTACTGCAGGACGGCGTAACTCCACGGCACATTAAAGGCTTTGCAATGGATCGTCACAGAGTGGATATCGGATATATCAACAGAATCGGGAATCGGGTACACTTGTTTGCCGTTCGTGCTTTTGAGTTTTCCGATATTCACGCCGGCTGCAATATCTTCTCGCGACGTTGGTTCGGTATTTTTTGTGAGATACAGTTGAAGATCGGGCCCATTCGGGGTCGTAAACGAATCTTGGAAAACAATCATGTACGCGCCATCCTTTTCTTCAAGATGCACGGCGCCCGATGTCATGTAATTCAAGTTTTCAAATTTTCCCTGCTTCACCACGGTTTCAGCAAATGCCTGATCTTCGACCGGCGGCTCGGTGGCGATTGTTGTATCTGTTCCTCCCCCTTGCATAAATTCTTTCATTTTTTCAACGGATTCTTCAAGCGGCTCTTCGCGCGGGGTCAACAGTTGGGGTGCGGGCGGATTCAGATGTCGGTATTCCAACACTCCAAGAACCACAACAAGAAGAATGAGGAGTACACCGACAACTGTTCCACCAGTTCTGAATTGACGTTTCGCGGATAGTCGTATCCACCAATAGAGTTGACCAAGAACGGTGAGCCCAATAAGCGTGAGCAACACGTATCCCGGCGGGTTTTTGAGAAGTTGAGGATTGATAAAGAGAAAGTGGAAGATCGTGCTGATTTCGGCAATATAGACAAAGCGATGTAAAAATTTCCAACGTTTGGGTGACAGTTTTTGAACTGCCCAGTCGCTCGATGTTGCCGCCATGAGAAAGAGAATGCCAAAGGCAACAGAACCGAAGATCATTGGGTTCTCGATGGGGTTGAATGAGTAGTAGACAGCGCGAACATTGTAGTCGAAAAAAAAGTGATACACCGAAAGCACGTGAAGGGCGATGAACACAAATCCCGATACACCCAAATACCGTCGGATGCGCCAGTGACGCGCGAGCCGTGGAACGAATTTGAACACAATGCTCGAGAAGAGCGCGGCGGAGATGAGCGTCGCGCCGGTGAGCGCAAAGCTGCGCAGGAGCGACCCGCCGAGTTCATCTTTGGTGAGCCATGTGTATTGGAGAATAAATTGCACGATCCACAGAGCGAGTGGGATCGGCAGAAACTTGAGGAGCGTCCCCCAATGACGCTCATGGCGAATCGCGCGCGGAGCAGATGGTTGAGTCATTGAGGGTGAAGGCGCGAGATCGATATCGACATTTCCATTCTGCACGCGAGTGCGGTAGCTGGCTTGCGGCCGAATGGGCGGTGGGCCAATCACGGCGCCGGTGGTGATATCAAACCGACCGGCATGGAGCGGGCACTGGATCACTTTTCCGTCGAGCTCGCCTTCGCAGAGCGAGCCGCCGGCATGGGAACATTGATTATCGATTGCGTAGACTTTTCCATTCAGTTGACATGCCATGATCGGCTTGCCATCGATTGTCTTACACACGGGCTTGCCTTCCGGGAAATCGGATAACGAACCAAGCGGCACAAATCCGTGTGCGGTTTTTTGGAATGTTTCTGTGGCGCGTTTTTCAAGCGCGGCTCCTGTGCGAGAAAGAGCGAAGAGCTCTTGAGCTTCGTGTGCTTTGCCTATTGCTGAGCTTGCAAGGATTTTTGCGGCAAGCGGGCCAAATACTAATCCATTGCCGGCAAACCCGGTAGCAATCATGACCTGCCCTTTCATGCCTGTGTGACGGAACACATAGGGGAGCCCATCGGACGTATGAAAGATACTTCCTGACCAAGAATGAGTGAGCGTGAATGATTTCGTACAATGCTCGCTGATGAAATCTTGGAGTGTCGAAACAGCGGTTTGCTGATTCGCTTTTCCAAACGGCATGTCTGCTCCTCCAACCATGAGTGTGTGATCACCCACCGGGCGGAAATAATAATAGGGATCGTTCGTATCCCAGTACAACGCCGGCGCGAGTGTGTCCGATGTTTGTCCTGCAACAACAAATGTCACAAACCGTTCGATGAGGGATGTGGTTTCTGGGAAGAGACCAGATGGATCCCCGACTGCCACGAGGACAGTCTGTGCGGTCACGCTCCCGTTCGGTGTACGGAGCGTGACATGTTCTCCATCTTCAACACGAATCACTTCGGATTCTTCATAGATGGAGATCGTCGACGAGAGCACATCCGCAAGCGCGTGAAGAAATTTTCGGATATGGAGCGTGCCTTCATTCTGAAATTCAATGGCATCAACGAATGGCAATGATGGAACTGTCTCTTTCGATACGCGCTTTGCGTTCATCACCGATTGCGGGATGCTGTTCCATGTTTGCTCAAGTGCTGTATCATCTTTCTCGTACGCACCGTAGTAGGAAGAGACATTCTTGAAGTCGCACGCAAAGTTTTGGGAGGTGATGATCGTACACAACTCCTCTTGCTCGACCCGTGCCGCTTCGCAAACCTGTGCAACAAATGATGCGCCGTGCTTCGCGAGCAAAGCAGCAAGATCCGCATCCGGAACGCGGGAGAGAAACGCGGTTGTTGCGCCGGTATCGCCCGAGGCGATATGGTTTTTTTCAAGAAGGACAATGCGCTTCCCGCGCCGCGCGAGATGCCACGCCGCGAGCAGTCCGACAATCCCTCCTCCGACAATGGCAACATCAGCTTCAAGCGATTGTTCAAGAATCGGAAAACGCCGACGATCCGGCACGTCGTCAAACCAGAGAGACGAAGGTCGTGGAGATGTTTGAGGCATAGAAAAAGTGTATCAGAATTTTCGGGTAAGCGCAACGCGAACACAAAACCATCTCCCGTTCGGGGAGATGGTTTCTATTCGAGTCTATGGCCGATTAGTATCGGTCGTTCGAGCGGTTGTTGCGAGGCTCCATGGGTCGCGCTTCGTTCACACGAAGAGCGCGTCCTTCAATTTCTTTGCCATTGAGCATTTCAATAGCAGCCTGTGCCTCTTCGGCTGAACTCATCTCGACGAATCCGAATCCTTTGGAGCGGCCGGAGAATTTGTCCATGATCACGGTTGCGGATTGGACAGTTCCTGCCTGCTCGAAAGTTCGGCGGAGATCATCGTCTGACATCTGATAGCTCAGATTCCCGACGTAAAGTTTTTGATTCATACGTACATTCAAGCTAGATAAATGTGCAAGTCGACCTTTGCAGTCACGACTTCGGGAGAAGACGATTGACGCGAACTTACAACATTGAAGTATAGGCAAGAACGCTTGGGTTGTCAAGCGCCTTGCTGCCGTTTTTGGCTAGATTCAGCCGCGGAGGGGGTTTTCCAGTGTGCGTAGTTTTCGATATCTGCGCCCTCAGGGATTTTCTCATGCGTCGTTGGTTTCTCCGCCCCAAGACATTCACGGCAGTGCTCGAGAACCAAATTCCCGCTTCGGAGTTGGCGCCGGATGTTCACAAAATTCGGATCAAACCAAATGTCTTTCAGTGAGCGCGTGCTCACATCGCCGAATGAGTCACGGCAGAAAAAATCATTCGTACACACAACGCGTCCTCGCCAGTCAACCGCAATTTCATCAGAAACATAGTAGCAGCTTCGGGAGTGATGGCGCTTCTTCACGGGGTTGGTACCTCCGCGATCGAACAATCCGACTGTATCCAACGTTTGACGAACGATATATTTTTTTGCGTCTGGTTCGAATTCGACAATATCCCGAACGGTCTTTGGCCAGTGAGCCATGTGTCGCGTGATCAAAAATCCTGTGATGCCTGCATCTACGAGCTGACGATATTTTTCGCGCGTGAGTTTAATCCCGTTCGTATGGATGATGATCGAGCATTTTGGCAGTTTTGCTCGAACATACGCCATGAGTTCGGGGAGGCGGTCATCGAGTAAGGGGTCGCCATAGAAATGTGGAGAGACGCGTCCTTCATATTCAAAAGGAAAATCCGTAAGGTCGTCGATGATTTTACGAAACAGTTCCACAGGCATGAATTGGTCGCCGCGGTCCCACATCGATACCGGGCAATAGGAACATTTCAAATTGCAGCGCGAGTTCACCTCGATATCCAGCGCATTAAAAATATCCGTGTGACCGTAGGTCGCCCATTTGTTTGCCATATTGTACCATCCGCGGACAGTAGGCTTGAATCGTTCAGGTGTCACAATGCGTGCAAAACGATAGACAGGATTGAGAAGATACGGGAGTTTCATCCCTGCTTCAGATCAAGTGCGCAGGAGTTAATACAAAAGCGCTTTCCCGTGGTTTCGGATGGGCCGTCGTCAAAGAGGTGGCCAAGGTGGCCGCCACATTTCGCACAAACAACTTCAGTACGTCGCATTCCATGGGACGTGTCTTCACGCATCTCGACAGCGCCGGGGAGCGCGCGGTCATAACTTGGCCAACCGGTGCCCGAATCAAACTTATGGTCGGATGAAAATAGTTGCGCGCCACATCCTGCGCACATGTACATCCCATGCTCGTGCGCGTCGAAGTATTTTCCGGTAAACGCGGGTTCAGTTCCTTTTTCGCGCAACACCGCATACTGCTCTGGCGTAAGTTTTTGTTTCCACTCTTCGTCGTTTTTGGGCATGTCGTTCGGCATAGACATAATAAAGAATTAGAGAAATCGCAGAAACTCTCGAGGCGAAAGAATCTGGAGCGTTGATGTTTTTTCGATGTCTCGTTTGACACGGAGAAGATCTTGGTCACCACTCACAAGAACATCGGCCTGATACGCCACGGCGTATGCGAGGAGATAATCATCTTTCGGGTCGCGCGTGACTGAGGGGATGGATTCAGAAAGGGTCGGAAGAATTTCTGAAGCGTCAGTAAGAATCAAAAGAAACTCGTCAAGGAGAGATAGAGGGATACTCTTTCGAAGGACATCTTTTTGACGAATCGATTTTTGAAGTTCTTCCATTAGTTCTTCAGGAAGAAGAATGGTGTATGCTTGAGACACACCGGCCTCGACAATGCTGACAATTGAGCTTTTTTGGCTCTTTCCGAGGAGATAACTGACGAAGATGTTGGTATCAAGAAGAACTCGCATGGCGTGTCATCAACTGGCCTCGTACCGGATGCGATTACTTTGAATCAACCGTCGAATTGTTTCTCGGCTGACCTCATCAATGATACTTTTGATTTTATAATGAGAAAGATGCGGGCTTTTTTTCTGAACCTCTTTTCTGATTGAGCGAAGTCGATGAAGCGATTCTTCACGCTGGGATTGTTCCGCAAGAGAAAGGAGAGCCGCGTATGTATTAAAAGAGACAATAACCACTTTTGGTCTCCCGTGGCTTTCGACGATGACCTCGGTATTTTTTTGATCAGCAGCATCAATCACCGCGCCAAATCGACGCTTTGCTTCACTTGCCGTAAATACCCTTTTCGTGATCCGATTCATGATCATATAAATGATTATTTATATGATCATTTTATCAGATCACGCTATATCCGTCAAGATGCGGATGAGTACTACTCTTCTGGCGGGTTGTTCGCCGGGTAAATGAGCTTGCCGTTGTAGGTGCCGCCGGCTACATTAGCGTCGCGTATCGTTTCGGTATTGTTTGTGCCGATCGGGCAGTCAGGATTGGTCGGCGCGCCCTCGAACGTGTTGTTCTGGATCGTTGGCGTTGCGCCGTATTCGCAATTCACAGCTAAGAGCGCGTCGTGAATCGTATTGTTTTGAATCATGTTTGGACTTTCTTTTTTCACGCCGATCGCCTGATGCCAGCAATGATAGATTTCATTATTCTCGATGGTTGTGTTTTTTGAAAAGATATCAACGCAACTCCAGAGCGAATCATGAACCGTACTGTTGGTAACGCGCACGTTCTCTCCACTGATATTCACGCCGTTGTGCGCATACGAAACTTCGACAAAATCAAGTTCGCTCCCGCCGAGCAAGATGAGCTGATCCCAGTCGGCGTATTCCGGCTGCTCTTGCGCTGACGTAAACACGATTGGCTGCTCGGCGTTTCCGCGTGCGATGATTTTTCCAAAGAGGTGAAAATGCGAATCGTTATACCCTTCGCGTCCGGTCGGATCATCGTGATCCTTGATGTAGGCATCGGCATAGTTCGTCCAGTCGGTTCCTTCGATATCAGGATCTTTTTCAAAGAGAATGCGCGTGCCGGGTTCGATTGTAAGCGTCTTCAAAGGAGTGATGTTGATGTCCCCGGTGACGCGAATGGTTCCGCTCCAATGTTCGGAGCGCACAGAAAGGCCTGAAACAGACGCGTCTTTCACCTTCTTTTCCGGAAAAACGAAAAACCCAATTGCCGCAAGAGCAAGCACTCCACTACCGACGCCGAGGATCTTTACAAGAGTTCGCATATCTCTATTCTATCATGTCTTGCGTTCTCTTCCAATCGTTGAATTGGCGATTGTTGAATTGGCGATGTTAGTCACGAGTTGGCCGCACGCTGCGGTGATGTCGGATATATTCAAGGAACGGCGGGAGAAGAGACACGAGAATAACTCCAAGAATGACGAGCGAGAAGTTGTGTTCCACAAATGGGATGGTGCCGAAAAAATATCCTCCAAAGAGAAACAGACAAACCCAGACCAATCCGCCAACCACATTGTAGAACGCAAACACGCGATACGGCATCTTACCCACTCCTGCCACAAACGGAGCAATGGTGCGCACGATCGGCACAAAGCGCGCAAGAACAATCGTTTTTTTACCGTGGCGTGCATAAAACTGTTGCGTGCGTTCAAGATATTCTCGCTTGATCCACCGGCTCTCTTTTTGAAAAATGCGGGAGCCGATGATGTTGCCAATCCAGTAGTTCACTGCATCTCCGAGAACGGCAGCAGCGAACAAGAGCGGGAAGAGGATGGCGATTTCGAGTAATCCGCGCGCGGCAAATGCGCCTGCGGCAAACAGGAGTGAATCGCCGGGCAGAAAGGGCATGACGACCAATCCTGTTTCAACAAAAATCACCAAAAACAGAATGACATGCGTGAACACGCCGTACTGTTGAATAAGTCCGTCGAGCGCGGTGTCGAGGTGGAGAAGGAAATCGATGAGCGAAAGAAGAAGATCCATGACAATTATTGTTGAATACGTTTGACCATTTTCGTGACAAGCGAGCGCGGAGTGAGGCGTGTGCAAACAATCGAGCACGTTCGGGTCTCATGCCGCTTATTAAACAAGGATGAGTGCTGTTTTGGAACGTTCCATAGTTTTTCTATTCCGCCTCTTTGTATCCGCGTAGGCGTATATAATGTTCGTCTGATTCAAGGCTGTCGTAGTTCTGTGCAAACTGTTCGCCGTTGCATTCAAGCGGGTGGGCGTCGCGATATTCTTTTGAGATGATAAAATCATTGCGGTCGCGGACTCCACGCTCTTCGTACGCCGCAAACACGCTGTCTGGCATCACGGAAAAGTAGGAGTAGTATCGCACGTTCCAGCCAACACCGATTTGAACAGCAATATCGGTGTTTTGGTATGCACCAATGGTTCCAATCTGTTCGCCCGCGGCAACTTTCATTCCTTTTGTGACGTTCGGGAGTGGGTAAATGTGAAAGAGGCGGATAGTGACTTGCGGTTGAGACGACGGCTTGATCCAGATTTGCCGGCCGATCGGCCGCTGTTCAGATTCGATAGCCGTAATCTTTCCGTCGACCGGGCTAAAGATCTTGATTGCTGTTGCGGGGTCGGGATCAGGGAAGGTGCCTGTTTGGGAGTACGCTTCCATCTGTCGCCACAGCGCTTCAGATTGTTGAACGTTAAAATAGTGCTTCATGCTTCGGCATGTTTCGCCAGAGTTGCCCGAAAAATCATGCCCGGCGCCTGAACGGAATTTTGAAATTGAAAAGATCTTGTCGAGTTCAATGAAGTCTGCTTGAATAAATTGCGGCGGGTTGGTTTCGTCAAAGCGTTCGGCAAAGGGTTGAAATACAATCATGGCGGCAGCGCCAATGCCAATGACGACGATTGCGAGAAGAATTTTCCACCAGTGTTTTTTAAGTGTTGTCATAATCCAAACGGCATGATGGTGATGTCCTGGATATCGGACATCGGCGATTGAGAACAGAGAAGTCGAATGATGTGAGTGATATCGGACACGTCGAGCATGGGGATGTGCGGTCCTTTGAGTTTTTTGCGGCATCACGAGAGAATGTCGCAACCGAAAAGCCATCTTCAAGAAGGGCAAAAACGGTCGCTTTGCCGATCCCATCGCTCCCTCCGCTTATCAGTACTGTTCGTGATTTCATAGAAAAAGACAATTGACTGCTCTAGTATAT
>JACPGL010000044.1 GCA_016182525.1 Candidatus Kerfeldbacteria bacterium | reverse complement strand
GTTGACCCGCAAAAAAAATCCGAAGCCGTGGAGAAAGCGCGCAAAGTGTTGCAGCTCGGCCATCTTGTCTTGGTCTTTATTGAAGGACAAGTTTCGCTTGATCCCGACCGTTTGCAAAAAGGCAAGACCGGCGCGGCTCGGCTGGCGCTGCTCGAACGCGTTCCGGTCATCCCGGCCGCGATCACGCGTGGTCCGCATTTGAAGGGTGTGCGCAAAACGTTGCGGATGCTCCGTCGCACGCATATCAAAGAGCGATTGGAGTTTGGCCCGCCCATGGATTTCTCCTCCTCCTTCGACCGCCCGATCACCTATGAATTGTTGCAAGAGGTGACGCGCAAAATCATGCTCAAACTTTCGGAGATGACAGGCAAGACCTACGATTATTAACCCCCACCGCTATGTTTGCTGATTGGCAGAAGGTGACGACGATGTCACGAGACGAGATTCGCGAGCTCCAGAATGCGAAGCTCCGTTTTTATGTTCAGCACAAGTTGCCGTTTAGCCCGTATTACCGCGACCTGTTTCAGCGGAGTGGGCTGTCGTTTAAAGATATTCAGACCGTGGATGATTTGGTCAAGCTCCCGTTCACGCGCAAAGAGGATGTGGCGCCGACTGAGGACGATCGCAGCCGTCCTCGGCAATTTATTTTACAACCGGATGAGAAACTGATCAAAAAATATGCTCACCCGCGGGAGTTGGCGCGTTTACTCGCAGGCAAGATTGCTCGCCAGGATGTGCATGCGCGATTGGAATGGGAATACAAACCTGTGCACACGCATTTCACGACTGGTCGCACTGCACTGCCCACGGCATTTACCTATTCGGCGCGAGACATTGAGCTGTTAAAAGAGAGTGCGCGGCGGTTGTTTGACGTGGCCGGCGCAACCAAAGATGATCGGTTTATCAACGGCTTCCCGTATGCGCCGCACTTGGCATTTTGGTTGGCGTATCATGCAGCCATGACCATGGGGTTGACGAGTCTGCACACGGGCGGCGGCAAAACCATGGGCACGGAGAAAATTATTCGAGCGATTGAGCGCATGCCGGCAACGATCGCTACATTTATTCCGGGCTATGCATACCATCTCATGCGCGAGGCCGTGAAACTCGGCGCGGATTTTTCGGCGTTGCGATTTATGATTTTCGGCGGAGAGCGCGTGTCCACGGGGTTACGCGAAAAAACGCGCGAGATGTTGGAGAAGCTTGGCGCGAAAGAAGTCAACATCTTGGCAACGTACGCCTTCACTGAATCCAAAACCGCATGGATTCAGTGTGCGGAAAATTCCGGCTATCACCTCTATCCTGATCTTGAGTGTATCGAACTCGTGGACAAAAAGGGAACGCGCGTATCCGAAGATGAGGAAGGCGAGATCGTGTACACATCGCTCGACTGGCGCGGCTCGGCCGTTGTGCGCTATCGCACCGGCGATGTGACCAAAGGGATAACCTATGGGCCGTGTCCGTCATGCGGTCGAACGGTTCCGCGTTTGCATCCCGACATCCAACGCTCGTCAGAGTTCAAAGAGTTCAATCTCACCAACGTCAAAGGTCAGCTCGTGAACTTGAACAACTTTTTCCCGCTTCTTTCCGGGATGAAAGAGATTGAAGAGTGGCAAGTGGAGTTACGGAAGGAGGGCGGAGAAGCGCTTGGCCTTGATGAGATCGTGGTGTACGTTGCGCCGCATACCGGCCAATCGTTCGAAAACGTAAAGCAGGAGGTAGAGCGACGAGTGCGCACCGAGATGGATGTGACGCCCATTGTCGAGGAGAAGCCGCTCGCCGAACTCTTACAGCGCATGGGCATGGAGACTGAGCTCAAGGAAAAGCGCATCCTCGACTCCCGCCCACGATAATGCGCTAACTTTTATTTTTATTGTATGCCTCAACCGCAAACATCTGTTCAGGCGCGAACATCTGTTGTTCTGTCTTTGTCCATAAAAGCATTTGTTGCAGCAACGGGCATTGTCGCAGTGAGCAGTATTGCCGCATCTGTGTTTTTGCTCTCAAAACAGTCTCCTCCAGTCACATTTCAAAACCTGCCAGAAATCCCGGCAAATGTTCAACTTGCCTCTTCTTTCACGAATCTTCAAAAAAATCCAGAACCAAAAGGCGCGACGGAATCTTCCGAACATCTCCGTGATGACATGGCGCCATATCATCTAAGCGTTTCTGGTACCCAAAAAAGTGGGACGTCACGAGAGAGCATGCATATCGAAGCTGTTCTGGAAAGCGCTCTGGATGTGACGGGGACGGTTGACATTTCTCCACCTGACGGAGTTCGCGTTGCTGGCAGATCTTCTCAAACGGTTCACGGTTCGGCAGGCTCAACACAAACGTTTCAGTGGGAGCTTTTATCAGACGCATCTTTTTCATCCGGCGAGATGATCGTGGTTGCAGCGTTTGCTGATGCATTTCATCTCTCGACACCTCGAACACTTCGTCGCACAGAAAACGTGCTACAAATTGATCCGCTTCCTTCTCTTGCCGCTCTGTCGCTTGACGGAGTTCGCGTCAGCAAAACCGACGCCGTGATTCTCACAACAGAAACGCGGAAACCTTCAGGCGGGCAAGTAAACACCGATGGCACAACCACGGTGAAAGGCGCGTTTCTCTACGAAGATCAACCCTTCAATAAAAATGGTTTTACGGGAATTGCGAATCGCCCGATTCGCGAAGCGGATATTCGCATCTGGGATCAGGCAGACGGAACTCTCTTAGCGCAACTCGCGACTTCCACAGAGGGAACCTTCACAACAACATTTGAAGACGACAAAACACGGAATCTTGTCGTTCGCGTCCTCACGACCTCCGATCAGCAACCTGAACATCTCCACGGGTCAGTGGCCACGGTCGCCGGCCTTCCGTACGCCATGGATGTCGTCTTCGAAGGACATCTTCCGGGTCAGCCGATTGATTTTAGCGCCACGCCAGTCGTCGCAACAAAAGACGCCGCTGGCCGGCCGTTTAATATGTTTGATGTTATCAAAGACGTTGAAGATTATCTTGATCTTGTCGGAGAATCCGAAACTGCAGGAGAGTTGCTTACGATTCACTGGGAAGAAGGGTTGAGTTACGGAAAATATTACGACATGAATGGCGGCGTGTGGCTTCCCGGATATATCGGCAGTGACGATGATAGCTACGATGATACCGTCATTCTCCACGAAGTCGGTCACTACGTCACTGATCAGTATTCACGTTTTGAAGACTTTTTCGGATCACATGGATTTTATGATCAGTTTGACATTCGATTAAGTTATACAGAAGGTATCGCGACGTATCTTTCTAGCGCAGTTCGTGCGTATAAAGGACGAACGCAGCCATCTTACTACCAAGACCCCGCTTTTTACATTGAAACGAACGGTCAGCAATTATCGTGGTACGGGTGTTTTGGGGATCCCATTTGTACGTATAACGGGTACGCGCCATCACGAAAAGACCTGGGCGCTGGGAACGAAGTTCCTGTTGGAGCAGCGCTCTATGACATTGTTGATTCGCAAGCAACACAAGATGGAAGCGTGGGGCAGGATGATGATGCTTTGCAATTTTCATCGCCCGAAGGGGATCGCTACGCCTGGCAAGTCTTTCGAGATATTCAAGCGACATTCCCCATGCGCGACAAAAAAATTTCTCTGGAATCATTTTGGGATTCGTGGCAACGCTTAGATTTGCCCAATTCCGACGAAGTCAACGCCGCTTTTCAAAACGTGGAAGTCGGATATGCTCAAGACGAGAGTGAACCGAATGACACGTTCGCGAATGCCACGCCAGTGGAAGTGAACACGTCAACACAACATACCCTGTATGTCGAAAATGATGAAGATGTTTTTTCAATAGAGCTTACCGCCGGAACGGATTACATCTTCTCCGCCGCAGAGTTACTCGACGGCTCGGATCCGATCCTTGAACTCTACACATCCGCTCAAGAGTTGATCTCATCCTCCGATGATGCCCCATACCGCCAAGTCTATACGCGAGATGGGTTTTCTCCGTCCATTGTTTTTTCTCCAGACTCGAGTGATAGCTATTTTCTCAAACTTTATCGGTATGCCGAAGCGGCTCCGCCTCTCTTGGGAACATACGGCACCTATACCCTGTTTATCGACGAGAACCCGCTTACTCTGACGAATGTGCAACCCACAACAGGGGCAAACTTTGGAGGAGAACGAGTACGAATACGAGGGAATGGATTTGTCGATGGGATAAAAGTTTGGTTTGGAGAGTATGAAGGAACAAACGTCAATGTTCTCGACCCCCAGACGATTACCGTTCTCACTCCCCGTAACGTTGTCGGTCCTGTGGATGTGCGCGTCCAGTATCCGCAGAATGCAGGATATGCGTGGGCGTCAACGATTCCGTCGGCGTTTACCTTTTCCGGGAGTCCGCTTGCTCCAGAAATCACTGGCGCAACTGTGGCGCATGGTCCAGTCGGGCGTGATGTCGTGCTCAAGGGCAATTTCTTTTATGGAAAGCCAAAGGTCTTTTTTGGAAATCAGCTTCTCCCGTCTCGACTCCTTTCCTCGCGCGAGATTGGAATTCGGGTTCCAAGTATTTCCACTGGCGTCTACACGGTTCGCGTCGAAAATCCCGATCATCAGCAGGCATCACGAAAGGATTTTTTTGAAGTGAGTCAAGAATTGCGTCAGGATGTAAACGCTCCGATCACATCGGGTCAAGAAATCACCTCCACCCTTGAGGTCGCTGACGACATTCCGCTCTCATCCCTTTCTGTCTATGTCGATTACGCCTATTACTCCAGCCAAAATGTTCGCATAACGCTCACCTCTCCTCAAGGAACGGTCATCGAGGTGCTGAATCATGTTCCGATTGCAAAAGAGTACGCTTGCGGCAAGGGTTGCACGCAAGATTGGATTGAGGGAATCACGGGGTATGTGGGAGCGGATATTCAGGAGTCCGAATCGTTTGTGGCGCACGCGGGGTCTCAAAGTTTTGAAACCATCAAAGAGGAAAACGCGAAAGGAACGTGGACAGTACGATTCGCAGCCTATTATGGCGGAACTCGCGGAGACAAAATTTTTCGCTCATGGGGGATTGAATTTCTTTCTCATCAAGAACGCCCATCAAACGGTGTTGTTCTCACGGCGAATGAATACCGGCATAGTGTTATTGCTCTTGACCCCGTGACGGAAAAACCGATCTATCAAACCGTTCTCCGTGATTGTGACGCAGAAGGATATGGGTGCTACTCGGCTGCCTATATGGAAGATGTCACCATTTCTCCCGATGTATCTCAAGCGTGGGCAGCTCCACATTGGGGAAAAGGGATTGCGGTCATTCAGCCTTTTTCAGGGAAGCTGCTCCGGCATATCCAGCTCTTTCATGGCGATTATGGATATATGGATATTCAACCTGGTGGTATACAGTTTACTCCGGATGGAAGCAAGGTTTTTGTTCAGCGCGGATACGACGCGGATGAGATTCGCGTGTTCTCTGGAGCGACATTTGAACAGATTGGTCGCATTGATACGGCAGGAGTTGCGTTAGCCGCGACCAATAAAAAATTGTACGTTCTTGAAGATGCAGAGGCGCTCATTCGGGTGTATGATGTCGACACGTTTTTGCTGCTCAAAGAGATTTCGACCTTCTCTTCACCAAGGGCTGTAGCAATTTCTTCACGCGGGAGATTGGTGGTTGCGCATGACCAACCCAATCGCATTTCGCAATATGACACAACGACCGATACATTGATTGATGAATTTTCTACGGCGACGGATGGGCCTCCTTCCGGAGTCGTTCTCAATACCGAAGAAACAAAAGCCTATGTGACCCTTGGTCAATGGTACGCCGGGTTGAACATCTTTGATCTGGTTTCAAAAACTGGAAAGACAACGGATCTTGGGAACGAAGTCTTAACAACCTATAACACTCCAACTCGATTACTCTCCGGAGAAATTCTCATTGGCAATTGGTATGGAGACGAGTTATACGTTCTTGATCCGGTGAGTGATGAGGTCGTTCGTGAATTTGAACAAGGATCTGATCCCGGGTATTATATTCGGGATCTTGACGCAACCTCGACGTCGAGGCCGGGTTTGCGTGTCACCCCGAAATCCTTATATTGACGACTGCGCGTGAGTACGCTACACTGCAACAGCTTTAGCGTTTATTTGTATTCCATGAATGTTCAGAAAAGGGATCTTCCGAAGCGACAAATCGAACTTTCGATTGAACTGACCGCTGACGAGTTTCAGCCCTACCTTATGCGTGCCGCGGAACGCATTTCCAAAGAAGTGAAAATTGACGGCTTTCGCCCTGGCAAAGTTCCTTACGACGTGTTAAAGAAAAAAGTGGGCGAGCAAGCGATTTCCGAAGAGGCGTCGCAGGATGCGGTTCGCAAATCCTACGTCGACGCGGTGATTCAAGAGAAGCTCGACGCGGTCGGTGCGCCGGATGTGCGCGTCACCAAGCTCGCGCCCGGCAATCCATTCACCTATACCGCCGTTGTTGCGCTCATGCCCGACGTGACACTTGGCGATATTTCCTCCATGAAAACGAAAAAGCAAGAGGTCGTGGTCACGGACGTGGATGTCGCGGGCACGATTGACGAGCTCCGTAAAATGCGCAGCACCGAGAAACTTGTCTTGCGCGCATCAGCAAAAGGCGACAAAGTGGAACTGGATTTTACGATCTCCAAAAATAATATGCCGATCGAAGGCGGATCTGGAACCAAATATCCTCTTGTGCTTGGCGAGGGGCGGTTCCTCCCCGATTTTGAAACAGCAATTTTGGGAATGAGCGCGGGTGAAGAAAAAATGTTCCAGCTCACGTTCCCGAAGGATTATTTTAACCAAAAGCTTCGCGGCCAAGCGCATGTCGTGAAACTCAAAGTACTGAACGTGTATAAGATTCAGATTCCAGAGGCCGATGATGCGTTTGCCAAAACCGTCGGCGACTTTGCCAATCTTGAAGCGCTGAAAACCGCCATCCGCGACAACATCAAACGCGAGAAAGAAACCAAAGCCACTGAAAAGTTCGACAGCGATCTTTTGCAGGAGCTGGTCGGAAAGTCAACATTCGGCGAAATGCCGGATGTGTTGGTCGCCGGCGAGCTCACCAAGATGCTCGAAGAGTTGAAAACCGATATCACGAGCAAAGGCATGTCGTACGAAACGTATCTTTCCAATCTCGGCAAAACCGAAGAGGATCTGAAAAAAGGTTTTGAGGCGCCAGCCGAACTTCGCGTGAAAACAGGATTAGCCATTCGTGAAGTGATTAAGGCCGATCAGCTCACGGTGACGGATGAGGAGCTGAACACGGAACTCGAGAAAGTGAAGAGAATCTATGCCGCGAGTGAAGAGGCGGCAAAGCAGATCCAGTCGAATTCCTATCGCAATTATTTGGCCAACGTGCTTGTGAATCGCAAGGTTGTGGAGAAACTTCGGAAGGCCGCAGAGGTCTCCTAAGTGAAAAAGAGAAAGGGTACTTTCTAAGCGGCATGTCCCGCAGGCAATTTCGGCTTGGTCCCGCTCGGTACGAGCGCGCGAAATTGCCGAGGGAAAAGAACGATCGGCCGCTGGAGCCGATCGATTCTGGTGCCGCGTGAAAGTACTCTTTCTCTTTTTCTCGATCATCCCCCTCGATTTACCATAAGCTTCTGTGGTATAGTAGGGAATATGGGAAAGAAGGCCGCAAAAAAGATTGCGCGACCGAGGGTCGGGGCACATGTCTCGTCGGCTGGAGGCGCACAGAATGCGCCGGTGAATGCGCATGCGGAAGGCTGCGAAGTCTTTCAGTTTTTTTCGCGGCCGCCGCAAGGGGGAAAAGCGCCTGTCCTTACTCCAGAGATTGTTCGCAACTTCAAAGTAGGTCTTCAGAAATATAGCCAGACGGCGTACATCCACGCGCCGTACTTTATCAATCTCGCTTCGGCCACTCCACGTATACGCTACGGATCCATTTCTGTTCTTCGTGAAGAGCTTGAACGCGGCAGTCAACTCGGTGTGAAAGCGATGATGACCCATATTGGTTCAGCCCGCGATTTCGGTGAGAAAAAAGCCATGCGCAAAGTGATCGACGGCGTGCAAGAAATTCTCAAGGGCTATACGGGCACAACGCAATTCTGTGTGGAGATGTCCGCCGGCGCAGGCGATATCATTGGCGACACCTTTGAAGAGCTTGCGGAAATTCTCAGCGCAACTGACCGTCGCGTGGGCGTATGTCTCGATACGTGCCATGCATTTGCAAGCGGCTATGACCTCCGTACCTCTGCTGCGGTCAAAAAAACATTGTCGCAATTTGATGAGGTGATCGGTCTGGAAAAACTTGTGGTCGTGCACATGAACGATTCTAAAGGGGCTTTCGGCGAACGCAAAGACCGTCACGAGCACATTGGCAAAGGCCAGATCGGCGAAGAGGGCGTTCGTGCGCTTCTCCATCATCCTGAAATCCGCAAACGCGATGTCATCTTAGAAACGCCGTTTGAAGGCCGCGTACACGATATCTCGGTGCTCAAACGCCTCCGATAGCTCGGAGCTTTATGAATACTCTCCTTGTTCTCACTGGTTTGCCGGGCGTGGGCAAGACAACACTGCGACAAGCGTGGATCAATGCGCATCCTGACTTTCAGGTTGTCGACGTCTTTTTCTTTGTTCGAAAATATCTCGATAACGCCGGCCGAGCCATTGTTGAGAATTTTGATATCCGAGGATACCGCGACATGTATGCTCATCTTTTTTCCCAGAGCGGAAATATTCTTCTTGAGATCGGAACGAATTTTCCACGGCTGAACACGCGCATGCTCAAGCGATTCCAAGACAACGGCTGGAACGTGGTCATTGTATTATGCCTCCTCGACCGCGTGGAAGTGCGCCGTCGGCATTCAAAGCGCGGTACGGCAGATCGCGATATTCCGTACCGCGAAGAGTATTATGCCCAGCGCATTCACCGGAATTTCCCTGGCAGTTACCGTGCGATGTGCCCACCGCGCGGCCTTCAAACCCGCATCCTCGATATGAGTTGCGAGGTTGAAAAGAATGTGCAACACTTGGAGTATGCTCTACGAGAATCTCAATGAATACGTGCAGTATCTTCAATCCTTCCCGCGGTCGCGGCCGAAGCAGGTCTTGTCGCTCGCGCGCATGGAAGCAATGCTTACAGAGCTTGGCCACCCGGAACAGGGGCTGAAAGGCATTCAGGTCGGCGGTACCAATGGCAAAGGTTCAACGGTCACGATCGCCGAACGAGTGTTGCGCGAAGCTGGTTACATCACCGGCTCCTATTTTTCGCCGCATCTTGTCACATACACCGAACGCATTCAAGTGAACGGCCAGCCCATCCCGAAAAATGATTTTGTCACGACCATCGACTATGTACGACCGATCGTCGATCGGGTAGAGCGCAAGATTCATGACCGTCTGACATGGTTCGAGCTGCTTTCGATTGTTGCGATTCTGTATTTTAAGAATCGCAAAGTGGATGTGGTTGTATGGGAGGTGGGAATCGGCGGTCAATTCGACCCGGGAAATTTGTTGGATCTTTCGGCAAAGGTCATCACGAACGTCCAACGCGATCACCTCTCGATTTTAGGGCCCACACTCGATGACGTCGCGCACGAGAAAGCAGGACTCATCCGCACGAAGCACGATACGGTGATCACGAGCGTGGAAGAACCGTTTGTCCAACATATGCTCGATCGCGCAGCCGAGGTTGGAGCGAAAATCATCCGCGTCAACGAAGAGAATGACGTGCTCATCCATGATGTGTCTTTTGAAGGCACAAAGTTCTGTGCGTTTGGCACGCGTGAACTCACCACTCCACTCATCGGCAGCCACTTTGCGCTGAACGTGTGTCTTGCCATTACGGCTGCACGCCAATTTGACTCGGCCATCACCGACGAGGTGGAGCGGCGAGCTGTTGCGCAGGCATTTATCCCGGGTCGTTTCCAAGTGGTGAGCCAGCGGCCCACAACAGTTTTAGATATTGCACATAACGTGGACGCGATTGAGCGGCTTGTGGAAACTGTCGATGACTTGGGAATCCCGCGTAATGAACTTGCCGTGGTGTTTGCCGCCAAACGCCGAAAACAAGTGACCGAGATGTTAAAAGTGTTGAGCACACATGCGGGATATTTCGTCTTCCCGCATGAAAAAGGATTTCACGATGCGACATTTCTGTCTCATCTTGTCGAGCGTGCCGATGTGGCGCCGTCGATCCCTCGCGCGCTTCGGCTTGCGCGGGCAAACGTGGGGAATAACGGCGTTATTCTCATCACCGGCTCCTCCTTTTTCGTTGGCGACGTTTTTGCCTACATCGAAGGCATTGAGCGCAACTCTCTTGACCGCATTGATGATAACCTTGTGGAACAGTTGAACCCCTTTCCAATTTCATCTCATCTTTGCGCCATCTTTGATCAGAAAAAATCTTCACAATAGTTCACTATTCTTCAGATTTTGTTCTGACAAATCTGGCGCAAATCTGAGCGAACTTGAGAAACGTTATTTATTGACAAGCCCTTAATCCACAACAATGACATTCACGAACACTGCTGTCGCTGCAGCCAAACAAGCAGGCGCATATTTGCTTAAGAATTTCGAAAAAACAGAATTGCCGGAGAAGCGCATGAAGTCACAGTTTGAACTCGTGACCGAGTTTGATTTGGAGGCCAATACGCAGATCATCAACACGATTAAAGCCAACTATCCGGATCACGATATTCTGTCGGAGGAGACAGGGCTTGCGAATAACCCAGGGAAAGTGAAATGGATTGTGGATCCGCTTGATGGCACAACGAACTTTGCGATTCGGAATCCCGTGTTTACCGTTTCGATTGCGGTGATGCACGATGGCAAACTTATTTCAGGAGTGATTTATGCTCCGGTCACCGACGACTTGTATGTTGCCGAAAAAGGAAAGGGTGCAACATTGAATGGCCGTACGATTCATGTCTCATCAACCGAAACGCTCAAATCCTCGATTATTATGTATGGCTCCTCGCACGATCAGCACTCCGCGCTCTTTGCCCTTAAGATCAACGAGCACTTTTTGAATTATACTTTTAAAGTGCGTCGCCTCGGGTCGGCCTCGCTTGATCTTGCATTTGTCGCTGCCGGTCGTGTTGATGCGTGTGTCATGGCACCTCCCTCAACACTCTGGGATGTGGCCGCAGGCGTGTTGTTAATTCAAGAGGCAGGAGGCAAGGTCACGGATCTGTCGGGCAAGAATTGGACAGCGCCGGGGGATCAGGTCGTTGCATCGAACGGACTCTTGCACGCTGAAATTTTGCAGCATATTAAAGAGATTCAAAAGTCGTAACACGGTAGGCGTATGACCATTACGCACCACGGCCATTCGTGTGTTCAGATCGAGAAACAGGGGACGCGGATTTTGATTGATCCGGGCAAGTTTGCGTTTGATGTGAATGGCGAACAGCCCGAAGCGTTTACCGGTTTGGCCGCGATCTTACTCACACACGAACACATTGATCACACCGATCCCGAGATTCTCAAACGGATTCTCGCCGTGAATGCGGGATGTGTGATCGTGGCCAATGCCTCAATTCAAAAACGCTTGAAGGATGTGAACATCGAGAGCTCGGTTCTCTCGCCCGCACAAACCGTGACGCTTGGAACCATGACCATTCAAGGAGTTGATGCGCCGCATGAATCCCTGCCTATTCCTGTTCCGGAGTGTCGCGGGTTCCTTATTGATGACACCGTGTTTCATCCAGGTGATAGCTTGCATCCGACTCCTATTCCGAAAGGGGTCAAAGTATTATGCGCTCCGGCCTGCGCACCATGGATGAACGCGAATCAAGGTATTGAGTTTGTCGATCTCGTGAAACCTGAAATCGTCATGCCGATCCATACCGCCATCTTTCGCTACCCGATGCTCATTGATCGCATCTTTGTGGCTCCTCTTCAGGCGAAGGGCTATCGTGTTGAGAAAGAGACCATTATCGTATAAGTCATTGCGAGGACCCGCCACAGGCGGGGACGAAGCAATCTTACAAGATCCGTTCTCGTATCAAGGACGGATCTTGTTTTTTCTCGCAATATCTATGAAGAAGATGTTTCCCGAACAAACACAATGGCATTCCGATCGAGTGGTCTTGGGTCGTCGAAGTCCTCGGGGCGAAGAAGTGCAACGCCGCGATACTCCAGCGCAAGAGCCTGTTTGACGGCTTCCGTGTTTTGAGAGTCAATCATGAGTTCAGGAGGTGAGTCTTCGCCGACAGCGTCAACACGATGAAGATTGCCGGCAAGCACATTATTCTTCCACTGACGTGCTTCTACCTCTTGCGTGAGATCTTTCCGGTAGGCGTAATTCACTTCGCTTGGTCGTTCTTGAGTAGCTGGCCGTTCTTCAATTCCTTCAAGTCTGTACCCCACTTTCATCCGAAGTCGGGCGCTGGGTGCATTGTTTTTGGCAATGACCGTACGCAGAGCGGTTTTTCCAGCTTCACGCGCAATGCGATCTTGTTCCGCCGCCGCGCGTTCTCCAATTCCGCCGCTTCGTTTATCGGGTCGGACGAGAGTGCCAGCCGCGTACGCTTCATTTGGCGAGATGTCTTTGCCCATGGTTCCGTTTTCGAGCACCACAACGCTCGTTGCGGTGAGCTCGTTGCCTTCTCGCGCTGCAATCACTCGGAGTTTCCCACTACGGAGTTGCTGCCCACGAAAAGCAACTTGACCATCGAGTGTCGTTCGAGGATCGAGCGTTGTAAAGCCGTTGTCGATCTCAAACTGAAGATAGGCGCGAATGGCATTAGGATTATCCGCGCTGATTTCTTCAAAAACACTCTCCGGTGTGGTTTCGCGTATTTCGTGTTCGCTTGGGCTTGGTCGGTCTCGCATAGTTGAAATTACCTTGTTGATGTTCCCATCTTTTGGCTGTACGAATCAACATCGGTATAGAGCTCGGCGTGAAAGCCGAAGCGCCGAGCGGATTCCACGTTTTCAGGGTCGTCATCCCATACCAGCATCTCGGTTTTTGTCGGCTGCCCGAGACGGTCGTGAATCAAACGCCAAAATTCTTGCGAGGGTTTGGCACACCCAAGATCATACGAGGCGAAGATGTCATCAAACACATCGCGCAAGCCGAGCGTCTTTGCAAGATGTTCAACACGGTACCGTTCGTTATTCGTCTGAATGCTGCAGCGAATCCCCCGCGCGCGCAAACGCTGAACACTTTCGATCATGCGTTCATCGCGTGTGCTTTGGGTTTGGAACCAATAGACGACAAGGTCGTCAACAGATTTCTCCCAACCCCACCGGGCAGTGTACTTGGCGAGCTCGTGTTTCAAATCCGCCCTGCCCACGAGGCAATCCTGAAATTCATTTTCAAAGAACGGAAGAATCTTTGCCATCGGCACGTCATAGTCGCGCGACAAACGATCGCTAAAAATCTCGTCCAGCAACACCACCATCCCATCCATGTCAAAGAGTACGCTTGTGATCATACAGTCATGAGACAAAAGAAAGATAATTCTCTTTGTGAATGGTCATGAACTCACTTTCAGGATAGGTCGTCGACCACTCCTTCGGTGTTCGAACATTGCGTGCTTCCCACTTGAATTCATATCCGAAGAGTTTTCCTTCTCGTTCCTCAACCCAATCAATTTCACGCTGATCCCACGTGCGCCAGAAATAGTTATTGCTATAGATCGGTTCATAGGCTTGATGCTTGAGGCGCTCCACAACACAAAAATTCTCCCATAATTTTCCAACATCATCGCGGAGGTGCAGAGGATTAAAGTTGGCGATGATTGCATTGCGAACTCCAGTATCGAGAAAGTAGTATCTACTTTTTTTGGTGATTTCCTTGCGAAGATTTCGGCTGAACCCTCGGAGATTGTAGAGGATGAAGGCTTTTTCGCAGAGGTCGAGATACCGCGCTACTGTTTTATAGTCAATGCCGAGCTGTTGTGCAAGTTCGGAATGGGATACTTCGCTCCCGACTTGAAACGCGATGAGACGAAGAAGATCAAGAAGAATTTTCGAACTCTTCACGCGTTCGAGTTCAAGAATATCTTTCAGAAGATAGGAGCTGACGATCTCCGTGAGAATTTGTTTTTTCTTTTCGGCATTCTCTGTGGTGAGAACTTCCGGGTACCCGCCGAAAATCAACGAGTTCTCAAGACGCTGCTGAAGTTCAAAAGGAGTGTGAAGTTTCAAGAGCTCGCGTTGGGCAACGGGGAAAAGCGTCAGCGTTCGTTTGCGTCCGGTGAGCGGTTCGCCGACCTGACCGGCGAGTTCGAAAGATGACGAGCCGGTGGCAATCACTTTGATGTTTGGAACATTGTCCACGAGAATTTTGAGAGCCAATCCAATTTGAGGGATTTTTTGCGCCTCATCAATAGCAATGAGTTCAACACTTTGGGCATATTCTTGAATTTTTGAGAAGTTGTGCGAGGAGAGAATTTCTTGTATCAGAACATTTTCGCCATTGTCGAGGCGATAGGTGAGAGGAGTTTTGGAGAGAAAATCGTTGAGAAGAGTTGTCTTGCCAACTTGACGCGGACCATAGATCACAAGAACCTTCTCCGGCTCCAAAAAAGCGTCTAATTGTTCAGGATATCGCGGAATTTTCATACATCCTTGAAAGAAGTATATTTCTAGTATATCAAATCCTCATAATTTGTCGATCACAAGGATTTTACATCCGAAGCAAGCCATTCCACCATACTGATGGCAACGATCAACCAAAATGCGCCTATAACATACCCGCCTACGACATCGCTCACAAAGTGAACTCCTAAATAAAGTCTACTCAAACCAAGTACAAAAATGACTACCGTGCCCGCACAGGCCGCTGTAATCTTGCCTCTTCGCGTTTTCAGATTTCGGACGAGAACGTACGTGAGATATCCATAGAAAGCCACGGCAACGGCGGCATGTCCGCTTGGGAACGAAAACGAGTTTTCAGTATAGAGCGCAATACTCGGCCGCTCGCGATGAAAAAAGATTTTTAATAGGTACGTCATAGATTCGCTTCCCGCGAGTGCTACCCATAAGGGGAGAATGTACGCTTTTCTTTTCCAGAGATACAAAAGAAGAGAGGCGACGATTGCCGCGCCCGTCGTGACCTCCCATTCCCCAAGCGTCGTGATCCAAAAAGAAATGTGCGTCAATTTCGTTGGCATGCAGGTCTGTTATTTGGTGCCGGGGGCGGGAGTCGAACCCGCATGAGCTTTCGCCCAAGAGATTTTAAGTCTCTCGTGTAAACCAGTTCCACCACCCCGGCATGCGTTGATACTATACCAGCTTTCTGGGCTTTTTCAAGGTGTACGTCGAAGCACAAATTCTCCTTTCAGAATTGCGTCGCGGATTCGTGCGTCGCTCCAGTCGGCGAGCTTTCGTAAGATGTCGGTGCGGCGGTTCTCGTCCGCGGTTTGCGGTTGACTTCGGGAGGAGTTGAGTGGGATGAGTTTGGCGGTAACCGTTTCGTCCTCTAGCAAAAGATTCACAGCCAGCATCTCTTGCGTGTCCTCTGAAAAATATTGATCAAAAATAAAATTGCCGAGCGAGTAGAAAATCAAATGGTCGTTGTACAGTTCAACAGTTTGAATGACGTGCGGATGCTGGCCGATCACCACATCGGCGCCGGCGTCGATCCATTCGTGCGCAAGCTCGCGCTGCACGGCAGACGGCGTGTGCTGGTACTCGTTGCCCCAGTGCACGAACACAACCACAAAATCTGGCGCGCCAATGGGATCGGTTGCCTCGTTGATGCGCTGAATAATGTGTTCGCGATCCACAGAGCGGAGTGCGGCGTTCACGCCAATCCACTCAATGCTTTTGAACGTATTGTGCGAGGTCGTTGCCCTTCCGATTTCTTCTGAAGCTGGATCACCAAACGTCGTGATGTTTTCGTTTGCGAGCAACGTACGAGTATTCGCGAGTCCCTCTTGCCCTTGATTCATCGTGTGATTATTTGCAAGCGAGACGTGGGTGATTCCGTGGCGAGCGAGAAGCGCCGCGGTGGTTTCGGGGAATCGAAAGATGAGCGAGTTGTTCGGCGTTTTTGGTCCGTCAATGATCGGCCCTTCGAGATTGGCGAGCACCACGTCGTGACTCGTAAACAGATCGCCAATTTTTTCAAAAGGATAATCCTCGCCGCGCTGCTCCATGAGCGTTTGCACATAGCGGCCGAGCATGATGTCGCCAACTGCGAGAATCGAAAGAGGACGAGCGACTGTTTCCGGTTCAAGAAGCGTTTCTTCAGGAGCTGTGTTCGATTCAGTTTCAGTTTGAGGTGCAGCGATCTTTACGGATGTTTCCGCAAGAGAAGTATTTGTGGTCGCCCTCCTCGCTGGGGTGTATAAGAGCGACGCAAACACCGCTCCTCCGGCAAGGAAAAGGAAGAGCGTGAGCACAAGGAGTTTTCGTGTGGATGTCATGATTCCTTTTTCACAAATTTACGCCTTCCACCACGTTGATTTCGAAGATAAACGAAAAAAGGAAGAGATGTTTGAAGTGTGTTATTCCAGGATAGTATACGTCGAGATCCATTCTCATTGCAACTGTGGATAACAAGAACATAACGAGAACGGATCTCGGAAATAAGGAAATCGAGAACGGATCTCGTTTTCTTAGGAAATGATGGCGCGCCGGATCCTCGAAGAACCCGGCGCGGCGGTGACGCGTCCTCCTCCCGCGTCGTGTTGGAGTTGTTTTGAAGAGCGATCTCACCGCGAACGCATCGTGCACGGGCGGAGTCTCGCTCCGATCGCTCCGATGAATCGTGAGACCAGCGAACGCCTCTCGCCTTGTCGGTCGGTTGGCTGATCCACCAGTGCGTTCAGGGATCGCTCGGTGGCACGCTCGAGATCCTCGACCGCTCTCCGGAGCGGCTCGGTGTCTCCTTGGCTTGACCGTTCCACATCCTCCCAGTACTTTTTCAGAGTATTCACTGTCTTCCTCCTTCAGTTCGGCGAGGTACTCGTCGAAGCCGCGTTCGCGGTGTTCTCTCGGCTAGCCGGGTAGGCCAGCGCTCGATGGAACTTCCCCATCTCCGTCGGCGAATCTGTCGGGGCGCACCATGGTGCAAAGGAAGGGAGATCGAAGATCTCCAGCGATGGAGCATCCTGTCCTGTGAACCGTAGAACCCGCACAACTCGTCCGTCAGGCAGGGGCTTCTCGTATTCCTCCTTTTCTCCGTCCTCGGGGACGAGAATCTGGTGAGCCTCGATCTCCACCTTCCGCGGGCTGTAGGCCTTGTTGATGAGGACGAGGAATTGTCCACACCCCTCACCCTCGACGATGACGAATCCACCGCTCTTCACGAGCACGCCTGGCATGGGCCCGGCGAGAATGGATTCGTATCGCCAGATCGTGTCAAAGAGGCTTCCTCCGCCGCAGAGTCTGACGCCCTGTTCCTTCCCGGCCTTCGAGAGTCCGAAGGAGACGAGGAGGGAGTTGAACGTCTCGCGGTCGTGCGGCTCATCGTAGACCGTTGCCGAGCACCGCAGCTCGACCTCACTCGAGAATCTGAATCGGAGCTTCTTCGGGAGAGAACGGATTTTCCTCCGAATGCCCCATTCCATCATGTCGAGTCCTTCGATGACCGGGATCTCGAACATGACGATGATGAGGCCGAGGAGAGCCACGCAGACAAGGACGATCAGAACTACAGTCGAATCTACCATGACGCACCTCCATGAATCCCTCGATCTCGGGGTTTCGGTTTGCCGCGTTCAGCTCGTGTGAACCGCGACGCAATGTCGTGGATGATCATCGGTGACGATGGTGGCGAAAGCGGTCATGGCCTGCGGGTCATCGGCTCGGCCTTGCCAGAAGGTTCCATGAGCATCGTGCATTCTCATCACCGTTCCATCTTGCCTATCTTCGACAACGAGCGTAGAACGCGATCCCAGAAGATAGATGGAGAAACTCACGCGACCCTGACTATCTTCTTCTCGTCGCATCTCATGAACCTCTGGATCGACGTCCCGAGGAGAGAATGCATTTCGGAAAAGGATCAGGAAACGCATTGCGAGGGGTTCCGCGTCGAGTATGAGAAACCCTCGGTCGTAAATGGTCACCTCGAGAGGCAACGATGTTGGCGGGAGTGTATTGTCGATTTTCCCGGATGTCGTCTTGCCAGCGACGACACGAAGGGGGAATGACTTGCCCCTCCTGCAGAAAGATCCGGTCGTGATGAGCCTGAAGACGAGTCGAAACCGCATCGTGGCTTGTTCGCCTTTGGGGATCTCCCCTGCCACACAGCGCAGCATGACTCGTGGCGGGAAGCTGAACTCCATGAGGCGCTCGCGAGTCAACCGAGAGATAACCCGGCGAGCGAGTTCGTACCTGTTCGCGAGGATCGCGAGGGCGACTCCAAGAAGAATGCAGAGGATGAGCGTCGTCTCCATCGCTTTCTCCATGAATCCTTCGAAAGGATTCCATGCGTTGTCGGCTGCGCCTTTTGTGAAGGCATGGTGGTCGAACTATAACGCATCCGCCGTTCCAAAGCAAGACCCGGCCCCGAAGGGTTGTAGATCCGACCTTGACAGGGAAAGGGAAGAGGCGTATATTATAGATGCGAAAGATTCGCATTCAGAGTTTCTACGTCGATCCCCACGAGGACGGACCTCGAACCTATGACCATTTCCCGAAAAACACAAGTCACTGGCGCGAGCATTACTCTCCTGCTTTTGATATTGCTTGGAGGACTACTGCTTGCAGGGCGCTTGCACAAGGATGAAGATAGCCAAGAGAACGTGAGCGTTGCCGCAACGATTTTCCCGCTCTATGACTTGACGCGCACAATCGCCGGGGGTCAAATGGACGTGCAGCTCATGATCGAGCCGGGAGTGAGCGAACACTCTTTTGAAGCCTCGCCTGCGCTGACACGAGCGTTGGCAAACACCGACGCCGTCTTTTTTATCGGCGCCGGGCTTGACGATTGGGTCAAGGATAGTGCGCCCGATACCGCAACGCTTGTTGATCTTTCCACCTCGGTTTCGCTTATCGAAGTCGAGGGCGACGAGGAGTTTCCAACCGGCAAGGACCCCCACTACTGGCTCTCTCCAAAAAATGCTATGCTGATGGCTGCGGTGATTCGCGATGAGCTCGCGACTCTTGATCCTGCGAGTCAAACAGTGTTTCATCAGAATTACGATTCACTTGTCGCCGATCTTGAACGTTTGGATGAGGAGTCGCGTGCATCGCTTGGTGTTCTCTCCTTTCGGAACATCGCGACATTCCACGAAGCGTTTTCGTACTTTGCTCGCGACTTTGATCTGAATGTTGTGGCAACATTCGAACCGTTCCCCGGCCAAACGCCTTCTCCCGAAGAACTTGCGGAGTACGAAGGAGCGATTGCAACGTATGGCCTTAAAACAATTTTTTCTGAACCGCAGCTTGCGAGCGATGCGCTCACACAAGTGGCCGAAGATCTGAATGTCCGTCTTGTGGTCCTCGATCCTGTCGGGGGAGTTGAAGGCCGCGATTCGTATCGCAAACTTATTGAGTATAATGTTATTACCATTCGCAATGTCCTCATCCACAACAATTGATGTTCGCGATCTCTCGGTCGCGTTTCACGATAAGGTGGTGGTTGATCACGTGAGTTTTTCGATCACGCGCGGAGAGTTTGTCGTGATTATTGGTCCGAACGGATCGGGCAAGACGACGCTCGTGCGCGCCATGCTTGGGTTGTTGCCGGCTGCTTCTGGTGGCGTGTCGTTTTTTGGGAAAAGAATTGACGATTTTTACGGCCGCGTCGCGTATGTGCCGCAGCGATTCAGTTTTGATACCACGTTTCCGATCACGGTGCGTGAATTCTTGCATTCATCCCTCTGGAAGTCGCGCTCGCACTCGGAATGTGATCGCTCCATTACCGAACATCTTGGCTATGTGGGGATGAGCGAGCACGGGCGGCAGCTCATCGGCAACCTATCCGGCGGTCAGCTCCAGCGTGTGCTTATTGCGCGGTCACTCTTGGCCGAACCTGAAGTGTTGGTGTTGGATGAGCCGGTCGCGGGCATTGATATTGGCGGTGAGCAAGTGGCCTACGAGCTCATTCACTCTATTCAACAAAGCCACCATCTCACCGTGATCATGATTTCGCACGAACCGGATCTGTTGTCGAACTACGCCACGTCCATCGTGTGTTTGAATAAACGCCTGCTGTGTCACGGAAAACCGCGAGACGTGCTCACGCCGGAAACGTTTAAGCAGATGTACGGCGAGCGCGTGGGACTCTTTAGTCATAAACACTAAATAGTCATTGCGAGGTCGCCAAAGGCGACCGAAGCAATCCTCTCGATTGCTTCGTCGGCCTAGGCCTCCTCACGAATGACCGCTTCTATGGAACTTCTCTCCCTCTTCTCCTATCCCTTTATGCAGCGCGCGCTTGTTGGCGGCATGATTGTTGGCGCAGTTTTTGGCGTGCTTGGGGTCTATACAGTCTTACGCAAGATGTCGTTTTTCGGAGACGGCATCGCGCACGCCTCACTTGCCGGTATCGCCATCGGGCTCCTCTTGGCTGTGAATCCTCTTTCCACCGCAATTCTTTTTAGCGTGATCATTGCCGCGCTCATGTTTGTGTTTGAGAAAAAAAGCCGGCTCGCAAGCGACGCGGTGATTGGGATTCTATTCACGTTTAGCATGGCGCTCGGCATTCTGCTTATGAGTTTCCATCGCGGATACCAGCCAGACCTCTTGAGCTATCTCTTTGGCAACATCTTGACCATTCAAACATCAGAGCTGTGGGTGCTCGCAGCCGCTGCGATTGTGATTCTCGCGCTCGTTCTTCGCTTCCGCAAAATCCTACTCTTCTTCACGCTCGATCCTGACGGCGCGCACGTCTCTGGCGTGCCCACTAACCTTGTCCATTTTCTTTTTCACATTATTCTCGCGGTGGCCGTTGTGCTGGCGGTCAAGATCGTGGGGATCATTCTTGTGGCCGCATTACTTGTCTTGCCAGCATCAACCGCAAAACTCATAGCGCGGTCTTTTTCGTCACTCATCTGGAACTCATTTGTACTCGCTGAACTCATGGTCATCGGCGGCTTGATTGCTTCAGCGATCTGGGACGTGCCAAGCGGCGCGATGATCATCCTTGTTGGATTTTCGATCTTTTTGTGCGTCCTTTTGACACGGATCCGACCTAAAAGAGCCCGAAAAGGTCGGATCCAAAACGGCCCTTTTAGATCCGACCCAAAAGGGGGGTAAAAGATCCGACCTCGAATATTAAACGCGTTCGCACAACTCCACCACGCGCCGTAAAGGCATCATGCGCTTGGAGGTATACTCCTCTTCGGTCACGTTCTGCGCCGCATTCAACGCGTTCAACGGTTTGGTTGGGCGGTTTTGATATTTCTTTGGGTAAAAATCTTCGAGCGCGCCAAAGGGCAGCACGACGATTCGTTTTGTGGCAAGAATGGGAAGCGCATCCTGAATAGCACGATACCGCTTGCCGAGAAGTGCGTGATCGATGAACGGCACACGCGACCGCAGCGAGTCGAAATCGGTCATGATCACATGCGGTATGTTGTAGAGCGAGAGCAGTTCGTCGTACACTTCAAAATTCGTGTTCGAGTGCGTGGCGACAACTTTAATTTCGCGTGTACCAGAACCAAATCGTTCCAAGAGCCCGCGCATAAGAATGCGATCGGCCTCGCCTTCAACGAGCAACACCACATCCGCGAAAAACAATTCGGACGAGTCGGGATTGAGTTCTTGCACCAAGCGATTCACATCCACTCCCTTAAGTTTTTTTGGAAAATATTCAGTGCCGTGGCTGTCGGTACGAACGACACGTCGTAGCTCGCTTAAATGTTCGGCTGAAACAAACGATGGAGAGTGCGTTGTTAAAAAAATCTGCTTCACAGCCGACACGCCGCGAAACAGCTCGAGCAATTTTTTCTGCAGCGCGGGGTGGAGATGCGTTTCCGGCTCGTCAATGAGAAGGATCGAATACTTCGGGTGATACGCATACAAGATGAGCGAAAAGATTTGAAGGTACCCGGCTCCCATGCGTTCCAACTCCACATGCTTTTCAGCATCGGTGATGGTCGGTTGCGCTTCGGGATGTTCACGTTCCTCATGCAAAGCGGTGAGAAGATGTTCATCCAGCGCATAATGGATATTGGGGAATGCGGTCTTCAATCCCTCTTGCACATTGGTAAAGAGTTTGGGATGCGTAAGTTTGAGTTCATGAAAATCCCGTTGCGCCCGCTCAAACGAAATCTGCCCCGAAAGCCGCTCTAAGCCCTTGTCCAAAGCTAAGCTTTTGCCACTTTCGCTCACCTCCGGCAAAAAGATGCGCGCCGTATCGATATGTAAAACATGCGACTTCAGATACTTTGCGACGGTTTCTGGATCAAGAGCCTTGCCGTCGAGTGTCGCTGTCTTTCCTGCTTTTGGCGTATGATCGAGAACGAGAATTGCCGCTCTAGCTGCTCCGCCAAGTTCTTTCGCTTCTTGGGGTGTGAGTGCAAGTTCAAGATGGATGGTCGCTGCTTTATCTTCCTTCGAAAATCGTTCGATCTCGTATGACTCTTTTGAAAAATACGTTATCGTTTCCAAAACATTCGTCTTGCCAGAATTGTTTTTGCCAATGAGAACCGTAAGCCCGCCGATGTCTTGCATGTCAAGATCTCGGATGGTTTTAAAATTTTGCGCTCGAATGGATACGACTTTCATTTGAGGTGAAACTTTTCCCACATCTCGCGTTCGGCGATCGTCTCTTTGCGTTCCACGCGGTCGATCAAGAACACACCGTCGAGATGGTCGATTTCATGTTGAAACACGCGAGCCGGGAACCCTTCTAACTCATACGTTACTTCCTCGCCATCCGGATTCAATCCGTTCACCGTGCAGCGAACCGAGCGGGGCACAAGGCCATACAGGTTGGACGAGAGATCGCCTTCCCAATCTTCAGTGCGTTCAGTCGAACAGGAGTGGCACTTCGGATTCACCACAATAATGTCGCGGTACGCCGGCGTGTCGCTGCTGTCGGGGTAGCGCGATGTCTCGTGAATGTTCACCACAATCACGCGCTTGTTCACGCCAACTTGCGGCGCGGCAATGCCAACACCATCCCCCTGCTTACACGTCTTCGCCAACTGCTTCAAAAATTTTTGGAATTTGCGCGACCGCAGCTCGGTCTTCGTCACTGGTTCGGAAACCGCGCGCAACGCCGGGTGCCCCAGCCGCACAATCTCCAGGGTGGTTTTTCGGGTCATAATCGTTCAAAGAAGGTGTTTATCGTGTGTAGTGTAGCATATCTTTTTGCGGTTGATAATGCGATGTCAATTTACAGTTGAGCAAGAGTATGATGGTGTCATTTCAAACCCCACCCGGAGGTGACAGTGTACAGCCCAAAAGGCAAGAGTCAAGCGGCTCGTGAGATGATTCGCACGATGCGGATCACCCGAGGCCTTACCCAGCAAGAGGTCGCAGATCTCTGCTAGCAGCACGGCTGGGACCAAGGGCTCTTCACCGGGGCCCGTGAGGAAAAAAACCCGAATGACTGGGGGGAATATGGGCGCGTGTCTCCTCGAGTAACGCGCCCTGTCCCATTCCGGGTTTTTTCCTTGACAGAGTTCATAACGGAGGTCTATAATAGAGGAGGAAAAGACTTTCGGCCGTGGTTCATATACCACAACCTGGCGGGAAGTCTTTTCACATTTCCTCTGGGAATACGGAAATAAGCCACTTACGACCCGTACGTTTGTTTTCTTTTACCTGTACATAATAGAGATTCCCGTTAGGTGCCATGCCTGAGAATCGATGGAGGAGCTCTCCTGACCTGTTTGGATTGTCTTTTGTGATAGGGTCGAAACGGGAGTGCTCAAGAAGTTCAATAGCGCAGGAAAAATATTTTACGCGACGTGTTTTGTCGCGAAGATTCCGTTTCATCCTCACATGTTGCCAGAAGAGTTCGAGGAAGACCTTTTGCTTTTGGAAATATGCCGATCGTACATACGGTCGCCGTTTTGATTTTCGTTTAATCTGAGAATAGAAGGCAAGAGCAGGCCGATAGACGTCCGCATATCGCGTTCCTGGAAATGGTTTGGTGCGAGTGTAATAAACCTGATGCATAAAAGCGCCTCATGAGGACGCCCGATAAAAAGTATACTCTGCGAATCCAGACCAGTCAACCTTGAAAAACATACAATTCCTGGTATACTGTGTTGGTCTTCGGCCGAAACGCGCATGACGCGGCCTGGTAGCCAAGTGGTAAGGCAGGGGTCTGCAAAACCCCTATACGCGGGTTCGATTCCCACCCAGGCCTCAAGAGTTGATTTTCGCCGGCAAGTCCGCTAGAATACGTTTGCGCAAATTGCTGCGGGTGTCGTATAACGGTTATTATACGTGCTTGCCAAGCACGAGAAGGCGGTTCGATTCCGCTCACCCGCTCCTGATTGGAATGCGGCCGCTCTCCTCGAGGAAGGAGAACGGTTTCTTCGCTATGATTCGCAGCTTTCTGTCCTGGAGCGTCGGGTTTGAACCGATGATTTTGATAATGGATCGCTTTGTAGCTCCGTCGCCGCCCTGGAATCGTTCCTTGGCCAATGTCAGCAGAGAAATCGCCTCTTTCAAGGGTTTGAACCGATCCTCGGCCAGGGACGCGAGAACTCGGCGTTCGCCCTCGAGGCGCTCCTGGCGCAGCACGAGCTCGTTGCGCTTCTCGCGGTAGTCCTCCTCGTCGACAAGCCCCGCCAGGGAATGGTCGAGGAGCTTCGAGAGGTTCGCCTTCGTCGCCGCAACCGCGCGATCGATCTCCGCGATCTTCTCTTCCACCTCGCCGCGGGCCGTTCCTTCCCGGCGGGCGAGCTCGGAAAGAAAGGCTTCTGCAATGGGCTCGGGGAGCGTCAGGCGGTCGAGAAAGTCCAGAAACTGGTGCTCGAGGTCCTCCGCGCGGATGTGGGGCTCTCTGCAATCGCAGCCTCGGATCCGGTGGGTGCAGTGGTAGTAGACGTAGACGGAGCCATGGCGGTTCGTGATGCGGCTGGCCGTGATGGCACACCCACACGAGCCGCAGGTCATGAGGCCCGTGAGGGAGAAATCGCGGTTGACTCCTCGGCCCGAGACGGGGGGAGAGGGGGCCCGGGCCGCTTCGTCGAGGTTGCCGGAGTCGGCCGCTCTGGTGTGCGACGCGGCTCGTCCGAGATATGTCTCGCGCAAAATCTTTGTCGTGCGTCGGGCCACCTGAGTCCCGAGTCGGTCTTGGATGGTTTCAAAGTCCTCGACCGTGATCATGGGCATGTGGCTTCCTTGGTAGATCTTCCCGTGCACGAACATGAGCCCGGCATAGAAGGGATTGTGAAACGCGTGATAGATCCCGCTCACGCTTAAAGGGCGACCGCCGGTCTTTCGACATCTCGGCGTGAGGAAGCCGCGCTCGTCGTTCACGATCGTGAGAATCTCGGGGATCGTGTAGCCGTCGCGGAGGAACTTCCGGAAGGCTTCCTGAAGAACGGGAAAGCGGTCGGAGTCCGGCTCGACACGGTGCCGTCCGTCAGGGGTGTGGACGTTCACATACCCCAGGGGGGCCTTCGTGGGCCACTGGCCCCGAAGGAGCGCCGACTCGATCCCGCGCTTGACGTCCCGACTGCGCTTGGCATTGTCGGTGTGGGCCATGCCGAGCTCGAGCGTCAGCATGAAGAGCGCGTCCGGACTCTCGTCGTAGCGCCGATTCGGCGTCTGGATGATCGTGTGTCCTGCGGCCACGAGCGCGATGAGCGTCCCGTTGTCGATCGGATTCCTTGACAGCCGGTTCGGCTCCCAGCACAGCATCCCTTCGTGGTAAGGACCCCTTTCTTTTGACACATATTTCCTAAGGTTTTCTAGGATAGCTCTTGCTCCAAGAGCTGTTTTTGTATACTAAAAGCACCCTCACTCCAGGAGAACGGGAGTTCTTTAACACCAAACATATGGCTCAATT
>JACPGL010000046.1 GCA_016182525.1 Candidatus Kerfeldbacteria bacterium | reverse complement strand
TTCTCTCGTGTTTCGCCAGTTTACACCCTTATATTACACAATCGATTTTCTGTTCGATCGGAATGACAAACCGTGGGTTGTTGAAATCAACTGTCGGCCCGGCATTAAGTTCCCTGCTGGATTTCACGGCGATCCGGCACAGGTGTGGCAAACCTTTGGTCGATTTTTTCTTACGGAATACGCGAAATGGAAAGGGAAACGCGTATGATATTGTTTCTCTACGGCGAGGAATCCTATCGTATTCACGAACGCTTGAAAGCGTTACGTCTTGGTTTCGTGAAAAAGTATGATGCACTTGGCTTGTCCGAAACCATGCTTGAGGGAGAGGACATCACGCTTGATACATTGTCGCGAGCGCTGCATTCTGGTGGGTTGTTTACAAAAAAACGTTTGATCATCGTGAAAAATCCTGTGCAGACGATTCGTGATAGTGAGACGCGAAAGGCGGTTTTGGAATTGTTGAAGGGTGTGACGAGTGAAGACACTGTCGTGATTGTGGTGGAGATGGCAGCGTCGGCTCGCGGCAGAAATGCGCTGTGGACGTATTTAACCAAGCTCCCGCATGCAGAAAAATTTGATGTGCTCGCGCCACCCAAACGCACGGCGTGGATTTTAGCAACGGCGAAAAAACGCGGTGGAGCAATTGAACCACACGCGGCCGATGAGCTGTCGCGCCGCGTGGGGGAGGACTTGTGGCGATTGAGCGGAGAGATTGATAAGCTGCTCGCGTATGCCAATGGGCGCATGATTGCTTTGGCGGATGTGTCGTTGTTTCTTGAACAAGCGCTTGATGAAAATGTGTTTCACTTGACCGACGCGCTCGGAGACAAAAATGCCAAGCGTGCGTTGCAACTCGTGGATGAGCAGCTCGCGCTCGGCACCGCGCCTCTTGCATTGCTCGCCTCTCTCACGTGGCAATGGAAAAATATGGTGCGAGTGAAAAGGCGGAGACGTCAAGGAATGTCAGTCGGCAAACTTGCGAGTGAGCTCGCACTCCATCCGTTTGTAGCAGAAAAAACAAGCCGGCAAGTCGAACGATTCACGCTTGAAGAATTGCGCGTCCTGACCGATGAGTTGGTCGCGATTGACCGCAAACTCAAAAGCACGTCAGAGGACGCGGGGCTCTTGTTTGATCTGTTCGTTGTGCGTGCCTGCGCAATGTCCAAAGCTTAGCTTTTGCCAAAGTGGCAAAAGCTAAGCTTTGGACATCTGTCTATTTCGCCGCAAGCGCGTTCAGCCGCTTCATGAGACGGGATTTTTTTCGCGCGGCGGTGTTCTTTTTGATGAGTTTTCGCTGAACCGCTCGGTCAAGCGCTTTGATCGCAGCAAGCACGGACGCTCGTGCCGTGTCTTTTTGGCTCGTGACGTCAGCTCGCGCATCTTTCACCAATCGTTTCACGGCATCTTTTTTCATGCGGTTCGTGAGAGCGCGTTTGCGGCTTTGGCGAAGCGCCTTTTTTGCATTTTCCTTGTTCGGCATCGTGGCAATTTAATATAACGAACGTACTCTACCACACGTCTTCAACTCTTGCAAGAGGACCGTACTTTCTTTTTACTGTAAAGCTCACAGCTTCGAACTTTTGTATTTGTCAGGATGATAGGCGGCGAGGCGGATGACGCGCGGATGGAGATTGCGGCGCGTAAGTTCTTTTTGGAGATGATCTACAAAGGCGTGGGATTGATCATAGCCGAGCGCGATGGTCGCGGGGCGGTATGTTTCGATCACGGTGTACGGATCGGTCTCGCTGCCAAGCACGGCTTCGTCTACAAGCGCGATCGCCTTTACGTCGCGGAGACGTTCGTCTTCAGTGTGTCGCGGCGGGCGGCCTTTGATTTTCGTCACATTTGAGTCGCGCGCAACGACAACGACAAGCCGGTCACCCAGCTCTTTCGCTTGCACGAAGAAGTCGATGTGACCAGGATGGAGGACGTCGAACGTGCCAAAGACCATGATGATGGAAGGGTGTGACATAGAGATGGAGAAGAAAGGAAAGATTGCTGCAGTCTCCGTAGCGGCACGTCCCGCAGGCAATTTCGGCTTGGTCCGAGGCCCGAAGGGTCGAGGCGAAATTGCCGAGGGAGAAGAACGCTCGCCCGCTGGAGGCGAGCGATTCTGGTGACGCGAGGAGACTGCGGCAAGATTTCCTTTCGCAATCTATCTCTTTGCCACCCTTAGCTTCTGGATTTCGTCGCGGAGAAGGGCCGCTTTTTCAAACTCAAGGTTCTCGGCCGCGAGCTTCATGTGCTCTTCAAGTTCTTTGATGTAGCGTTTAAGGTCGGCTGGGCTCATCTTGCGCAAGTTCACTTTCGGGAGTTCGGCTTGGGTCTGCTCTTCTTCACGTTTGCGGCCGGCTAAGCGATCATCGCGAATGGCTTTGACAATGGTTTGCGGAGTGATCCCGTGCTCGCGGTTGTACGCCTCTTGTTTCTTGCGGCGACGTTCGGTCTCGCCTATGGCGATTTTCATGGAATCGGTCATGCGGTCAGCGTACATGATGACCGTGCCGTCTACGTGTCGAGCAGCGCGGCCGATCGTCTGAATGAGCGACGTGCGCGAGCGCAGGAATCCTTCTTTGTCTGCGTCCAAGATGATGACGAGCGAGACTTCCGGCAAATCTAATCCTTCGCGAAGTAAGTTAATTCCTACGACCACATCATATTCCCCCAGCCGCAAGTCGCGTAAAATTTCGAGCCGTTCGAGCGTGTCAATCTCGGAGTGGAGATACTGCACTTTGATGTCGAGGTCATGGAGGTAGTCGGTCAACTCTTCGGCCATGCGTTTGGTTAAGGTGGTGATGAGCACACGTTCGTGTTTTGCAACGCGCGTACGAATCTCGCCAATGACATCGTCAATTTGATTTTTGGTTGGCCGCACATGAATCACCGGGTCGAGTAATCCGGTTGGGCGGATAAGTTGCTCCACCACCTGCTTGGAGCGTTTGAGTTCGTACTCATCTGGTGTGGCGGAGACGTAAATGGTTTGACCAGCGCGCGCTAAAAATTCATCGAAGTTCAACGGCCGGTTATCCATGGCAGCGGGCAAACGGAATCCGTAGTCCACGAGCGTTTGTTTCCGTGCTTGGTCACCGTGATACATCCCGCGAATCTGCGGGATCGTCATGTGCGATTCGTCAATGCAGAGCAGGTAGTTGCGCGGGAAATAATCCATGAGGGTGTAGGGCGGGGTGCCGGGCGCGCGGCCGTCAAAATACCGCGAGTAGTTTTCAATGCCTTTTGTGTGGCCGGTTTGCTCGATCATTTCGAGATCGAATCTCGTACGCTGTTCCAAGCGGTGCGCTTCCAACTCTTTGCCTTGGTTTTTTAGTTCACAGACGCGCGCGGCAAGATCGCGGCGGATGTGGTCTTTGACACGGGTAAACGCGTCGTTTGTGGTGAGGTAGTGTTTAGCAGGATAGATGTCGATGCTCGGAAGTTCAGTAATGACGCGGCCATCAAGCCAATCCACTTCGCTCAAGCGGTCAATCTCGTCCCCGAAAAATTCAATGCGATACGCGTTGTGTTCGGAGAACGCTGGGTACAGTTCGATCGTGTCGCCTTTCACGCGAAAGGTTCCGCGATGAAAATCTGTGTCGCTCCGCGTATATAGCATGCCGATGAGCGTGCGCAAAAAATCGTTGCGTTTGATGTGTTGCCCGCGCGTCACGGTGGTGGCAAACGATTTATATTCTTGCGGTGAGCCAAGTCCATAAATGCAGGAGACGCTTGCGACAATAATCACATCGCGGCGCGAGAGCACGGCTTGCGTCGAGGCGTGACGCAATCGGTCAATCTCTTCGTTCAACTCCAATTCTTTTTCGATGTATAAGTCTTGCTTTGGGATGTACGACTCTGGTTGGTAATAATCGTAGTACGAGACAAAATAGTGTACAGCGTTTTTTGGGAAAAACTCGCGGAACTCGCTGGCCAGTTGCGCGGCGAGTGTTTTGTTATGGGAGATGACAAGCGTCGGCCGCTGCACCTCTTGAATGACGTTCGCGAGACTATAGGTATTATGAACAAACATGCCGCCATATCCTGCAAGGAACGTTTCATTTTCTTCGACGGAAAAGTCATACACATATCCCTCGCCAGAAACTTTTTCTATTGATCGAATAGGAGACCATGCGAGATTGAGAAGCTGTTTTTGAGAAATGACTTCTTCGAGAAGATCATGGCGTTGTTGATCTCGACAGCGCCTTTCAAATGTCTTAATAATTTTTGTAAAGGTTTTTCGAGAGGGTTTTCGTTGGTTCTTTTCAATTAAAGTAAGAAGCGTACGTGCAAAATGATGTGGCTTAGAAATATCTCTTTGAAAAAGACCGAGTTCCATTCTGACCCTGCGAATCCACTCTCCGTTAATAGGAATGACATCAACGTTGGTGTTATATGGTTTGTTAACGAGTGGTCGAAACTTTTCATTTTTTGAGGTTATACAAAATTCGATATACTCCTGAAAGCGACGGAGATGGTATTGCCCAGATATTCGAACTGTCCAGTACTCTTTGCGTATTTGTTTTCCAGGGATCCTCATAAGACGCTTCCGCGATCGGGCGACAATCCCAAAACGAAGGAGAGCATATAAAATATCAGAGGCGAGCCGCTGGCTTGCAGTGATTGCTGTTACTTCATCTCCATCCACTCCGCCATCTCCCGAGAAATAGGCGCGAAGGAGTTCAGCAAGTTGACCGTTCGAAAGCTGCGTCCAGAAGGGAGGAAGATGTTTTGTTTGTGAATGAGTTCCGCACCATCGGGCAAGTAATTGAGTCCATAGAGTTGAGGCGGTTTGGTAATCAACAGTACCTGGTCGATGATGAGTGTGGAGTCCCACACTTTGGAGATACGAGCGAAAATCTTGAACAATCTCTGGATCACCAGAAGAAAGCATAAAAAATTTATCTGCGACGTGACCCTCGGCAATAAAATACCCAAGAAACCGCAGAAAGTCGTTACCGATGGTGAGTATAACTGGTATTTGTCGTGTTCCAGTCTTTACGCCGATCATTGCATCCTGTTGGAGATTTGGAAAAGTATATGTTAGTTGTTGATACGTTGTGAGGGGAAGACGTTCGGTTCGTTGTTGTATGCCATAGATTTTTTGATATGACAGTGTTGACTTGACTTTATAGGCATGTGCTCTATAGATTTCCGCGAATGCCGGCGCAGTAATATACCATTTCTCCGGAGAGGTAAGCTCGTACGAGAGATTGATTTCTTGGAGAGGTAAGGGAGAGCTTCCGAGCTCGAGAGGGAGAGGAATATAGTCAGTTCGTTGAAGATTCTTCGTCTTCTGGAGTTGAAATTTCCCCTGTCGAAGTACGAAGAAATTGTGATCTCCAGTTACGGTCACATTTCGTCCACATGCAGTCTGCACATGATATAAGGATGAAGGGGATCGATGGCGAGAGAATTGAGTGATTCGTTTCCAGGACTGTTTTTTTGTTTGTGGATCCACAGAATACGTCTCATATTGGTATTCGGGAGGAAGATTATTACTTTCGATAATCTCTGTATGACCAATGATCTTGCTATGAATGCCGAACATTTCAAAAATATGGTCGATGACCTCTCGAATGGAAAGGGAACGAATGTGAACACCTGATCGGATTAAGACAGGAGTATCGCCCGTTACACTTTTGCCTGATCCGGTTACACCCAGTAATGTTTGCGCGTCGTAGCCCTTTTTCAATCCATCATTAAGCGCCGCAATCGCGTGCGGTTGGTCGCCGGTGGGTTTGAAACGGGAGGTGAGTTTGAATTTCATGCGTGTACTCTATCACGGCGAAATCGGCTTGTCGATGGATGGAATGCATGAGTTGATAGTGGGCAGGAGGTATGGCAGGATAGGGTACATTCGACTGGCGAGCACGCTCTGTTTCACGAACCGCGAGAGTCGCGGTGTGGGATTACGAGAGTGGTGCAGCCGTCGTGCGTCCGTTGCAACATACGGACGCGGAGGGTAGGTTCATGAGACTGTACTTCGCAAACGAGCTGCAGACGCTCCTCGCGTACGGTGGGGGTGGCGGTGAGCAGGTGACGGACACAACCGACGGCAGGCTCATGTCGGTCGCCGAGATGCGCGGGCTCCTCAGGAATGAGGAAACGCGGGGCTACGCCGTGGTCACGAGCGAGCAGGACGGCTTGGCGCTCGTCGATGTGCTCGCCTCTCTCGAGGCGAGGATCGTCGACAACTTCCCGGCCAAGCCAGACGGCGTGATCGTCCTCCGTCGGCTCAGCGTGGAGAAGTTCACGGACTACACCGGTGAGGACGAGGTGGGGGTGGCGTCCACGGCCGACGAGGGGCAGAGCGAGGCCGTCGCCGAGGAGGTCGCCGAGGACGACAGCTCGGAGGACGAGAAGGATCGCTTCGCGGCGCCTCTCATGCAGGACGGCGAGCTCGTGTTCTTCGTAACCCAGAACTACTAAGCTCCGCTCGTCTGACTCTGCGTCGCGGTTGCCCCAGGCGACCGCGATGCAGATTTGATATTCACATTTTTTATCACCCCATCCATTGACAAGAATGAGAAAATAAACTATACTTTAGATATGCAAGGTACAAAAAAAGAGCTTTTACGATATACAGATGCCCATCTTCAGCGGATCATCCGGAACGGAGGGTCGTGTTTTCTGCTTGGGCCGCGGCAGGTCGGCAAAACGACTCTTGTCAAACACGCCGTGCGCGAGAAGCAGAATGCTGTGGAATACTCTCTCCAAGACCCATCCATTCGCATTGACCTTGAAGCCGATCCCTCTCGCATGATTCGTGAAGTTCGAGCTCGCGCTCACCGCCCCATCGTGTTTGTCGACGAAGCCCAAAAGGTGCCGCCTCTGTTTGACGCGGCGCAACTGTTGATTGATAACCGAGAAGCTCAATTCATTTTAACCGGATCATCAGCCCGAAAACTTCGACGGAGCGGAGCGAATCTTCTCCCTGGCCGGCTTACGCGTCTTTTTCTTGACCCGCTTCTCTGGGGAGAGCTGGGATTCGTCACCGCGAACAGCATCCCGCCTCTTCGTTTGATGAATATCAATCGCAACATTCCGTACACATTTGAGGATATGCTTGTGTTCGGATCGCTTCCCGGGATTGTCGCTCTCTCACGTAGAGAACGAGAAGAACGCTTACGTTCGTACGCCGAGATCTATCTTGAAGAAGAGATTCGTGCAGAAGCGCTCTCACGAAAGATTGGCGCGTTTTCGAGGTTTTTGGAACTCGCCGCCGCAGAATCCGGCACAAGTCCAAACCTCACGAAACTCTCGAACGAATCGGGCGTGAGTCAGCCGTCCATTCGCGCCTTTTATGAAATTTTAGAAGATACGCTCGTGGTGGAACGAGTCGAGCCATACCTCAAAAATGCGCGCAAACGTGTGTTGTCCTCTCCTCGGCACTATTTTTTTGATCTTGGCGTTCGCAACGCTCTGGCGCGTCTTCCTCTTGATCATCGAATGATCAATGCGCAGAAAGGAATTCTGTTCGAACATGCCATTATCTTGGAGATCATTCGCCGGATTCGCGTGTTGAATAAACCCTACCGCGTTTGTTTTTGGAGAACGTCAGGCGGCGCCGAGGTGGATTGCGTTATTGATATGGGGACAAGAGTTATTCCTATTGAGATCAAGGCATCAGCGCACGTGATCGAATCCGAAGTGAAAGGATTGAAGAACTTTTTGATTGATTATCGGCGCGTGGCAAAGGAAGGGTACGTGATCACGCTCGGAAAACGAAGAGAGAAGATCGCCAAGAATATTACCGCCATTCCGTGGAGTGAGTTGTAGGGGGGAAAGGGTTTTTCACCCACTTATTGACAATGAGTTTTTCAGGTGTAAGAATAGGATCAACCTTTTCATTGTTCGAAATTTGAGGAGTGAGAGGTGTGTTCGTGAGATCATGCAAAGATTTTTCTTTTGAGAATTCCCTATTCCGTACGCGAGTAGTGAGTTCTCGGGGGAGAATGATCTCTCGAACGAAGCGGGTGGTGGTTCGCTGCAGGGGGGGCCTTGCTGGCGTTAATGTTTCGCTTCGTGGCGTGGAGGATGCGGTATGTCCTGTCTCGTTGTGGGGAAAGAGAACCTCATCACCAGGGGAGTGACGGCCATGTGGAGCATCGGCCTCCTTCCCAAGCTCCAGGATGAGGTCGCGCAGGCAAGAAGTGTGATCGTCGCGCTTGAGTCTTTTGCTCGGGGTATGCCGAATATCGATCAGGTTCTCAGGGCGCTCGACATCACGCTGGATGGAGGTTCGCGCATTCGGGCCATCGAGGGCCACCGTCTCGTGCCCGGAGAGATCCTCCTCGTTCCCGCGCTCGGACAGCGGATCACATTCAAGCGGGGTGTGATCAGGCCTGCCCGCAGGGAGAGTCCGAACGCGTCGCGTGCCATCGCAGACAACCGCGGGTCGTTGAGTTGGATCGACGATCTATTCCACTGTTGACCCTCAACTCGCTAGCGTAGCGATCACGCCGCACATTTCGAGTGGGGGCGAGCTCAACAAGGAGCTCGCCCCCACGTCTCCAATAAAACGAGATCCGTTCTCGCTTTTTTGTTGACGAAAATGCACCATTGACAATCGAGGTCTTTTTTGAAAGGATATGGTCAATCTTGGATGGTGGTGGCCGCTGGTACTCGCGAACGTCGCCTGTGCTTTTGGCCCGCTGCCTGAAAAGAAAACCCAGAATGGGTGGAGGTACGTCATGGCACGCAGTGCTTCCCGGCCGCGGGTCGTGTGGGTGACCACGCGTCTGCACGAGTTCCTCGGCGCCGGCCGTGTCCCGGTCACCATGGACGGCTGCACGCGCCCGGTCCACGACATCAGCGGCATCCTCCACGGACGGACGGGAGCGGTGCTCGCCTACGTTCCGGAGGCCGACAGCAGGGTGCTCAACGAGTGCAGTCACGCTCTCGAGCTCAAGCTCGTGGATCCCAGATCCGCGCCGCAGGCCGACACGATCCAGCCGGTCGCGAGGGAGCAGATCGCCAGCCGTCTGCGGGAGGGGGACGCCATCCTGTGCCCCATCACGAATCCCGACGGCACGATCGCCTCCTTCTACGCCTGCTACGCTTCCAGATAACGGTGGCTCGATAGCCCGCATGGGTGCAGTGCTCCTTGCCTGCGTCGCGCTCCCTCTCCACAGGGGGCGCGGCGCCACTTTCCCTATACCCATCTTCTCCCACGTCTCCAAGAGTTGACAACTTGGATGTTTTGCGAGAGGATAGCGGCAATCCCGAAGGACGGGAGAGTTTCTCTGTGGAGGATGGTGATGAAAATCATCGCAACGTTCAAGCCCCACCTGAACTCCATGCTTGGGCCAGGTCGAGGGAGGCGGGAATTGAGTGGATATCTCGATGCCTCGGCTCTGGTGGCTGAGTTCAGAGCAATAACCGTCATGCTGATAGTCTTCGCCGTCTGCACGCCAGCGGACGACGAGCGTGAGCTCCGGGCACTGTTGGTGAGGCTCGGCCTCCCCATACCGGCGAGGCTCACGCGCCCGGGCGCGATCATGGTCCGGGCTGGCGACCGTATTCTTGTCCCTCAAGGGCGGTATACGCTCTACTGTGAGGAGCCGGTGGCGGTGGTGCGCTTGAGAGCTCGGCGGACGAAGCCGTAGGGGCACGGTGTCTCACGCGAGAGGGCGGTACGGGTGTATCCCGGCCGCCCTCGCCCATTCTTGTTCACCGCCATCCCACTCTTGCCCTGCCAAGAGATTTTTCGTATACTCCGCGTGTATGACAGACTCCATCGCCACCCAACTCAAAGCGCGCGAACAAGAAATTGCGGTGTTGAAAGACATCACGCGCACCATCGCGAGCGTTCTCGATCTTGACGGCGTGCTCGCCAATGTTATCGCCCTTGTCCGCAAAACCATGCATGCCGACGCGTGCCTGTTGTATTTAACCGAGGATTCGCACGACGGAAAAATGTTCGTGCTTCGCGCATCGCAAAGACCCAAGTCTCGCAAAAAAATCGGTGCGGTGCGGTTTGCGGCTGGGAGTGGGATTACGGGATGGGTCGCCGAGCACGGACAAACCGTCGTCTTGGAACGCGAGGCCTACAAAGACCAGCGCTTCGTGAAAGTGGCTGGCTTGCCCGAAGACGATTACGAGGCATTCATCTCTGTGCCGATTTTGTTTCGCACGCGGCTCGTCGGCGTGATGAACGTGCAATACGAAAAGCCGACGACATTTTCCCAACACGACGTTGAACTGTTAGAAATGATTGGCCAGCAGGTCGGTGGCGCCATTCACAACGCCGAACTCTTGGCCGAAACCGAGGCGCTGAAAAGTGCGATCGAAACACGCAAAACCGTGGACAAAGCCAAAGCGATTCTCATGAAGCGCGGGATCAGCGAGGACGACGCGCACATGCTCATCCGCAAAAAGAGCATGGACTCACGCAAAACCTTGCGCGAGATCGCCGAGGCCATCGTCCTGCTTGGGGATTTGTGAGATCCGTTCTCATTGAAACTGTGGATAACGAGAACGGATCTGGTTATCCACAATTTTGGGGAGAGTGGATCTTGTGGTCTTCCATGGAGTGTGGTACGCTTGTCAGTGGATCGTGCAATGGCGCTCGTCCACCAGCAATGGAGCTTGAAGGTGATAACTCTTCAGCTTTTTCGTTTTTATGAAAACCCCAGAAGAAGTGCTCTCCTTTGCCGCTGATCATGGCGTGCGGTTCGTGGATTTCAAATTCACGGACGTTCCGGGCACGTGGAATCACTTCACGATCCCGATCTCGGAACTGACCGAAGAAATGTTTGAAAAGGGTCATGGATTGGATGGCTCGTCCATCCGCGGGTTCCAGAAAATTGAAGAGAGCGACATGCTCTTGATCCCGGATCCCGATTCCGCAGTGCTCGATCCGTTCTGCGAAATCCCCACGCTCTCGCTTATCGGCACGGTCATGACTCCGCCGGTGGATAATGGCATTACTGTGTATGACAAAGATCCGCGTACGATTGCTCGCCGCGCCGAAGAGTACCTGAAAACGACCAAGCTTGCCGACACGTCGTACTTCGGGCCCGAATGCGAGTTTTTCGTGTTTGATCACGTGCGGTTTGATCAAAAGCATCACGAAGCGTTTTACTTTTTGGATTCAGACGAAGGCGCGTGGCGCATGGGGGCCGATGAAGACGGTGCGAACCTCGGATACAAAACTCCGCACAAGCGTGGGTACTTTCCTACGGGCCCATCGGACACGTTGCAGGACTTGCGATCCGAAATGGTCAAGACCATGATAGATGTGGGGATTGAAGTGGAGACGCATCATCATGAGGTGGCGTCGGCTGGCCAGTGCGAAATTGACATGCGCTACGCTCCGCTTACAAAAATGGCCGATCACGTCATGTGGTACAAGTACATCACCCGCAATGTGGCCTGTCGGCATGGCAAGACGGTGACGTTCATGCCCAAGCCGTTGTTTAATGATAACGGGAGTGGAATGCACGTGCACTCGTCGCTCTGGAAAGGCGCCACGCCGCTTTTTGCCGGAGACAAATATGTGCACTTAAGCGATATGGCGCTCTGGTACATTGGCGGGATTTTGAAACATGCGCGGTCGCTCTTGGCGTTTGGCGCGCCGACAACCAATTCGTATCGCCGGCTTGTGCCAGGATTTGAAGCGCCGGTGAACTTAGTGTATTCCAAACGCAACCGATCGGCCGCGGCTCGCATCCCCATGTATTCCAATGACCCCAAAGCCAAACGCGTGGAGTTCCGATCCGGTGACCCAACGGCAAATCCGTATCTGTACTTTTCCGCCCTCTTGCTCGCCGGTTTAGATGGGATTGCAAACAAGATTGACCCGGGTGAGCCGGACGAACGCGACCTCTTTGAACTGTCGGAGACGGAACTCGCGAGAATCCCGACCGTGCCTCGCTCACTCGAAGAGGCGGTGCAAGCACTCAACGACGATCACGCGTATTTGCTCAAAGGCAATGTGTTCCCCAAACAGCTTATTGACGAGTGGATTGCGTACAAGGTCTCAAACGACATCGATCCTGTCCGCCTTCGCCCCCATCCCTACGAGTTCGTTCTTTCCTACGATATGTAAGAGTTGACTTTTTCCAGAAGCTGTGGGAGTATGCAGTGTCTGGTTCGCGATGGTGTGAACCAGCAGATGGAGGACAGAAGATGAAGCAGGTCTTTGTCGTCATTCATGTACCGGACATCGGTGAGTATCACTGGTTCGT
>JACPGL010000001.1:33613-35912 GCA_016182525.1 Candidatus Kerfeldbacteria bacterium | reverse complement strand
TTCATGAACCTTCGACGTTGGTTCAGATGCATCGTAGGAGTATTCCCCCTTTCGATGAACGCGCCTGCCAAGGCAGGGATCGTGTGGCCAGACGTGGACGTGGTGATCGAGGAGCGTCAGCCGGACAGGAACTTCTGCGGCGACGTCAATAACAGGATCGAATACAATGCCAGCGGTCAGCGTATCCGTACGCTAATCGGCGGTATCTATGTTCCGATCTCGCAAGCCGATCGGGACACTTTGCACATCCGCAACGGAGGCGGAACGACCGGTGGTACGCACCGCATCAGCGCCTACCTCATTACCTCATCATGGAATGAGTGTACCGTGACCTGGAGCAGCCAACCGTCGTATGACCTCGGCGTCAAGGGAGAATTCATCGGTTCCCTCGACTCTTACTGGAAGGGTGATGGGTGGTGGTTCGCCATCCCCATCACCGACATCGTACGGGCTTGGCTGACCGGTAGGTCAAACTACGGCATCATGCTTGAGATGACGCCGCTCTATGGTTACCCTGACGCCAACCTTACCTTCAAGAACGAGGACGACAACCAAGGGCCGAACATCACGTATGACGGCCAAGTCCATGCCCCGAACGCCTGCTTCACGGCCAATCCGCAAAGAGGACCGGCACCGCTCACCGTCACCTTCACCAACTGTACGCAGGACGCGTATCTCTACAACTGGGAGTTTGGCGATGGGGGTCAGTCCTATGACCAGAACCCCCAACCACATACCTACACAAGCGAAGGGACGTACACGGTCTGGCTCACGGCTCAGAATGACAACGAGTCGGATCGAGTGAAGCAGACGATTACCGTCGATCCAAAGCCGATCGATCCGATCTGCACGATCGACCACGACCAACTGAACTTCCCAGACACGGAGGTGAACGACTGCAGCACGGCACAGACCTTCAGTATCACGAACACCGGCGGCGGAACGCTGTCGGGGAACGTGAGCGCTCCCGGGTGCGTTGACTGGCGCGTCACAAACGCCGGAAGCTTCAACCTGGGCGCGGATCAGTCCAAAACCGTCACCGTGGAATTCTGTCCGAAAACCACAGGCGACAAAGTCTGCACGATCGACACCGGCACCGACAAGTGTGCCGAAGTTACGTGCAGAGGAAAGGGAATACCCGGAAATCCCGTCTACGTCCATCCCTACTATATCGATTTTGACGCAATCGACGTCCGAGGCACAACGTACCCATTCCCTGACAAGCTGCCGGATATCGAGGCCGGAGAATCTATCGTCCTCCACGCTACCCTACGGGATGCCACAGGGAAAGCCATACCCTGGGGAGCAGGAGGAGACACGCTGGTTGTCTTCGACTTTCTCGAGCCCCTACCACAGTGCAGCGTTCCACCAGTCGTGGATGCTTCTGGAAGGTTCGAGTACGAAACCAGAGTTGGTCCCTCGGTGAACAGCACAATGCGCTGTCTGTTCATCCGCACTACCAACTTCAACGACCTTCCCCTTCTCGTCGTCTTCTATATCAACCTCGACGACGACCATAATCTCTTGTCACAAAGCTATCTCGACGATCTGTCGGAGGAAATCAAGAGGGAGCGCGATTACAGCGATATCGGTTTCGTGGGTCTGACGGCGCTTGATGAATTCGGTCGCCCAATTGCTTCTGGGCCAGACCATTTCTCTGAGGCGATCCAACCGGCCCAGTGGTCAGATATCGTAACATCTAACACGTATCCGGCAATTTCCCAACTTCTGTCGTGGTACAACGGAATCGCGGGTATCGACGCGTTTGGGCCACACCTTGAGGTTATCAATCTGTGTGAGGGAGACATGGAGAGTGAGCAAAATATCACCACGCGTCGAGGACCCATCCATGGGAACAAGGTCCTTCTCCTAGCCGGATCAGGATTCTTGTGTCTCGCACCTCCTGGATGGGCAGTGGGCGTATCCGAAATATCCTGTGTGATCGCCGTCCAGACCCTGTTCGAGATCGCCGAAGACATCGCTGTGTGGGTTAATGAGAACTCCGAGGAGAACAACCCCGGAGATCGAGCAGCTCGGGGAACGGCAATCAAAAGCGCCCTTGACCTAAGCACTCACTCGAGGGGGCTCCAGCAATCAGCCATGGCGAGCTTCATTGGTGAGGGAATTGACTATGTGGATGAAGAGTACTTCAAGCAAGATGTGTTGCTCAAGCTGGACTTCATCCTCGCGGCGAAGAAGCGCCAACCGTTCCCGAACTGCACAGTGGAGGAAGAGCGCGTTCCCGTCGGCTTCGATTACTTCTATTCGTTGAGCTATGGGGCCGAACGCATGCTCTTCC
>JACPGL010000001.1:0-33597 GCA_016182525.1 Candidatus Kerfeldbacteria bacterium | reverse complement strand
GCGTCGGAATTCATGACGATACTCCTTCGTCTCTGCCACAAGAACTGGCGCTCTCCCTCTCCCCCAACCCGTTCAACCCCGAGACGCAAATCGCGTTCACGGTGGAAACGGAAGGCCTCTGTACGGTGAACGTCTATGACGTCGCCGGACGAAAGGTGAAAACGATCCTCGAGAGCACGCTGTCTACTGGCACCTACACGGTGACATGGGACGGCACTGACGCGAGCGGACGTGCGTGCGCCTCTGGCATGTACACCGTCTCGCTCGAAAGCGCGGGCACAAGCATCCAGCGGAGGGCTGTGATGCTCAAGTGACCGCGCGGTCACTTCGAAAGTGACGACAAGCCGGGAGTCCACGTCGAGACCGCAAGGTTTCCGTGGGCGCCCGGCTTTCACTTTTCTCGTGAAAATTTCTATCCCAATTTTTGCGCTCGTTCAACTTGAATCTTGCCGCCCGGCTCCAAGATGGCGATATCTCGGCGGCCAATGGAATTCGAGAGTAAAAACCTCGCGAGCGAACTCTCAAGATGATCTTGAATCAGGCGTCGGATCGGGCGAGCGCCAAGCGTGGGATCATACCCTTGCTCGGCAAGCTCGTTCACCGCTTCTTCACTTGCAATAAGATGAATCCCCTTTTGTTCAAGTCGGCGAGCTGCTTTTTGAATTTCCAGTTTGGTGATGGCAACAATTTCTTCTCGCGAAAGCGGCGAGAACACGACAATCGAATCAAAACGATTCAAAAATTCTGGTCGGAACTGATCGCGCAATTTTTCGTTCACGAGGGTGGTGCGAATCTCCTCCATCGAAACACCTTTCCGCAGCTCGTCTTGAATAAATCCGGTGCCAGCGTTCGATGTTGCAATAATAATTGCGTTTGTAAAATCAATGGTGCGGCCAGTTCCATCCGTCAATCGCCCATCATCCATCATCTGCAAAAACACATTCAAAATATCCGGATGCGCTTTTTCGAGTTCGTCAAAGAGCACGAGAGAAAATGGCGCGTTGCGCACCGCTTCGGTGAGCAAACCTTTTTCATGCGCCGAACCGATGAGTCGATCGAGGCTGCGTTTTTCTTGATACTCCGACATGTCAATACGAATCATGTTCGTCTCGGCACCAAAATACACGTCGGCAACGGTTTTGGCGAGCTCGGTTTTGCCGAGTCGGCCCAAGAAACATCAAGTTCACAATCGGTCGGTTCTCATCTCGCATCTTCATGCGCGCACGGCGAATCGCTTCCGCAACCACGCGCACCGCTTCATCTTGCCCAACAATGCGCTCATGAATTTTTTCTTCAAGATGGAGCAGTACATCCGCTTCAGCGTGCGCAACATCCGTCACGCGCACGTTGGTTCGGCGCGAAATCACCTCTTGGACATCGGCTTTCAGCACAAGCGCTGGCGACCCGCGTTTCTCTTTTGCAAGAGCGGCGGACTCTTCGGCAATCGAAATCGCTTTTTCGGGCAAGAACGCATCATGGATGTATTGATCCGAGAGTTTCACGGCTGACTCAATCGCATCATACGAAAACATCACGCGATGTTCGGCTTCGATCATTAAACTTTGCGCTTCCAACACTTGAATCGCAACATTTGTTTCCACTTCGTTCACGTGAATCACATGAAAGTGGCGCAAGAAGGATGGATTGTCTTGTAAGTTATGGGCAAAGTCTTCGGTTGAAGCCGATGCGATGATGTCCACGCCGCGCGATGTTAATGCTTGCGCAAGCACGCCCGACGCATCGAGCGTTCGCGAACCGGTTCCGCCTGCACCAACGAGCTCGGCAATGTCTTCAATAAAGAGAACAATGTTGCCGGCCGAGGAAACTTCACTCACGATCTGGAGAAGCTTCGCTTCAACATTTTTGCCGACAATGCTGAGCAGCACACTCGTGTTCAACGCAACCAAACGCTTGTCTTGCAAAAATTCCGGAACATCTTCGGTGACCATGCGATCAGCAAGCCCGCGGACAATCGCTCGCTTCCCCACTCCCACCTCACCGACAAGCAGCACATTTCCGCCACGCTGTTCTAAGCCGCGGAAAAGTTCGATCATCTCATCAGCGCGATCGACAAGCGGGAAAAACGAACTCGCGCGCGCGGCAAGCGTCCAATCCATTGAAACGGCATCGAGAAGCGGGGTCGGACGCGCCGTGAGCGCGCGATTCATAATCCCCTTGGGCTTCAGCACTGCCTTCTGCCGGTATTCACGGTATTCGCGGCGCAAGTGATCCGAGGCCGTAATCCACGCTGCAATGTTATCCACCTTCTCAACACTCAAATCCACATCCTCAAGCACGTCGCGCACTGGCCCGGCAAGCCGAGCAAGCCCGCGCAGCATATCTCTCCCACCTACTTTTTTCTTTCGTTCGCCGTACGCAAATGTATACGCTTCAAAAAACAATGCGCGCACGGTGACGGAAAGTCGCACCGATTTTTTGTCGGACTTCTCCATCTCAGAGAGAATCGTTTTGATTTTTTCTTCAACCGTTCGGCGAGCGATCCCTGAACGCAACAGCATCATCTGCACATCTTCGGAGTTCAAAAGCCCATACAAAAGATGAATCGGCTGGACTTCACCATGCTGCCATGTGCGTGCGAGAAACCAGGATTGCTCAATCGAGCGAATAGCATCATCGGCAAAATGGCGGGAAATGTCATCTTTCCACTTTGCATGCAGCTTTTCGATGTCGCGATAGGTAGGGTGATCGCCGGTGGGTGGAAGTTTTTTTGGCAACCGAACGCGAATTCCGCTCCGCGATGAAAGCTCTTGATCAAAATAATACAAGATGAGCATGTCCACCACGACTGAAATCCAAAACACGAGCATGCGTGGATTCTGCGTTTCCAAAAGCGCAGTGAGCGAGAGGCCACGGGGAACTTGCACAATCAGTTCGAACAAAAACGATATTAAACCAAGCACGCCGACGAATATTAAAATACCCTTCAACAAAATCGCAAGCAGTCGCTGCAGTCGCGCACTGTAGATCGCTGCGTCCGAGAGCGGAAGCCCCCAATACAAAAATCGTCCGTTGAAAAAAACGTAATGCCCTCGCCCTTTACACTCGTGACATTCTGCAGAAGATTTCGTATCTGCACCTCTCCCGCCGCATGCAGGACATGCGAACACGACATTTTTCTCGTGTGAGCCAGCGTTCGTCATACGAAAAGTGTGAGAAGAAGATTCTCGTCCGTGATTCCAAACTGATAGAGAAGATTCACAAGAACGACAAGAGGAAAAACCAACCACAGCACCGCAAGCGCCGCCACGAGAATCGTCCACAGACATTCTACAAAAAACAATATGGCAAGATGCGCAAGACGAACAAAAAAACTAATCGCGCGGCTCGTTCGATCGCGCAGCCCATACATCGGCTGAAACAGATTCCGCGTAAGCACCGATAGAGATAGCGATGCAGCCAGCGACTGAATCTGGCGCCACACAAAAAGAAGGATGTTCATGAATCCTTTTGTGTACCACCACAACGGAAAATACACCGCGCGGAGGAGAATATCAACGCTGATGAATCGAAGAGAACTCCAAAACAGCTCCATACATGCGCCGTTGTCAGATTATTTAATGATCTTTGCGATTTGTTTTACGATATGCTCAAGATCCGTATCGGCTTTGACAAAATACTTCTTGACGCCGAGTTTCTTGACGCGTTCGATTGTGCGCTCATCGCCTGAATTCGAAACCACAACCACCGGAATTCCCTTCAATTCAGGGTCGCTTCGGATTTCTTCCAAAAACTCAATACCGTTCATGTGCGGCAAATTCAAATCGAGCCAAATACAGCTCGGCTTTTCTTTTCTGAGAAAAATCTTTGAATTGGCTTCTTCGGCATGCGCCGCAATGATCACGTCAAAGCCTTCGTTTTCGAGCATGGCTTCGATCGCCTGTAACAAGCTCAATTCATCTTCAACAACAAGGATGGATCGTTTTGTTTGAGCCATAGGCGTTTATTATACCAAAAATCTCACTTTAGTGCGAGTGTGCTTGTGCCGGCTCGTTTTTTCATCCCCGCGCGCGGCAAGATGATCGTAAAGGCCGTCCCCTTGCCTTCTTCCGATTCAAACAGAATGTGTCCACTCGTGTCGTCCAAGATTTTTTTCACCATATAGAGACCGAGGCCATTGCCGGATGTCATGAGTGCTTGCGCATTTTCGGCTCGGTGAAATTTCTCAAACAGATGGAATTGATCTTTGTCAGGGATTCCAATCCCGTTATCTCGAATGGAGATGGAAACTTTTCCTTTGCTGACATGAAGAGCGACGTCCACAATTTTCTCTTTCTTTTTTGGATCAGCGTACATCATCGCGTTCGAGAGAAGATTACTCACCACTTCTGTAAGCAACGAACGATCAAGGTTGAGCGTGTCCCTGCCGGTGATTTTCTTTGTAAATGTGAGCTTCACATTTCGCGCGCGAGCAACCATGTCCATTTCCTTGACAAGCGATTGAAGGAACGAGCTTAAGCGTGTGGCCCGCGGACTGACTTTCATTCTGCCGGATTCGAGTCTTGTGATATTGAGAAGAGTGTTGATAAGAGTGTTCATTCGTGCCACCCCGTCGCGCGCCGATGCGACGAAACGTTCTTGCTCTTCATTCAGCTGCCCTTTCACTTCTCGAGCGAGAATTTCCAAAAACCATCGAATCGATGAGAGCGGAGTGCGGAGTTGGTGCGACACAAGCGACACAAAATCTGATTTCATTTGATCCATTTCGGTATGGACGGTTCTATCTTGAAAAACGGCGACCGCGCCGAGAAGTCGCGTTCCACTTTTCATGGGAGTGACAGTAAGATCGATCGGAAAAATATGTCCCTGAGTGCTTTTGACAAAAATATTCGGAGGAGTTTTTGAACGATACGTATGGCCGGATGCAAGAACACGAATAATGGGAAATTGTGAATCTGAAAGTGGTTTTCGCTTTTCCGTAAACAGTGGCAAAACCAAGCGAGCGGGATGACCGATCGCCTCTTTTTGTTTTCGCACAAGCAAGCGTTCGGCTTCGCGATTAAAGACGATGCATTTTTTGTTCGTATCAAACGCAACAACAGCCTCCCCAAGAGACGACAGAATAGCATCATCAATATCCGCGTGCGTTCGTCGCCGAAATGTTTTGAACATGGAGATAGTATACCACAACCGCAAAATACAAAAAGACCTTTGCAGCAAAGGGGTTATGGGGGAGGGTGCGGTGCCTTCCCCCGGGTTTTGGAGTATTGCTCGTCGGGAGATCCGGCGAGTGGTGAGCTTCGCTCGTGAATCTGCTTACCGTGAGTTCACGGATTCACGAGGCCCTCTCGCGTGACTTCTACTCGGCGGCGTAGTTACGGTAGCGAGCGAGGAAGGTCACTTGCGAGCCAGGCTTCGAATCCCCGACCTTGTACAGGCCGAGTTTCCAGTCCTTGAGGATCGCGAGGGCCCAGCGTCCCTCACCGCGGTCGGGCAGGACTCCCTCCCACGTGCTTTCCAAGGCGACGAGAGGCAGGAACGCGCTCGAGATCTCGTCTCTGACCTTATTGTACATGGCGAGTGCGAAGAGCGAGGCGGAATCGGACGCACGGAGAGACCGCTTTCGCATGATCTCTTCTGCCTCCGAGCCACTGTTGGTCTCGATCAGCATGAGGCCGAGCTCGATGGTGTTCGTTGACCCGTCACGGTGATGGAAGCGCTCGGCCGTGACTTCGGGATCGCGTCCGGCAAAGCCACAGAATCGGATCGCCTCCTCGAAGGAAAGGCTCAAATCGACGGCCACATCGTACATCGTATCTTGCATGAAGGCCGCGGCCACCCTATCGGCCAGGACCTGGTCCTTGAGGATGCGTCGGACGTTATAGTCCGATCCTCCCTGGACCCGGACTCCGTAGACGATCACCTTCAGAATCTCGAAGATCGTCCCCGCTACCGAAAGGATCTGGCTCTTCAGAGGCCAATCAGTCACACGAACGACTCGTCCTCTCATTGTTCCACTCCACGTTTCGGCATACCGCTTATCCACACGTTTGGTGGACATACGGCGTACCTGATGGCGCTGCTTTCGTTGCAGCTTTCCGCATAAAGCTCCAGCCAAAGCAATACTCACTCTACAAAAACATCTTCTCTCTGTCAAGGTCAAGTAAATTTTGATATACTTTGCGTATGGAAGAGAAGACACAAACCTCCATATTTATTTTAGGTGCTGGTTTTGGCGGGCTTGCTGCCGCTCTTGCATTGGAACGCCGTCTGCGCTCTGATCCCTCTGTTTCGATCACGCTCGTTGACCGCGAGCCGTATCATTTATATACTCCTCTTCTCTACGAAATTTGCACAGGATACGCCAAGCACGACACGAAAGCGTGGGAGCGCGCGCTTGAACATGGGTCAGAAGCGGCTATTCGAAAAATTCTTGCAGGAAAGAAAATTCATTTCATTCGAGACACGATCGAACATGTGGATTGTGCGGGTCGGCTCGTTCACTTAAAAGTCGAGGGTGAAAAATCGTTTGACTATGCCATACTCGCGCTCGGATCGCAGTCGTTCGATTTTGGCATTCCCGGTGTAAAAACGTATGCGCTGAAACTTAAAACCATGCGGGATGCGCTTCGCATTCGGCGAAAAGTGGTAGAGCTGGTTGAATCGATAACCGACGCCAGGGGAAAGAAAACGATTATTGTCGGCGGAGGAGGATACACTGGCGTTGAACTGGCGACGGAGTTGTACGGACAAACGCAGAAACTTCTCCGTGAGAAAAAGCTTCCGCCCGGGGCTCTCCAACTCCTGATTGTTGAGGCGGCAAATGCGATTCTGCCCGGGCTGAGCCTGCGCGCTACGAACGCCGCACGAGTCCGGCTGGCACGTCTTGGCATTCAGCTCAAGATGAATCATCGAATCACGGATGTGAAAGTCGATCACATTTTAATTGATGGTCAGCAGACGATTCCCTGCGATCTTTTTATCTGGACCGGCGGCGTGCTGTGTTCCGAAGTGGAGGAGATTATGGGAACGTGCAAGATGGATACAAAAAAGCGAATGATGGTGAATGAATTTTTGCAAGTTAATGGACACGAGCAGATTTTTGCGATTGGCGATAACGCGTGCATGATGGATCCGGAGGCGAAAAAACCGGTGCCGATGCTCGCGCAACTTGCGCATAAAGAGGGCGAGCGTGCGGCGTATAATCTTGCGCAGCATTTCTACGGCAAGCTGCTTCGGCCGTTTTCGCCTCGCGTGTCAGGAGTGGTGGTGCCGCTTGGAGGCAAATATGCAGTGGCACAAGTGGGCAAGATTGTTCTGACCGGATTTGTCGGATGGACGGTGAAAAAAATTGTGGACTTGCGATATTTTTTGACGATTCTCCCGGTGCGCAAAGCCATAGGGTTATGGTTCCGTGGCGCCCGCGAGTATGCAAAGAACGACTAACTGTGGATAACCAGATCCGTTCTCGTTATCCACAGTTCGGGTGAGAGTGGATCCAGTTATCCACAGTTTGAATGAGAACGGATCTCGCTTTTCAGGAATTTGAGGAGCCCGGCGTCCACACACGTCTTTCGTGTGCTTCAGCCGGGCTCTTTGCCCCTCTCTTCTCCCTATCGGAGTTTCCCCTGCTCCTTCAGGGGATGTGGGGATTCACTCCCCACATACCCGATTAGCGAAGCCAATCGTCGTTGTTCGGCCCGCCGTAGGCGCCCATGTCCGAGCGGGCGCCGTTGGGGTACCACGCGGGCCAGCGCGGGTGCGAGTCGGAGATGCCGTCCGGGATGGACGGATCCCCGGCGTCGATCGCCGGCGAGTTGACACCGAGAAGGTAGTCGAAGCCTCTCGCGCTCGTGAAGAGCGGATCGGCGTCGATGTTCCCCATCCCCGGCCACCAGCCGTCGATGTCGGAGTAGGACACACCGACGCCTCCTCCATAACCCCACATGATCTCCACGCCGTTCCCCCAGAGGATGGTGTTCACCACCTCCATCTGTGAGTAGGAGACGTAGAGTCCTCCTCCCGAATTCCCCGCGACAGTGCAGTTCTGCAGGAACCCCTGACTGTCGCTCGAGAGCAACAGCGCACCTGAATCGGTCGTCACATTGTCCAGAAGCAGACAATTCTCCATAGTCAGAATGCCGCTCCCCATGTACAGAGCGGATCCCCACTGTGCGCCCGTATTCCCACTGATCCGACAGTTGGTCACCGTCAGGTGTCCATATCCGGCATAGATACCGGCTCCGCTGCTTGTGCACTCGTTGGTGACGATCTGGCAGTTCAGAACCACTGGTGACGAGTTGAAGAAGTTCAGACCTGCGCCTTCCATTCCTCCATTCCAGCCGATGAGGCAGCTCTCGAGCTGCAAGGCTGTATACGATGCCCGGACCCCACTGGACCAGTAGTCCCCCGGGGAACCGTTGCGAACGATCCGACAGTTCCGAATGATCGGTGATGCGTTGTTCAGAGAGATTCCCACTCTCCCGTTGATCACGGTGAAGCCGTCGAGAACGCTCTTCCAGTGCTCTCCCGAGTCAAACACAAACAGCGAGTCGTTGCCCGTGCCCTGGACGGTCGTGAGCTTGACGATCGAAGAGTCGGTAGGCGCTTCGCTGCGAACCACGATCGACTTGCCGAGGAACGAGATATTGTCCTCGGTATATGTCCCTGGCGCAGCGAGGACGGTGTCGCCGTCCGCGGCCACGTCGATCGCGGACTGGATCAGTGGGTAGTCTCCCGGCACGTCGATCGTGCGGGCGAAGGCGGGAGTGGAGAACACAGCGACCACAACGGCCGCCAAGAACCGGTCCACCTGCTTTTCGTTCATGCCGAACTCCAGTAAACAACCGTGCACGGAAACGGTTGATCACGTCTGTAGTGAAAGGAACTTCCGTGCTGATGGCAAGAGGAAGAACATTTCCTCTTTCCATAAGAACGGAAAGTGATGTGAGATCCGGGTGGTCGCGTGTGATGCGACCACCCGTGGATCCCTCCCGCACCTAGCAGATCGCTAGGGCATACAGTTGAACCATGAGACGCCGGCGATGTCGCCGGAGCCGCAGAGATTGAGGAGCGGCGCCGCGATGTCGCTGAAGGTCGTCGTTGCGTCGAAGGTTGTGACTCCTCCCTCGACATTCACGACGCCGATCTGGAACCCGGAGAGGGAGCTCCCCGTGAACGTGAGCGAACCGCCCCGATTCCGGAATGCGAATCGCGGAGGATCGGTGCGGCCGAGAACGAGCAGTCCGTTGGCCGTCACGTTGGTGAGCGGTCCGACCTCGGCATGCTCGCCGGAGTCGAGCGAGAGTGAGCACACATCGAGGAGGGTGACATACCCGCCGCCCACGGACGCCTCGAAGTGATCGAGGATGTGGAGATGGCGCAGAACCGCGCCGCCGCGGCTTCCGGTTGCCGAGATGCCACCGAAGATCTGCATCTCCTCGACGCTCACCTCCTGCCACATGCTGACGTCGACATTCAGAGTCCCATCGACCGCGACTTCGAGCTGCGACTCGCCCCGGAGGGTAATCGACTTGCCGTTAATCTCCAGATCCTCGGCGTACGGATCGTCCGAGATGTGGACAAAGACCGTGTCGCCGTCGACCGCGATGTCGATGGCGACCTGGATCGAGCCGCAGTCGCCCGGCACGTCGATCGTGCGGGCCGGAGCGGGGGTCGCGAACAACGCAGCTATGAAACCTGCGAGGAGCGAAACGAGCCAGTGTCGAAGCAGCATAGCTTCTCCAAGACCAACCGTGCACGGAAAAACGGAGGGTCAGTTGTTGTGGTGAAAGGAACATTCCGTGCTTTTGCGATCGAAATTCGCCCATCCGCAACGAATCTTGCTCACAAAAACCCAGAACAATAACCCGCTCTTGTACCACACTTCTCGCTACATTCCAAGGGAAGCACTCAAATCTTGGCTAACGTTCAATAAAAAAACGAGAACGGATCGCGTTTTTCGAGGATTAGGGAGCCCGGCATCCACAAGAGCCAAATTCAAAAAACACCCGTGCTGATGAGTGTAGTCGAGGGGCGTTACAGATGAGTCATTGGAGCTTTTTCACCGTTCCGACATCGGCATTAACCTCTATAGAATCCCCTGTCCGCAAGACCGATGTCGCGCCTTTCACTCCAACAATACACGGTTTTCGATACTCGCGCGCGATATTGGCAATATGTGTTAACACCCCTCCTTCCTCCGTCACGATCGCTGAACACTTTTGAATAATTGGCATCATCCATGTATTCACACCGAAGGCGACAAGAATATCTCCTTTCCGAAAGTGGTGAAGCTCCTCTGCTTTCCGAATGACAGTAACGCTCCCCTGAACACTGCCCGGAAACGCACACCTGCCATGGAGTTCGTCTGTGGCATCGAGCGTGGCTCCCTTCACCGTCAATCGCTTTGCTCGAACACCAGCGAGCAGCACATGCGTGTCATTCAGTTGTACAAAGGCAAAATCCTTTGATCGTGTGCGAATCGTTGCCGCAGAAAGACGTTTGCCAGTCACAAGCATCTCGGCAATCTCGACACTCTCAGTATGCGGAAAATCTTGAAGATTCATCTGAAGTGCGCCAGCAATCGCCTGATACATCGGGCGCATTTTCGCAAAACCGTAACTCATAAGTTCGCGTCGGTACGTCCGAACCCACACATTCTGTTGCATCACTCGAACAAGCGCACCAATGTGTGCAGGAAGATGAGCTTCACGAAAAATTCTTTTTGCTTCGTGCAAAGAATCGTTTCGAGTCTGTTCAATCAATCGAAGCGTACGCTTTGGATTTTTCACTGCGAGCTTACGGATATCTTCAACAAGCGCTTCTTCGGTGAGAAGAGCATCGAACGGCGCATAACACACCATCCAATCATAGTGCGCGCGATGGTTTTGAATCGCGCGTTTGAATTGTGGCGAGGAGCCGGTTTTCTGAAACATCTGCGCCAGCCGAAGACGAGCACGATACTCCTCTGCGGTTCGATTGAGCTTTGGTGCGACCATGAGCTGCATGTACAACGCAACGGCTTTCGATCCTACTTTCGAAAGATACTGTGGGATAATTTCACACGCAACATCTTCAAGCGTTACAGAAATAAGAAAGGAGTATGGGATGAGGCGATACAGATGCTCCATGTCGTCATTGTACACTTTGCGGAGATCGCGACGCAGCAGGCGGTTATACGGAAAATCTGCATGCTTTGCAAGAAATGTTTCGTAATCTTTCGCACTCTTCAAAAACCGCTGCGTGAGTTTATTCGCGTATGCAGCAAGGCCTTTGCCTTTCTTCAAAAAGAGAGACCGCGCTGCCTCCATATCTCGAGCATCAAAATAAATCTTGCCATCACTTTTTGCAATCGTATCCAGCGAAAAATCAAAACCGTACTTCTGAAAATATTTTCGACGAAACCCTTGAATATAAATTGACTCAAGAGCAATGTCAAAATCCCGCTCTTTTTGTTTCAGCCACGGGATTGATCGAATACGCGATAGCTGCATACTTTGGCAAAAGCTAAGCTTTGGACACCTTACATGAACTCCTTTTGGAGCTCGTCGAAGGTGAGAGGCTCAAGCGGATGTTCAACAAGAGGAGTTTCGGCGATTTGTGAAAGCTGCTCGTGATAGGCTGGGCGATCCTCTTTGTAATACAATCCGATCGGCAACTGATCGCGGCGGAACGCTTGTTGAATCGCGGCTTCGCGGTTGGATGGATCATGCCCCATCTCTTCGAGCTTCACCGTCATCTTTTGAAACCACAAGTGTGTGTTGATTTTGTTAAATGTGACACACGGCTGGAACACGTCAATGAGCGAGAATCCTTTATGCTGCACGCCTTGGACAATAAGCGAGGTGAGATGCTTAATGTCGCCGGCGTATCCGCGCGCGACAAATGTTCCACTAGCGCCAAGCGCGAGCGAGATCGGATTGATCGGCTCTTCGATCACTCCATGCGGCGTGGATTTGCTTTTGTATCCTTTGTCCGAAGTCGGAGAAGTCTGGCCGGTGGTTAATCCATACACCTGATTGTTGTGCACGATGTATGTGATGTCGGCGTTTCCGCGAACAGCATGGAGGAAGTGGCCAAGTCCCTCGCCATATCCGTCTCCATCTCCGGCAATCACAATCACTGTCAACCCGTGATTGGCCATCTTGATTCCCTCTGCTACCGGCACTGGCCGACCGTGCAACCCGTGAAAGGCGTATGTGTTCACGTTGTTCGCCATGTTGCCCGAACATCCAATGCCATACACCACCACGGTATCGTGCGGCTCGCGACCAAGCTCGACCAACGCATTTTTCAACGCCGCCCAAATTCCGAAGTCGCCACAGCCCGGGCACCACGTTGGAAAGGTGCTGGTGTTAAAATCTGACGCTCGATGTTTTGGTTGTTCTGGTTCGGACATAGATGTTATTGTCATTCTAAACGGTCTTGTCATCCTGAGGTCGCGAGAACGCGACCGAAGGATCTCGAGATCCTTCGACTCGGTCGCCTTTGGCGACCTCGCTCAGGATGACATGATCTCTTTCACTTTTGCAACAACTTCGCGCGGGAAAAACGGGCGGCCATCGTATTTCAGGAACGTTTCGTCAGGAACAGTCAGCGTGAACTGCTGGATAAGCCCACCAAGCTGCGCCGCAGCGTTACCTTCTAAGAGAAGCGTTCGTTTTGCATTCTGCATCACGCGTTTCACTTGGTCAACGGGGAATGGAAACAGGTGCGAGAGATGTAAGAAATTGATATGGATATTTTCGCGTTCCAAAATGCGCATGGCCTCACGAACGGTGCCCTTCGTTGAACCCCACGCGATAAGCGTGAGATCGGCCGACTCTGGCCCATACATTTTTTGCGCAGGGATTTCTTTCGCGATCGCCTCAAGCTTTTTCATGCGCTTTGCATGCTGGGCCGTTCGCATCTCCGACGTTTCATCAGTAAAGCCATACTCATCATGTTCATCACTATTGGCAAGATGCACTCCGCCGGGCATGCCGGGTATCGTACGCGGCGACACACCTGATTCGGTCAACGCATACCGTTTATATTTCTCGGTGAGCGCGCCAATCTGCTCCTGCGTCAGCATACTCTCGCGCGCGATGTTCTCATCCCCGAGATCAAACGGTTCGGTGGACTTTTGACTCTCGCTCAAAAATTTGTCGCTCAAGATAATCACCGGCACGTGATACTTCTCTGCCAAACGGAACGCGTCGCGCGTCAGCGCAAACGCTTCATCAACATCGCCGGGCGCCAAAACAATACGCGGAAAATCATCTTGCGCTGCGTGCATCACAAATCGAAGATCACCCTGCCCGCTCCATGTCGGCAAACCGGTCGCTGGGCCAGGCCGCTGGGAATTGAGAACAACAAGCGGCGTTTCGGTGATGCCGGCAAGTCCAAGCGTCTCAACCATGAGCGAAAAACCGCCGCCAGATGTGCCAATCATCGAACGCACACCGGCAAACGACGCGCCAAGCGCCATGTTGATCACCGAAATTTCATCTTCAGCATGCTTCACCACAATCCCAGCCTTCGTATCCCAGCGAGCAAGTGTTTCGAGAACCGAGGATGCGGGCGTCATCGGGTACGCGGCATAGAACTTGCATCCAGCAGCGACCGCTCCTAGCGAAATAGCATCATTGACTGTGAGCGCCATGCGCTTGGACTTCACCTCTTGTTTCGTCAAGACATGAGTACATTCTCGCTTGTGCTTCTCTTGCACATACGCATAGCCGCGCCGAACCACATCCACATTTTGACCGATGATCGTCTCGCCCTTTTTGGCAAATTGCTCGGCGATCAGCTCTTCAAATTCCGTAAGCTCCGCGCACAAGAGCGCAATGGTTGCACCAATGGCAACCATGTTGCGCATAATGTCTGGACCGCCGACTTCCTTCACAATTTTTTTCAGGGGAACGCCAATAAGTGAAATTTCTTTTTGCTGAAATTCAGCCGCGTCAAGATGCACGACGTCAGGATCATAGATGATGCTCGCACCTTTCGTGAGTTCGCCGAGGTGCAAACGAACCGTCTCTTCATTCAACGCAACGAGGTAATCAACTTCGTGGAGCTCGGCAAAAACTTCGTCGGGCGAGACGGTGACTTGATAGGTGTTGTGGCCGCCGCGAATGAGCGAGGGGTATTCGGAGTAATCAAAAATGTGCAGGCCCATGCGAACGCAGAGCCGCACGAACATCATGCACGAGACCTTGATCCCGAAGCCTGCTTCTCCACCAATTTTCCACGTAAACGTCGTTTTCATATTTGTTGTATTGTACCACAAGGATCCTACAGCCTCAAGCCTGGCTCCCAGCGGGGCCTGTCAGATGGGCCCCTGTCACTCTTCTCCCGGTGGTCGAAAAGTGACAGCTTTCCCATCTGCCACCCGCTGGATCCAGGCTTAAAGCAGTGTAGATCGACGACATTGTGTAATAACTCGTGGAAGAACTCTCAAAAGAGCGTCGAGATCTTTCTTTGTGGTTCCACGGCCCATGGTGAAGCGGAGGCTGCCGGCGGCCTCGCTTGCGGTCATGCCGATAGCGGTGAGCACATGCGATGGTTCAAGAGATGTCGTTGTGCACGCCGATCCTGTTGACGCCTGAATACCATATTTGTCCAGATATAAAACCGCCTCTTCGCCTTCTATGTTCTCGACCGTGATATGAATGTTGTTTGGGAGATGATTGATGCGATCGCCGGTGATCCGCACTCCTTCCATTTTTTCGAGTCGCTTCATGGTGGCGTCACGAAGTTTGGCTAAGCGTTTCGATTCAGTGTCGCGTTTCGCATTGGCTTTTTTCACTGCTGCAGCAAGCCCTGCAATCGCCGCCACGTTTTCGGTACCCGAGCGCAATCCCCGTTCTTGCCCGCCGCCATACATCACCGGTTCGAGTTGGATGCCTTTTCGGACATACAGCGCCCCAACACCCTTTGGCCCATACACCTTGCTTCCGTTGAGCGTGAGGAGGTCAACGCCGAGTTTGTTGACGTGTGTCAGCACTGATCCAATCGCTTGACAAGCATCAGTGTGCAGGAGGAGTTTGTTGGTGAGGGCGCGGTTTCGATTGATGCTTTTGACGATTCCGCCGATTTTTTGCACGGGCTGGAGCGTGCCGATTTCGTTATTCGCCATCATCACGGAAATGAGAATGGTGTCCGGTGTGATCGCGCACTCGACATCACGCACATCCACAATCCCATTTTTTTGAACAGGCAGATACGTCACGCGAAATCCTTCGCGCTCGAGTTGGCGGGCAGGTTTGATCACCGACTCATGTTCTATCGCCAAAACCAAAATATGCCCTTTGCCGCGTTTGCGTGCCATACCAAAAAGAGCGAGATTATTCGCTTCAGTTCCGCTCGCCGTAAACACAATTTCAGGCGCATTGCATTGCAACACGTCGGCGATTGTTTGACGGGCCCGTGTCAAAACATCTTTATTGTTCCGAGCAATTTCGTAGAGCGACGACGGATTGGCGAACTCGCGCGCGAGATACGGCATCATTGCCTTGAGTACATCCTTGTCGAGAGGCGTCGCTGCGGCGTGATCAAGATAAATGGATTTCGTCATACAAAAGAAGCCTACGTTTTTCACAGGCGACTGTCAAGCTCCTTACTTTGCATCTTTATTTCATTCTTGATACCATAGAATAATCTTGACCTTAAGAGTATCCATATGCCCGACTATTGCAGAGTGCGAATCAGCGCACCATCGGAGGCGGAAGCGAATAGCATCTCCCGAACTCTTGTTGAAAAAAAACTCGTTGCCGGAACCATGATCTACAGCGGCAAGAGCCATTATTGGTGGAAGGGAGAGATTGTGGAGAAAGTGTATTGGAACATTGGCGCGTTCTCGCTCATGAAACACAAAGAAGCAATCATTAACCAGGTGAGAGCATTGCACAGCGACGAATGCCCGATCATTGCGCTCAACCCCATTGATGGGAACGAAGATTTCCTCACATGGATTGAGGAGTCGGTGATGTAGCGCAGAAATTTCTTTTGCTCATATTTAGACAAGAGAGACGAGAATATCTTCCTTGGCTTTCTTTATACAAACAAAGCCTTCTTTTTCAAGAGTGGTGAGGAGGTTTGCGAGCCAGGGTTCATCGTCTTCGGTGTAATCTTCTTTGATTTGATGAGCGAGAGTATCGAAAGAGAGTGTGTGACGAGGGGCAACGCGAAGTGCTTCAACAACGCGGCCGCGGAAAATGCGGTTCGGAATGTTTGGAGATGAAGCAGGCCCAGGTTCAACGTACGCGGTCTTTACCCGCCCATGTTTCACGTCTTCAAGAATCTTGGGATATGCGTTGCAGATCTTTTTCAAAGGACACGTTTCACACAGTGGCCTCCGAGCTGTGCACTGCAACGCGCCAAAATCCATAAGTGCATGATTCCAATCATATCCACGGCCAGGAGGAATGAGTTTCTTCGCTAATGATTCGAGTTCCTTGTCATTCTTTTTCCAAGCCGGAAATTCTGACCCAAAAAACACGCGATGGATCACGCGGCGGATGTTCGTATCCAGCGCAGTCTCATCTTTATGAAACGCAAATGCTAAAATCGCGCCGACCGTATACGAGCCGACGCCTTTGAGCGAGAGCAACTCCTCTCGCGTGCTCGGGAGTTTACCTCCGAAGCGTTTCACCACATCTTGCGCTGCGGCGTGCAAGTTCAACGCGCGCCGGTTATACCCAAGCCCAGCCCATGCCAAAATCACCTCACGCGGGGATGCGGCTGTAAGCGCCGTGAAGCTCGGGAACCGACGCAAAAATTCCTGATACTTCGGGATGACACGATCTACCTGCGTCTGCTGCAGCATCACCTCCGACACCAAAATCCTGTACGGATCACCCGTCTTTCGCCACGGGAGATCTCGTTTATGATCACTATACCACTGAAGGAGTTTTCGGCAGAAACTCCGAATTTTCTTTTGTCGAGAATGATGCGTTTTCATGATCCTTGGAGCATCGCAAGTAAGAGGAGAAGATTTCTTTCTAAGCGGCACGTCCCGCAGGCGGTTTCAGCTTGGTCCGAGGCCGATAGGCCGAGGTGAAACCGCCGAGGGAGAAGAACGCTCGCCCGCCGGAGGAGAGCGATTCTGGTGACGCGTGAAAGAAATCTTTTCCTCTTCTTGTCGCTATTGCCTCTGATTCAAATAATTCTGAGCTGTAAGAAATGCCGTCACTCCTTGGCCAGCCGCAATCGAAATCTGTTGATAGGGAATGTTCGCAACATCGCCTGCGGCAAACAATCCGGGGATTTTGGTTTGCATGAGTTTGTCCACTTCAACAAATCCAAGTTCATCGCAGATGCCAAGATCCTTCACTATGGTCGAGTTTGGAATCATGCCGATATGCACAAACACGCCATCGGTTTCAATCTTTTTTTTCTCGCCGCTCCCCTTCTCTTTGTATTCTACTCCTGTCACTTTGCCCTCGCCGAGGATGCGCGTTGTTTCGGCGCTCGAAATCACTTCCACGTTTTTCAGCGTTTTCAATTTCTCTATGTATACGCGTTCGCCGTGAAATTCTGCATCAATATTGATCGCGTACACTTTCTTGGCAAGATTCGACATCATGAGTATGGATTCCAATGCCGAATTGCCGCCGCCTATTGTGGCAACGACGCGCCCGCGAAAGAGTGGCCCATCGCACGTTGTGCAATACGACACTCCTTTTTGATACAACTCTTTTTCGCCCGGAACTTTCAAGTGGCGTGGATGCACGCCGGTTGTTAAGAGTACAGCTTTGGCTTGGTACACCTTTTCGTTTTCAGAATAATCTTTGCCAACAATACGAAAAGCATTCCCCTCTCTGGTGATTGCATACACGGTGACTCCTTCGTCAATATCGACTTTGTTAAACTTCATCTGATCGGCAAATTTTTGCGAAAGTTCAATGCCGTTTGTTTCGTTAAAACCCGGATAGTTGCCAATTTCCCCAGAAAGAGCCACTTCCCCGCCCAAGTCTGTGGCGACAACTTTAAAATTCATGAGCGCGCGCGCAGCATACACCGCCGCCGATGCTCCTGCTGCCGACCCTCCAACGATAATGAGATCAAACATAGAAAAAAGAAAACAGTTCAACAATGCAATGATACCATATTCTTGCGTTCTCGGAAACGCGAGAAATAGGATCCCGGCGTGCCGCATGATGCGGCACGCCGGTTCCCTCCAACCGGTCCTCCTACCGGTGTTGCCACACGGGCTTGCGCTTCTCCAGGAAGGCACGGATGCCCTCCTGGAAGTCGTTCGTCCGATAGCACTTCATCACCGCGAACGGTTCGCGGCGAAGGGCATCCTCCCGCCCTACTCCGTTGATCACCTCGAGGTGTCGCGAGAGAATCCCCAGGATCGCCCTCGAGAGCCCCAGCTCGGGTCGTTCGGCGGCGACCGGCGCCTCGGAGTCATCGACCTCGGACGTGAGGACGTCGGGCGCGAGCGACGTCTTCGGCACCCGCTGCTCTCGGAGCATGCGGCAGGCCTCGGCCACCACGTCGTCATCAGTGAGCACGGTCGCCCACCCGATCTCGAGCGCCAAGGGGGCGAGGATCTTCTTGCCTGTCTCGAGCAAGAACCGCCCCTTCTCCGCGCTGACCCAGTCGAACGTGCGGACTGTTCCGCCGAACCCGGGGATGAGCCCGAGGGTCACCTCCGGCTGGCCGAACATAGACCACGGGGTCATGATGCGCGCGTCGCAGGCCGCGCCGAGTTCTGCCCCTCCGCCGAGCGCGAACCCGTCATAGGCCGCGATCGTCGGGATCGGCAGACCCTGGATACTTGCGAACACGCTCTGGCCGAGCAGGATGTACCCGAGCAGCTGTTCGGCCTTCATCTTGGCAAACAGCTCCACGTCGGCGCCAGCCAAGATCCCTCCTTCCCCGGTGAACACAGCGCCGGCGAGGTTAGGTGACAGACCTGCCACCACCTCCGCGAGCTCGAGAAGCGTGCGACGCCGGATGGCGTTCATCTGCTCGGGCCGCGTGATCGTGATGATCGCGACCCCGCCCTCCTCCCGCACCGACACATCGTGCCTGAACGGGGTGAGCACGGCGCGCCGAGGATCGACAGACGAACACGGATCCGAACCCTGATGGTCAGGAGGAGAGGGTTGGAAGTGCATGCCTTCAGCGCTGTGTCGCCTCGCTGCGCGCTGGATCCGACCTGGCTCGTGCGTGTTGAGGATATCTCCCACACCGGCCTTGAACCCGAGCGCTCTCCTGGTGAGATCGTTCCAGGCTCCGAGACCGCCGCGGAGAATGCCCTCCCGATCCACCCGCTCCTGTGCCCACGCGAATGTCGCGAGGACGCGGTCTTCGATCTCCATGAGGACATCCGGAGACGGCAGAGCCGCAGCTGGCCGCTTGGGATCGAGCCAAAGCGTGGTGCCCTGGTCGATGAGCTTCTTCGGCGACGCAAACCAGGCATTCTCCCAGGCTTCCAGGTGCTGATACATGCTGGTGAGCACACTCACGACGAGCGGGTTGCCCTTCGTGATGTCCATGACATTGAACGGACCCGAGCCGCCGAAGAGCTGGTCGAACCAGTCGTTCACTTCGGCGACGGTGCCGAGACCTTCTTCGACCATACACACCGCCTCGACCACGAGCGCCGAGAGGAGCGGGTCGATTGCGAAGCCCGGGATTTCCGGTTTCACGTCGTAGCACGTCCATCCCATCCGCTGGAACCAGAGGCGCGCGGCCGCTGGCCCGGCGAACTCGATGAACCACCGCCGGTCGCAGGGCGTGAACGGATGGGCAAGCCCATCCGCGCCGATATGTGCCGGCGGAATCGCGCTCGTGGTTGAGAGCGCGGGCGCCTTGGTGTGCGTGCGAAGCGCGCTGTAGAACTGACGCTTGAGATCGCGATCCTCCGGCAGCGACTCGAGCACCAAGTCGCACTCGGCGAGATCCGCAAGCGTTGTCGTCTGGCGAACCATGTCGCCGAACACATCGCGAATCTCGGGCTTGAGCCGGCGCTTCGTGATCCTGAAGTCGATCGAATCCCGGGCCTTGCCCATCGCCGCAATGATCGCAGCATCGAACTTGTCGTATAGGACGATGCGGCCGCCGCTCTCGGCAGTGACGCCGAGTTCGGCAAGACGCACGCCCAGTCCGGCCAAGTTGCCCGAGCCGATGACTCCGGCTCCGGCAATCCCGATCCGTGTGAATGGCAGTCGTGCCATTGTGAACCAACCTTTCAAGAGACAGCTCTCGGACCACCCGAGAGAGTGGCCCTACTCTACCCGAAAACCGCTTGTTTCGTCAAACTCGGAAAAAGCGTTTGACAAGAGCTGAAAAATCCTGCACCCTAAAAGCAATCGCCCGGGAGAATTCGCTCTCGGCAAACTGGAGGTGAAGCGATGATGCGATCAACCCTCGCCATCGCGCTCGTGACAGCGGTATGCGCGGCCTGCTCGGCGCGCGCACCGACGAAGTCGTACGAAGAACCCCCGCTCACCAAAAAAGCCGTCGGCGAGGAGATCACGGCCGAGGTTGTGGAGGACGAGGTGCTTGGCGATCGCATCCTTGGGGAGTTGCTCGCCAACTCGCCGATCCTGCTGTTCGGGGAACTTTCCCAGCGGCTCAACCCGCTGCGGGGCATGGGGAAACTCGTCGTCCTGGCTTCGCCAACACACACTCAATGGGTGATGCGCCCGCTCGCGAGTACCGGCTGGGTGTACCCCGCGCGTGTGGAATACGGTGCGCTTCACATTCGGTCGTTTGTCGAATGGGTGCTCGTCACCCAGGAGACAAGCCTGCTGATCCCAGCGACCATGATCGCGACAGATACGGCCGGTGAGCTTCCAGCAACCGTCAGGGCGCGTGTCCCTAGCCAGGGAGAGACCGAGGGAGAGACCGTTCATGTCCACATGTTCGTCATCGAGTGACGCGGCGTCTATAGCGAGATCTTTCGACCGGCTACCTTCAGGGCACCCGGCCACGAGGACTGACGCTTCGCGTCATCTCGAGGAAGAGCAACCCAGGGTGCTTGCGACAGCGCGTGCACCCTGGGGTTCCCTTTTGTTTAAGAGGGATTGCTTCGCGAGCTGTCGCTCGCTCGCAATGACCGGAACGCCGTGCGAAATTAATTTTGTGTGCCGATGGTGATATTGAATGGCACCGCTTTTGATGTTTGGCCTTTCGAATCTCGGAGTTGCAGACGGCCGCTGAACACATCTCGCCAACCAAGTGTGCCAACAAATGTTGCGGTCACGGTGCACTCCCCGTGTTCGCCATCATCACAGGCAAGTGTCGGAATGTCACCGAGCGCGCGAAAATCCGAGTTATACACATCCGTCTTGCCCGTCTTGTAAAAAAATTCGGTAGTCTCAAACAGAATGTCCGTGATATCTTGATCCGCGTCCTCAAAGGCAAACACAATGTCGGCCGACGTCGCGCCAACCGGCAAGATCTTTGACGTTCGAACCGACGAAAGTTCTGGCTCGGAGCGAGAAGGCCCGTTCTGGCTCGGAGCGAGAGAAGGCGTTTTGGAGCCGACAGAGGAGTCGTTTTCTATAGAAGAATTGATGGAAGAATTCATTTCTGTCGCTATCAGTCTATTCACCGTCAGAACCTCCTCCGACGTTACCTTTTCTTCACTTACGCGCATTGCAAGCAAAATGAGCGGCGTGGCCAAAAGCACCGACCCGAAAAGCACAATGATCAGTTTTCCTGTTGTATTCATCGTGGGCCAAAAAATCGTATTGTTCCCAACTCATTCACTGGCGTACGAATGTCATCTTCAAGATCATACACCGAAAACCGCCCAGACTCACTTCCGGCATTTTCGATCAAGAGATGATCCCTTGCAAGAACAGCGCGCGGGAGATACGCGCCACTCACAACATCTTCGCGCGTTCGATCGGCGAGCACAACGCGCTCGATACCGTCAACACCTGATCCATCACTCTTCTCTTTGGCAATATACACTGACGTACCATCATCGCTCATGAGAGGTGTGAATTTCCATTGATCATTCGGCGTGAGATCCGTGTGCGCAATCACCTCTGCGCTCAGTGGCTTGACTTCATAGAGAGCGTCACGATTCGCTCCCTGCACAAAAGCGGACGAACTGGATGATGAAGGAACAAGTCGACCGGGTTCAGGAAGAACCACGCGTGAAAATGTGCCACCGGAATACAGAATCATCACAGACGGGTCAGGCCCGGCCGCATCACGCACCAACAGAAACACCGTTCCAAGTGTATACTCAATTCCTTCGATCCATCCTGTTCCGACCTGATCAGCCACATCGATTTGTTCAACAGTCGACGGCTCGCGGCCATCACTCCTTGAGAGATAGAGATACACTTCTTGCGCCGTCTGATCTATAATCGGGTGAGCTTTGTCGCTCCCAACAGCGCGATTCACAAGGAAAGCAACGGATTTTGACTCAGCATCGTAACTCACCGCGTCTATACGATCAGCATAGCCTTCTTCTGTATACGTCGCGTGGTCAATTCGCGTCAGCTCCCGCGTGGTTTTGGAACGCACGTCAAATTCTTGAAGCGCACTTGCAATAACGGTGCCATTCTCATCCGTAAGAGATTTCGGATAGATGACGCCGTTCAATCCAAAAGCATAGGGAGTTGCAAATACAGTGTTATCTGCCATGGTTCCCCATATCGTATCCTTCGACGCAAGCGTTGTTTCAAAATTATCGATTCCCGCATCCTCAGTCTCCGAAACAAAATACAGCGGCCGATCAGCAACCGAAACTGAAAGAAGAACCGATTCTGATTCTTGCACAGCGCTGTTCACATTCACATTGCCAAAAATATCAGCGGCGTTGAGATTGTTCAAAAGCGCCTGATAGTCTTCGGCTTTGGGTAGCGAAAGCGACGCCTCCTCATCAGGCAGTAACAAACGAACGGCAAAAGACGTCAGGACGACAATTCCAAGAATGACGAGAAAGACGCTTGGGGGGATGAATGATTTTTTTGCCATGCGAGAATTATACCAAAAATGTGGACAGGGGTCACGAAGCATAGTATGATGAGCCCGATGAAACCAACTCTTCCCCACCATATTGGCTTTATCGTTGACGGCAATCGCCGCTGGGCGCGTGAACGCGGTTTGACGACTTTTCAAGGCCATAAACGGGGATATGAGCGCATGAAAGATGTGGCGGATTGGGTTTTTGCGCGCGAGATCCCGGTGGCGTCGTTTTGGATTTTTTCTACGGAGAACTGGAAGCGCTCGAAAACCGAAGTGCGCTATCTCATGAATATGGTGCGGCGGCTTTTGATGAAGGAGGTTGACGAGCTTATGAAAAAAGGCATTCAGCTCCGAGTGACCGGTCGGCTCGACAACGTTGACCGCGATATCAAAGAGCTGTTCGAACACGCTCTCGCACGAACGGCCAACAACGCGCGCGGGATTCTGAATCTTGTCTTTAACTACGGTGGACAAGAAGAAATGGTCGACATGGTGAAAAAAATTCTTGAGATTCGGCCGCAAGTTCGCATGGTGACGAAAGATCTTTTGCAAAAATACATCTATTCGCCTGACTTGCCTGATGTGGATTTTGTGGTGCGCACATCCGGCGAATTGCGCACGTCTGGATTTTTGCTTTGGCAAGCAACGTACGCTGAATATCTTTTCCCGAAGCGCATGTGGCCGGCGTTCAGCGAACACGATCTTGATGAAGCGCTCAAAGAATTTGCGCGCCGCAATCGTCGATTCGGTGGCAATGATTCCAAAAATCCGGTACAATAAGGATACCTTATTGTTTATGCACCTCTCATGGATTTTTTGAACTATATCGCCGTTCACGCTCTGTATGGAGCGATTGCATCCTATCTTCTCGGCAAAATCTGGTTCCCGGCGTTTGGAGAACGCGAAATCGCCAAACGCCCGTCGGAACGCCGCAGAGGAAAAGCGGCCATTCTCTTTCATCCGGAATTCAGGGCGTTCCTTCTCTTGTACATCTTCGGACTTGGATTTGATTACCTCTTTACGAAAACGGGGATTTGGCGGCCGTATGTTTTTGGATTCACCACATGGCTGCTCTTCGCCCTACCATTTATTCGCTATGCCATGATCACTCGCCTCCATGCTCGCACTGTGCAAGTCCATCTTGGATATGTCTTTTTGGTATTCGCATTCTTTACCATCCTCACGCAACTTATCCGAGTGTATACATGAAACGCACGACGACACCAGAATCACTTTTGAAAAATGCGGGATTCAAGGTGACGGACACGCGGCGTCTTGTGCTTGAAATTTTTCTCGCCACGCACAAACCGCTCTCGATTCATGGCGTACTTGAAAAAACGAAACGCGGTTCCGTCAACCAAGCAACCGTCTATCGGATTGTCGAAGCGTTTATCGCCGCAGGAGTCTTGCGCCGTGTGGACTTGCAACACGAGCATGCCCATTACGAACTCACCGATGAGGACGATCACCACCATATCATTTGCACGTCATGCGGCAAGGTGGAGGATGTAGACGGGCATGGGGATGAAGCGTTCAAGACGGATCTGTTGCGCAAAAGCAAGGAGTTTGCGACCATCACCACGCATGCCTTGGAATTCTACGGAATTTGCAAAACGTGCGCGCGCAAGGCTTGACCAGAACCAAAATTTTCGATAGACTTTCCACGCGCGTCGCGCCGGAAAGAACTTTGGGGCGTAGCCAAGCGGTAAGGCAACGGTCTTTGGCACCGTCATTCGTAGGTTCGAATCCTACCGCCCCAGCTAATTAAGAAGACTCTTGAATATTATTTCTCCCTATGAAGCTCACGCGAGAATCAGTTGAGCGCTATCGAGTTCGAGATTTAAGCATGACCGGTTCTCTTCTCTGTCGAGCAGCAAAGCGACTCGGGATGAGTATTACCTTTCTACCGGATCGCTTCGTAAAAATCAAACATGGGAAAAAGGAACTCTTTTTTCGGGGCAGCGATCTCCCCTGCTATGACTTTGTCGCAGGTCAGCTTGCCGATGATAAATATGCTGTTCGAGGGTATGCTGAAAGACATGGGATCCCTGTTCCCCGCACGATTGTTCTCTTCAATCCCTCTGAATGGAAAAGGATTCAAACGTCTCGTCTTCATTTTCCCCTCGCCGTCAAACCTTTTAACGCATCCCATGGGAATGGTGCAACAATGAACATCCGAACATGGGACGAGTTCCAGAAGGCTGTCAAAAAGGCCTTTGAGTATCTCATAAAGAAGAAGCACTCTTTCCCTCGTGTCCTTGTTGAGGAATTCATTGAAAACCGGAAAGACATTCGATTACTCGTCATTGGGGAAAAAGTTGTATCTGTCATCTATCGTGAACCCGCCTATGTGATTGGTGATGGCCGCTCGACGATCCAACAACTCATCCAACGATACAACAACGAATGGGATTCGTCATATGAAAAGTATGACCTTCCCTTATGCCCTATACCCATTGACAGAGAGCTTCGTCGTTGCGTGCGCAGCCAAAACCTGCAATTATCCTCTATCCCCAAGAAAGGCAAAAAGATCACGTTACGTTGGAATTCAAATGTGAGTACAGGAGGGCAAACGACTGATATTACGGACGAAGTTCACCCGAATATCAAAAAACTTGCTATAAAGGCAGCGCAGCTCATTCAGGTTACGGTAGCAGGCGTCGACCTTCAATGCAAAGAGTGGACTTCCCCCGATATTTCACGAAAGAATTGTATCATTCTGGAAACGAACAGTTCTGCCGGGGTTGGTTTTCATATTTTTCCCGCAAAAGGAAAAGGCCGAGATGCCGCTCTAGAGATCCTCAAATTCACGTTTAAGATCCGTTAGAGAATTCTACACGCTCTCATCGCAGACTTTCTCTAAGGCGCGCGAGGAGATACCCAAATCCAAGAGATGCTTCGCACTCTCCGAGAGGTCTTGCTCGTTTTCCCCGTTGAAGAGAAGCCCGGCGTGAAATCGAAACACGCCATTTTTTGTAAGGGAAACAATGGAGATTCGCTGCTGCGCACTCCCTTCTGTTGCAATCGGCGCGATCACTTTTCGAAATTCGTCAAACGTTCCCTTGTACAAGCCAATGAAGCTGAGCACAGGAGTTCGAATTTTTCCGTTCTTGACATGAAAAAGATAGGCCGTTGTCGCATTCATCCGAAAGTTCGGGTCAATGAAGTAAAACCTCCCATCGCGAGCAATGAGGACATCAAGTCCACCGACACCATACCACCCCATCTCTCGGACACGAGGAAGAATCGTGTTCAGTAACAGAGATGAAATCTGATCGAATGACGGTGCAGGAAGTGATGGACGAACGATCCCACCGAGAAATTCACCTTTCGTCGATGTCAACTGCTGGTGATAACCAATCACCTCGATTGACATATGTGCATCCCATGGAATTCCAAATTGAACACAGATATTCAAAGGGGCTGGGATGAACTCCTCAATGAGAATCCGACCGTGGATACATTGAAAATCTCTTTTCGCATCTTGAAGATCCTGTTGTGTTTGGCAAATTCGGACTCCATCACCCGAGCTTGAAGATGACACTTTGACGACACAAGGCAATGCAAACGCATAAACATCTTGAGAAAATTCTAGCCCGTTCGCGTACGTACGTTCGATCTTTGGGAGATATTGTGTTGGAATATAACTCGCAAGATTCATCTTGTCATTCAAATAGTTCGTGAGTTGTGGAGGGATGTGATACAGATTCTCGGTCTCTGGCTCAAGGTATGGTTGCGCCATGACAAGCGATCGAGTTTCGAGCATCTTTTGCAGTGCACTTCGAATTGCAGTGTTCCGCTTACTTCCAGAAAGATCCGCATTGATCTCTTCTGGAAAAGTCAGGGTGTGTTCACGCGGAATAACCGACACACCAAGTTCATTTTTCAAAAAGTTCCAAATCTCCGGAAACATCGATGCGGCAAATTCGACTGCTCGGACTGACGGACCTGCACACGTCAAAATACGCCCAGCGACAAGCTCCTCAATCCACGCGGGAACGGCATTAAAGAAATTTGAATCTTCTCCTGACGGAAATCCATAGAAGTATGCCGTATCCGAAGGAAGATATCTCGACAAACTCAACGGTTCGACGTGATCGGATGGGAGAAGGTATTTTTTCTCTAACGGTCTTTTTTCAACTGGTGAAAAAACAGTGGATTGAGCCATAAAAAATAAGCTTGATGAGAAGCTTAAAGTTTGTGAGGTTTGATTACATAGGGTTGATCAAGATCATATCATGAAGCCGGAAATCGTCAAGAGGAGATATCCACAAGCCGCTTATATTAGCTATTTTTATGGCTTCTGGAAAACAAAAAACAGCCTCCGGGAAAAATCATGTTGGTACTATGCGCGGAGGTACCGGCCGATCGCGATCATTGAGGAAACAATGCTCAACAATACCGCGATGGCAAGTTCAGCAAGGAACACGGTAAGATATTGCGCCCGGAAAAATGCCATGAGATCAAACTCGTACCCCGCGAAAAAATTGTTGAGATAGGGTGCGGCCGTTTGCACCGAAAAGAAAAGCAGCCCAAGAACAATAAGCGCGGCAATACAGCCATACAAAATCGCTTCAAGCAAAAACGGTGAGCGGATAAACCAATTTGTCGCGCCGACCAGTCGCATAATGCCAATTTCCTTGCTCTGCGCATAAATCGCGAGGCGCACCGTGTTAAACACCACCACAACAGCAATGAAAATGAAAATACCAGAGAGAACATACCCTGCACGCGTAATGGTGTTCGATGCACTCGAAATGGTATCAATCACTTCTTGGCTATCGTCAAAATCTTTGCTTTCGATGATCTCGGCAAATTCGGATTGATCGAGCCGTGAAAGGATCGTGGTATAACTTTCGACTTGATGCGCTTTGACAATCAATGAATCTTGCAATGGATTCTCATCGAGCTCGGCAAGCGCAGCTTGAATATCGGCATCATCCGCATGCTCGGTGCGAAAATTTTCAAGTGCTTGATCGGCCGAAATATACTGCACCTCTTTCACTTCGCTCATGTTCTTCAAAAACGTTTGCGCCTCGATAATCTGTTTTTCAGGCACGCCAAGATCAAAAAAGATATCCACATCCACCTTTTCTTTGACAATGCGAATCGCCTGATCGGTGACGTAGTTCAGCGTTAACACAATACTGATGGAGTACAGCGTGAGCGTGAGGATGAGAATCGTCACAAGCGACAACCACAAGTTTCTCCAAAAATTTTGTAGTGCAAATGTTGACGCGCGATAGAAGGAGACAAAAATCATATCATGTAGCGGCCTATCTGTTGATCAGAAACCACTTCGCCGTGGTCAAGCGTCACCACGCGCTTTTTGAGTCCATTCACGACATCAGGATTATGTGTCACAAGCACAATGGTTGTTCCAAAGGAATTGATTTTGAGCAGAAGCTCGGTAATGCCTTGCACGTTGATGGCATCGAGGTTCCCGGTCGGTTCGTCGGCAATGAGAATCTTTGGGCGATGAACAAGGGAACGCGCAATGGAGACGCGCTGTTGCTCACCACCAGATAACTCGTCTGGATAGCGCGCAGATTTTTTCTCTAAGCCGACAATACGCAACACTTGCGGCACAATCGTTGTGATTTTCTTTTGTTCCGCTCCGGCAACGGCAAGCGCAAACGCGACATTTTCAAAAACGGTTTTGCGCGGCAAGAGCTTAAAATCCTGAAAAATGACGCCAATCTGGCGCCGCAGCACGGGAATATCGCCTCGTTTAATGTCAGTGATATCCCATCCGCCGATAATCACTCGGCCTTGCGTCGCTCGCTCTTCCGCTATAATGATTTTCGCGAGCGTCGTCTTGCCCGTGCCGCTTTGGCCGACAAGCGAGACAAATTCACCGGGTTTAATATGAAGCGTTACCCGTTTGAGGGCGTGGACATTTCCTGAATACGTTTTCCAAACATTTTTTAACTTAATCATGCGGATAGATTGCTTCGCTTCGCTCGCAATGACGAATTTCTACAACCTTGATTATATCACAAAATCCCCCGCTCTGCTCGATCACGCTCACTCAATGTGCTCGACGCGCACGCGAGCAACACCTTTCCACGGACTTGCGATTGTGGAAAAGGCGGAAAACGTCAAATCAATAATGTGGCGAGAGGTGCCAGCCCATGTGGAAACGATATTGACGATTGTTGATGCACCTGTATCAAGATTCGTCACTTTCACTTTTGTGCCAAGAGGAAAAAGATTCGTCGCTGCATCATCCTGTGCATTTCCGCGATACCACGATGCCGTACCTTCAAAGCTTGTCTGCTCTTCAAAAACAGCAAGCGGCGCATAGAGAAACGGGACGTGCGCAGTAACAACTCCTGTATTCGCATCATACTTTGAAGTGATTTTTCGCCATGTGTCTGAACGCTTATCCAAAACATACATCGACTTCGAAGAGGCGCTTGTCGACTCAACCGACAATCGCACAGGCAACAAACCGTTCAGCGTAAGGGGTTCGTCCGACCGAAGACCAAATTCATAGATTGCAGGGCTGACCATTTTCGCATTTTTCGGAATCGTCGTGTCATCATCGAGAAGATCAAACCGCTTCAACACCACTCGCGCGCTCGTGTCCAGCGCGCCTGCCGGAAACCCAAGCGCAAAGTTCCCATCCGGGCTCTCAAGGGACACATCCTTCGTAAAATCCTGTTTTGAAAAATCAATCCGGAGCGCCGACTCTTCAAACGCCGCAAGTGTGACGGTCGGAAACGGAGATGTTGACACTACTGTATGCTCTTCGAGATTCACTCGGGATGGCAGCGGTTTCCACTCCTGAAGCGTTTTATTGTAATAGTGCAAGCGGACAAGATTATAGGGATTTCCTTCAAATGTTGTGGTGATAAAGAGTGGACGCTTCAACATCCCGACTCCTTCGACGTTCACTGAATAGTGGTAATAGTCGCCCACACGTGTCGCTCCCGGCTTGTCAGGGAACTGCACCTCCGTGAGACGTCGGAGAGAAATACTCCCCGCTTTTTGAATCACCTTCGGTGAAAAACGAACCGAGAATGTTCCATCGTCAGTCGTGGCAGTCACTCCTGATTCCAGATTTTCACCTGTCAGGGCAACAATCGTTTTCTCTTGCGCCCTCGCCGGATTCACAACAGGAAGGAGTACGCCAATCATGATTACAAAGATAAGTCGATATTTCATAGACTAAAATTTGTTATCTTCTTGCGAGGGACGTCAGGCTTCGCCTGCGTCCCGAGCCATTGTATTGCCGAGGGCATCAGGCTTTGCCTGTGCCCGAAGCCACATTGGAAGGAAGAGGTCATCGGAGGAGGAAACCCCTCCATAGGGTTTCCTCCTCCGACAATTGAGCGGGCGAGCGGAATCGAACCGCCGTCTCATGCTTGGGAAGCACGTATAATAACCATTATACGACGCCCGCAAAAAAACAGCTTACGCTGATCCCCTCACCTTCTCTTACTGCAATTCTTTTTCAACAATCGCGATAATATCTTTCGGAGAGTAATTCGCCTTCACAATAAAATCGCGAGCTCTGAATTCTTTTGCTTGCTTCCGATCATCCGGACTATCCAGATTCGTGAACACAATAATAGGAGTATCGTCAAAACGCTTGTCGCCCCGAATCTTACGAAAGAACAAAAATCCGCCTCGTTTATGAAAATCAAGCGGGTCGATCGTTTTGTTGGGGATTAAAAGATCGAGAAGAATCAAGTCAGGAGTCGCGTCTTTCACCGCCTCCAATGCTTGCGCAACATTCTCGGCAGTGCGTACGGTATAGCCGGCGCGTTCAAGCGTTGTGGTATACAAATTCAACAGAATCCGCTCATCTTCGACAAGAAGAATGACGTGGGGGGATGCGGAGGTTGGTGTGGACGCTTTTTCCATCCTTCCCAGTATATCCGAAGAGGAGGGAGAACGCAATCCTAGTACACGTCTTTTCGAAAGAAGCGCTCAAGTTGGGCAAAAAAGGACTCATCCGCCGCATCGACGAATGGATTGTGGTAGGAGTTCGGAATCCAGCGCAATTCTTTCATCGTGCTGCCGAGTCGATTGAAAATAAAATTTGCGCTTCGTTTCGCAACCACAATATCGCGGTTTGAGTGCATCACAAGGGCAGGAGTGGTCACGCTCGGCAATTCCCGCCGCGTAAATGTGGTAATGAACTTAAGCATCTCATGCAAGGCAGGAAGCGGAATCGTGAGATACGTGCCGCTTTCAATAAGTTGATCCTTCGTTTGTTGCGTCAGGCTGACCCAACGTTTCTTCACAAATCGTCTGAACCGTTTGACAAACGGCAAGAGCACCAAATTCACATGATGACGACTGATCCAGACCGGTGAGCCGATGGTGATGATGCGTTGGATGGCGCCCGGCCGTTCGCGCGCAAGATGATACGTTAAGTTGCCGCCAAATGAATTGCCAAGCGCGTAGACCGTCGAGGTGTGCCCGAGTAATTCATCAAGCGCGTCGTTCATCGCTTTTTTCCAGTCATCGTAGCGGACATTCGCAAGGTGTTCAGGCGTTGTTCCGTGACCTGGTAAGCGCACGCCCTTCACCGTGTACCCTTTCGCGTTGAGGTATTCACCAAATTCTCGCAGATCCGCCGGGCTGCCGGTAAATCCGTGGGTCAGCAACACTCCCTTTCCGTTCGTGCCTTTAAGCAAAAAGGGTTTTGCATTCTCTGTGATGTCCTGTGGCTCTTCGTGAATCATTGACGAAATCTCACAAAAACGATATTCTAGAGCGGCGTCTGACTCTTTTGGTGTACCTCTTTTTCTCTTCAATGTCAAGAACGCCAATATAGCTCAGCTGGTAGAGCAGTCCCTTCGTAAGGGAAAGGTCGTCGGTTCGAATCCGACTATTGGCTCCAAGACAAGATCCGTTCTCGGTTCACAAGAGCGGATCTTGTCTTGGAGTGTCTTTACGACTGCGCTCGAACTTACTTTATCAAAAATTCGTGATGAACGAAAGCCCCGCCACTGCCTCGCTCCGCTCGGCAACCCCGAAAGAAAAATGTTCCTTGCTTTTCTGATTTGCGCGGGCTTCACTTTCGGATTTTTTTCGGCGAAGGGCTTCAAAAGAGATCAGAAAAATGATAAAATGACAGAAAGAGTTGATTCGCCCTTACTCTATGGATTTATTACCACAAATTAATGCAAAACGAGACATTCAAAAAAGCGACATAGAATTAAGTCGTAATGTTAAATATGTTGCTGTCGTACTGACAAGCTCTCGTTCCGGTTCAAGTCTTATCAAAAAAATTCTTGAGCAACATTCCGATGTTGCATCCTTGAGTAGTGAGACAGAGCCCTTTCTTACTTTATCCCAAAATGGATTTGCCTTTGGATCAGACAGTGATGCTCTGACCGAACTGGTCAATAAAGATATTCTTCTCGACAATATTTTTGATGACTTGGGTGTGCCCTCGTCACAGTTATGTGATGTAAATACAATAAAAACTCGCTGGAGAAAAAGATTTTTGATCCATTTCCCAAATTTATTTTCTGACGACCAAAATTATCAGAAGCTACTTCGATTCCTAGACAAATCATTGTTGAGAATTACAGATGAAAGCATTAAAGAAGAAGCGGAAATCCATAAAATTATTCTCAACAATGTTTTTAAAGACGAACCTTGGCGAATTAATTATTACGATAATTATTCGAGTGCATCCTGTACTCCGCCTTTTAATGAATTATCCAAGATTGAAGAACCTCCATTTGTATCGCCGTCTTTGTATAAAAGGACATTTACTGTTGAGGATGCAAACAATAAAGTTTTAATTTTTAAGACACCACAAGATTGTTATCGTATAGGAATGTATGAGCAACTTTTTCCAAATGCAGAAATAAAATACATACATCTAACGCGAGGATACGCTCAAACAGTGAATGGACTTATAGACGGGTGGTTGTCTCCAATAGGATTTTTTGCTCATGATATGGAAAAAGCAAAAATAACTCTTGCAATTAAGGGATATTCTGATTTTTTAGAGTTTGGAAAAAAATGGTGGAAATTTGATCTCCCTCCCAACTGGAGAAATTTTACAGGGACAAATTTAGTTGATGTGTGTGCTAATCAGTGGATTTCGGCACACAAAACAATTCTCGACAGTAAAATATCTTGTCTACGGGTACATTTTGAAGATTTTATTTCCAATCCATCGCAGATCACAAAAATAATCCTAGAATACTTAGGTTTGAAAAATATGGAAACACCGAATGATTTACCTCTGGTTATGGCAATTGAAAAACCAAAACCCTATCGTTGGCAAAAAAGAGAAGGAGAAATACTTGCTCTTGGGGAAAGAAAAGAAGTTAAGGAAATAATGGGTTTGCTGGGTTACACAATGGATCCAAAAACATGGCTGTAAACAAATATCAAAAAATCATAACTCCGTTTTTAATGGGACAGCGTAGAGATGGTTTATTTCGCTTGAAGTCACTGATTTCTGATAATTGGCATATCGTTGATGTTCCAGAATTCAGAGAAATTGAACTCAATGATGCTGATACAAAAATAGAGAGGATGGGGAAAATCTATCTTGCACTTTCTGAAACGATAAAACAAGCAGTAGAAAATAAATGAATGACCCTGCGCCAAGAGCGCAGGGTATCAGATGAAGGACATGACTCCTGAAGCTCTACAGGAGTCGGAGTTGAGCCTCATCGGGCTGCTGGCCTTGGTTTCGAACGTAGCGTTCGAGAATGTGGAGAGTGCCTC
>JACPGL010000045.1 GCA_016182525.1 Candidatus Kerfeldbacteria bacterium | reverse complement strand
GACTGGAAACGGTGATCAGTAAAAAGTTGAAAGCGAATACGCGGATCAGCGTCGGCGAGATCGCGCATCTTCATTTCGAAACCTCGGCTGATGAAGCGCGAGGCGTGATCCAAAAAATTCTTGAACTCAAAACAGAGGATCGATCGTGGAATGATTTTGCTATTCTTGTGCGAGCGAATGATCACGCAGATCCGTTTCTTCAGGCGCTTGAGCGAGCCGAGATTCCATACGAGTTTCTTGCATCGCGCGGGTTGTTTTCGAAGCCGATCATTCTCGATGTGCTGGCCTTTTTGCGCCTGCTCGACAATTATCACGAATCGCGCGCGTTGTTCCGTGTGCTTGGGCTCCCAATGTGGAACATCTCGCCCCTTGATATCCATTCAATCATTGCAGCCGCGAATCGAAAAGCTGTATCTGTGTATGAAGCGCTTCTTGCGCATCGCGCAATCACAAATGTCGCCGAAAAAACGCATCGCCACATCGAAACTCTGCTTGCGCTTGTGGATCGATTCCTCGCACGCACGCGGGACGCGCGCCCGAGTGCGCTCATCTTGCAATTTCTGCAAGAGTCGGGATACCTTGAATATCTGAATGAATTTTCTCGCGAGCACGAACAAGATGCGCGCGAACAGATTTCCCATCTTGAACAATTTATGCGCGTGGTCACGAATTATGAGCGATCCAGCGACCAGCCGAACGTGAAAGGTTTGGTTGAAGAGGTGAATCTTGCGCAAGAGTCGGGGGATACGGGCTCAACAGTTCCGCTGGATCACGGCCCGGAATCGGTGAAAGTGTTGACGATTCACGGGGCAAAGGGGTTGGAGTTTCCGTTTGTGTTTCTTGTAAACTGCGTAGATAAGCGATTCCCTTCGATTGAGCGCAAAGATCCGATTGATATTCCCGAGGGGCTTGTTCGCGAAATTGTTCCCGAGGGCGACGTGCACCTCCAAGAAGAGCGCCGCTTGTTCTACGTTGCCGTGACGCGCGCAAAATGCGGTGTGTTTTTTACCTCGGCAGAAGACTATGGAGGCGCGCGTAAAAAAAAGTTATCTCGGTTTTTAATGGAAGCGGGATTAGCGAAAGACGTGCGTGCAAACCCGCGTCCTCATGGCAACGTTTTTTTTGAGGCCGAAGCAGCGCCCTCGCCGCCTGCAAAGAAAACACAACCGCTCCCCATGCCGAAAACATTCAGCTACTCGCAGATCAGTTCGTTTCGCACGTGCCCGTATCAATACCGCTTTGCGCACATCCTGCATATTCCGGTTCCGGGCAAAGCCTCGTTCAGTTTTGGAAACACGATTCACAAAACGTTGTACGAATTTTTAAGGCGCATTCGCGAACGTTCTGTTTCGCCGCAACAAGCGCTTTTTGCCGCGAACGCGAAGGCGGCGAATACCATTCAACCGTCGTCGCTCGATGAACTGTTGGCAATCTATACTGAAAAATGGATTGATGATTGGTATCGTTCGAAAAAGGAAAAAGAGGAGCACAAGAAAAAGGGCGCGGAGTACCTGAAAGCATGGTACGAGTCGCATAACGGCGAGTTTCCATTGCCCAAATATCTTGAAAAGGGATTTCATCTGAGGGTAGGGGAGTATACCGTGAAAGGATTTATTGATCGTATTGATCCTTGTGACGGCGGCGTTGAAATCATGGATTACAAAACCGGCAGGGCAAAGACCGAACGCACGGCGGACTTTGAGCAGCTGTTCATTTATGCTCTTGCCGCTCGTGAAACGCTCGGCGAAGATGTTCGACGATTGAGTTATCTGTATCTTGAAGGTAACACAGCGGTGAGCGTTGAACCTGACGAGAAAAGGCTCGCAAAAGTGAAAGACCAACTTCTTGAAACAATTCAACGGATTCAGTCAAGCGATTTTCAGGCAACGCCGAGTCCGCAAGTATGTGCGCGATGCGATTACAACACCATTTGCGAGTTTAGTAAAGCGCGGAGGATGTAGCTCAAACATTTCAAACGAAGAGGTGTAGAATGAATAAACCAGAAAAATTCGTGATCATGATGGTTGGCAAAACGCATTCTGGGAAAACCGCATTTGCGCTGAAACTCATAAGGAAACTCCCGGAATTCATTCATCTCGAGGGCGATCCGATTCATGTCTTCATTCTCCAAAATTTTCCGCTCATTTGGATAGTAGAAAAGAATCGGGATGGCCGCGATCTCAAAAATCCATTGCTTAAGCACCGTTTGTTGAATGAGGTTTTCATTACTGCGCTCGAAAGAGGATTCAGTGTCATTTTAAGTTCTACAAACCTTCAGCGGAATGTACGTGAGTTTCTGATTCAGGAAAGTCATGAACGGCAGGCGCGAGTGGCACTCGTGTATTTGAATATCCCAAATGAGACGCTTCTTGAACGAGTGCGCGCATCCACGAAGCCTACATACTTTTTGAATCAGTCGAGAGATTTTGTGGAATTGCTGAAGCGGCAAGAGCTTTTGTGGTTTGAAGAGCCGTGGCTTGATGAGGCCGATTGGTACCTCGAGATTCGTGATGAGAAAGATATTGAACCGACGATTGAAAAGCTTGTCGCGCTCGTCAAAAGCCCTTGAGCGTGATATAATTGTCATGCTTACACGTCACTTTTTCATATGCTTCTTTTTCGACTTCTTGTTAACGCGCTTGCGTTGCTTGCGATTGCGTATTGGTTACCGGGCGTCCGAGTGGACAGTTTTTGGACAGCACTCATTGCCGCGGCGATTATGGGCGTGTTAAACGCGGTGATTCGTCCGATCTTTGCCATCTTGACGCTCCCGATCACGATCGTGACGCTTGGACTTTCGCTCTTTATTGTGAATATTGTGGTGTTTTCGGCGGTCGCGTCGCTTTTGCCCGGGTTTACGGTGGAGTCGTTTCAGGCCACTGTGATTGGCGCGCTTGTGCTATGGGCTGTTGGGTTTGTGAGCGGGACGGCATTGAAGTAGTCGGCTTGATGTATACGGGTCCGGAATCGTTTCAAAATTTTTCGGCTTATCTTCCAGATAAACCTCAAAATTTGTTCAACAATTCCGTCTCGAAATTCTGCCGTTTCGCTTCAAAAGCGCATTCGGCGGCAGACCCATTACGCTTTCATGAGTCACTGAACTGTCATCCTGAGGCCATAGGCCGAAGGATCTCACGCGATCCTTCGCGTCTTTCCTATTGTCCTTTTCCGCAAAATGTGGTACAGTAAAGTTTGAACATCCCCATCCATGAAGCTCAAAACCTTCGTTGTTTTCATGATCCTTGCCACCGTGGTCTGCTGGGCCACGTGGTTTTTAGTGCTCTCTCAAATTGATCCAGACACATCTGGCTTCATTGGCCATTTCGCGTTCTACATCAGCCTGTTTTTCGCGCTTGTCGGCACATTCGGTTTGCTCGGATTCCTCATCCGCTACCTCACGCAATCCAAAACCATCCCATTCCGACACATCCGCGTGAGCATCCGTCAATCCATGCTCTTCTCGCTCTTGCTTGTCGCGGCGCTTTTGCTCCAAGGTCAGCGGTTCCTGACGTGGTATAATATCCTCTTTCTTGTCGCTGGCCTCACGATCTTTGAATTTTTTTTCGTGTCCAAAGAGACCGTCAAACGTAAACCCACATGACTCTCAAAGACCAATTTGAACAACTTAAAAAAGATGCGGAAGCCGAACTCGCGTTTTTGAAAGACGAAAAAACGTGGGAGCATGTTCGCACCGAATATCTTGGTCGCAAAGGCAAGCTTGCGGATTTAATGAAAGAGTTGAAATCCGCGGCCGAACAGGAAAAACCGTTTTTAGGCGAGATGGCGAATCGCGCAAAACGCGAGCTCACCGATGCCTTTGAAAAAGCTCGCAGGAATGTGACGGGCAAGAGGAATGAGCATGCGGCGTTCGATGTGACGCTCCCCGGCGCGACATTTTCGACCGGACACGAACATCCTTTGACCACGATGCAGAGTGAGGTTGCGGATATTTTTCGTTCCTTGAATTTCAGCGTGGTTGAAGGGGTTGAGCTTGAAGACGAATGGCATAACTTTGAAGCGCTGAACATTCCGTCAACGCATCCGGCGCGCGACATTCAAGATACGTTTTTTGTCAAAGGGGATGCGGGCGAAAAAGGTCGCCGAGTGATGCGTACGCACACATCGAACATGCAGATTCGGGTGATGGAAACGTACACGCCTCCGATCCGCGCCGTTGTCATTGGCCGAGTATTCCGGAATGAAGCCACGGACGCATCGCATCAACATTCGTTTCACCAAGTTGAAGGATTTGTCGTGGATGAACACATCTCGATCGCCAATCTTGTCCATACGTTGCAGGCCATGCTTTCCGGCGTGTTTCAAAAGCAGGTCACGGTTCGGTTGCGGCCCAGTTATTTTCCGTTCGTTGAACCGGGATTTGAACTCGACTTCGCTTGCGTGAATTGCAATGGCCGTGGCTGTTCGGTATGCAAGCGCAGTGGATGGGTAGAGATGCTTGGGTGCGGGATGATTCATCCAAACGTGTTCAAGGCGGTTGGGTATCCAAGAGGCACGTACACCGGGTTCGCATTCGGCATGGGGCTGGAGCGGCTCGCCATGATGCGCTATGGCATCGACGACATCCGGCATTTTCTTGGCGGCGATATTCGCTTTTTACAGCAATTTTAGATGTGTAGTGAAAGGGTTGTGAGGCGCTGCTTCGGGCCGCGTCGGCCGGCCCTCCGAGCCGGCCGCGCTTTGCCTCGCGCTCGCTCGTCCCGCACTGTCAGTCCTTGAGCAATGTCATGGTGAGCTTGTCGAACCATTGTCGAAGGATCTCAGTGCGGGACACCATGGCCGCTCGCTGCTCTCGGGATCCCTCCGCAGCATCCTCTCAACCCT
>JACPGL010000043.1 GCA_016182525.1 Candidatus Kerfeldbacteria bacterium | reverse complement strand
GAAAACCGGCATCATAGGCAAAGAAGTCGTCAATAAGCGTTCCATCGCCCATGAACGCGCGAACGTGTGATCCGTGGCTGGTTCCTGCCGCAGTCATGACATCACGCAGGCCATCGCCATCCACATCTCCGCCAACCGCTTTCCATGTGCCGCGCAGAGTCGGTGAGTACGCCATGAATGTTTCGATTTGTTCGCCTGTCTCATCAACAACGCGTACATTTGGGCCAGCGGTTGTGCGGCCAGTCAAATACAGGTTATGATCTGCCGTTGTGCCCGTGCTTGTTGACGTTGTTCCACCATTAGACATGACTGAAAAGGACGAGAGGTGGGAAATGGTAATCAAGATGACTTTATTCACCGTATCAATTTGCACAGAGTCGGCGCCATTCCATGAACCGAGCGCAGGATCGTAGGTCATCCCCGTGAGATCGCTCTCCGAGAATCCCTGTTGCGCAAGGATTTTGTCGGTATACGGCATGGTAATCTGTGCAGCAGAGGCAAGCTCGGTGACGGGTGTGCCGTCGCTCGTGTTCGTGATGATGATGTTATATCCGTACCACACCGGTTGGGTGACGTTGGTTCGCGCCATTCCGCTTGCCGGCGTGATGGTCAGGGTTCCGTTTCCTTCGGTCCCCGCTGCATTGGCTTCGAGCGTGAGCGAGAATCCATCCTCGAGTGTCACGGTTAATGGCTGGGTGAAGTCGAAGGTCGTGGAGTAGGCCGGTGGGATATCGGCGAACGGAACAAGGACGAGATTGACCGTTTCATCTGGGGTATCTCCGACCGCAACTTCTTGTTCGGATGAGCGATAGAGTTCTCCCTCGACATCAGTTTCACCGATGATCATCCATGTGGTGTCGCCAGAAACGGGCAGGGTATAGGATCCGTCAATTGCTTCGGTTTCGGTGAATTTTCCATCCGGCGTAAATGCCACAACCCATGCTCTATCAGGTGTGCTCCCATCTTCAAATGTAACGCTGCCATGGATTGTTCCATCGGCTTGGTTGAATTGAAAGTCATGTTCCACCGCTTCGCCAGATGCGGGCGAAAATGAGAACATGTCGGCTGAAAGCCACTCGTTGGTCCGGCCTGTTCCGCAGTTCCAGCTTGACGTTGAGGTGAGAGGAACATCGAACGTTCCGTCTTGGCTTGTTTCAGCTCCGGAGAAAATTTCTCCTTCATCAAAGCCTTCGTCAAGAAACTGTTCAGGCGTAATACTTGAGCACCAGATAAATCCGTGAGAGACAGCATTGCCATCTGGGTCAAGCACTTGGCCGACAAGAGATGCATCAGCCGTTTTCACCACAATATCTTCTTCAACTTCACTGTCAGAAGGCACCGTAATCGGTTCGCCGCCAGATGGGCCATTCAAGAAGCGGGGGGCGCCAGGGTCTTCGCTTTCCGCGAATTTTGGCACAAAGACCCCAAGCGTCACGGCATTTCCACCGAGCATCGAAATCTCATACGTCCCGTTCGATGGATCCACGAATCCTTCGTAGAACAAGCCTTTTTCGTGACTGTCGGCAAAGACGAACATGTCGACGCCGGTGATTGCGTCACCGTTTTCGTCAACAATGCGACCAAAGAGTCGCGCGTCATTTGCCGCAAAGACAAGGTCAACATTCGCGCTCTCGTTTTCGGCAACCGTAAAGGAGACGCGTTCAGTCATGGAATACTGCGTTCGGTCATCCATCCACACATCAACTCCATAGGTTCCTGCCACAATTGAAATCCCTTGGGTTCCGCAGGTGCCTCGGGACAATTCTCCACCGCTCATCGGTGGGCCGTCCGTGACAAAAAGACCAACCCATCCATTCAGAGAATCTAAACGGTTTCCGTCAGTGTCAACTGCTGTGCAGAAAAGGCGAGCATTCGAGGCTTGAAGTGTGATCGTTCCGACATCTGTGGTTGAGTTGTCGGTTGCGGTATACCGAATGGGTTCGCCGGTATAGATGTAGCTTCGGTTTTCGCGATCTTCGGCCATGAGTTCGCGCTTTCCTGACGGGACATACATCGTGAATGATCCATCGCTCTCTGTTTGTGCCTCTCCAAATCCTGTTTCACCCCAGGAATTTACGCTGATTCCCTCAAGAGGTGTGCCATTTTGATCCTCAACCACACCGATGACAACGGCAGTCATCTCTTGAAGTGTGATCGTTCCAATGTCTACGTTTTGATCGGCACCCACGGTTACGGAGAGTTCAGGGCCATAATATCGCGTTCCCCAGCTGCTCACTTCAACGCGGTAGGTTCCAGGAAGAGCGGGGATGGTGAATTCACTGTCTTCATTCGTGTTTCCTCCAAATCCCTGGCCTTCTTTTCCGGAGAGTCGGATCCACAGATCGCGCCCATAGCGTGTTCCATCGGGTTTGTTGACGACACCGAATACCGTTGAGGTTGTTCGCGTTACGGTGAAGTTTTGTGTAAATGATTCCTCCGAATCGTTGTCTTGGAATTCAACGGTCAGCGGACGATCATCAGGGAAGACCCAATCCACCTGGGCTTGGCCATTTTCTCCCCACGCCGCCTGAACGTTGAGCATGTACACGCCGCTTGCAAGATTCAACGTATAATTCCCTTCAGCATCAGTATTTGCACTGGCCCATCCTCCGCCCGATTGGCTATTGGCGCTCACTTGCGCGTCGTCGACCGGATCGCCATTATTGTCGAGCACAGTGCCGGTAATTGTTTTGGTTGCGGCAACGAGCGTCACGTCTTGCTCAACCGTCTGTCCGGCGACCACTGTCACGTTGATAGGATCCGGTGCGATTTCCCCTTCAATCGGGGAGTTGATCCATACGGATAATTGATAGGTTCCGGGATTCATGTCGAAGATGTAAAAGTTTCCGTTGGAATCTGAACTTGTCCCGCTTTCCACGGTCCAAAATTCATCGTGGAGTGAGACCCATGGGCAGTTTTCGCCCTCTCCGCAACCGACTGGTGTTGTGCCACCAGCGCGGTACAGTGTTCCTTGGACAACTGGAGTGCCAAGAAGAAACGTGCTCATTGTGCTGCTGTCTTCAGTTGGTTCTTCGCCCGAAACGCTTGCCGACATTCCGATGGTGTATGTGCCCTCTTCTGGACCATTCACAATGCCATTCATGACAATCGTGTAGGTTCCGGGCGTAATGTTTGCGCCAAAAAGATCAAACCAGCCGCCGCTGGGGGCTTCTTGCCCGTCATTGGGAGTGAATGGAAGATCTCCAAGGTCGTTTGAAACTACCGCCGCATCCGAAAAATCAGGGTTGCAGGAGTCAAAGTTTTCCTCTTGGCGGCACTGACCCCACGTGTTCCACCAGAGTGATCCGCCATCTTCTGACGCGTCGAGCGCATCAGAGAATGTGACGGTGAAGGTATAGATCGAGAGTTCACCGGGTTCATTTGACGATGTTTCCACTGTCACATCGCTAATATAAGGACTTTCAGCTCGCGCAGTGTTTGCGCCGACAAGCATGAGAGCACAAACGGCGAGAAGGAAGAAGGAACTCTTCTTCCAAAACGACATGTTCATATCGTAATCATTAAGAATTCTAAAATAAAAATCCGCTGAAATCAGCAGACAGAAAAAAACGTTGATTGACTCACGTTCCAAATACTGATCCTCTTTTGTATCTGGTGTGGATTATACACACCTATAGTATACAGCATTTTTTGATAAAAGTCAATAGTCGCGTTGACGGCGGGCACTGAAAGGGAATGTGTAAAACAAAAATACTCAGCAATTTTGAAAACCAAGCGGAGAACCAGCTGAAAAATGGTGATATGGTGGAACGAAAATAGCGGCCGGAAAACTTTTTTGCGTTTCGCAAAAAAGGCAAACGGGCGCCGCGTCATTTTCGTGAACACCAGAGGCTCCATTTTTCGCTGGTTCGGAGCCAGGTTTTCAAAATTGCTGAGTATTTTTGTTATACAAGACCTCCGGTAGATCGCCGGAGCTCTTTTTGGGCTTCGTGTGCTGACGCTAGACTACAGTGTACCGAGGTTGACCCCGCCTTTGAAGGTGTTGGCAAATCCCCAGAACCAGTCAAGCAGCTCCCACTCGCCGTCGGTCATGGAGTAGACGCGAACATTTGGCGTATGGCCCATATCAGCCGCCACAACCAGATCATCATCTCCGTCGGCATCCACATCGGCCATCGCCGTATGCATGCCACCTCGATAATTCGCATCGTAGGCCATAAACCAGTCCGACAAGTCAAATGTATCGTCAGCGACCGTGTAGGTTCGGATGTTCGCTCCGCCTCGCGTGAGAGGAGCCACAGTGATTTCTTGGTTTCCGTCACCATCCGCATCACCTGCAGCAAGAGTGACTCCACCGAGGAACGTGTCTTGATACACGGTCACTTCAGCCTTGTTCACAAATCCCCCATCTTCGTAATTCCAATAGCGGAGGGTGGGTGCGGCACTTCGGGGAATGGTGAAGAGTTCGTCGGTTCCATCGCCGTCGATATCGGCCGAGACCATATTCACTCCACCAGAAAATGGATTGCCGTATGCCCAGAACCATGTGTCGCGTGCGAGTTCACCATCGGCGAGACTGAAGACTTGCACGTTTCCTGAACCGATTGTCGGTGACACGGCGATTTCTTTTGCTCCATCGCCATCCATGTCAAACGTCAGGAGTTGAACGCCGCTCGTATAGCCTTCATCAAAGACGAGTTGATCATCCAAGGGGGTTGCCCATTCATCTGTGCGCGTATCAAATTGGTAGACTCGAATCGTGCTGTCGCCACCGGCAAGTTTTGCCACAATAACGTCATCTGTTCCGTTCCCATTCACGTCTCCAACGGCCATCGTTAACCCTACTCGTGATGATGCATCTGATGTGAATTCGTCATCAATAAATGTTCCGTCCGGCTCAAATGCCCTCAAATGCGGCCCGAATCCCTGCCCAGCAACTGTTACAACTTCGTTTGTACCATCGCCGTCAATATCGGCTCCTTGACTCATGAATCCGCCGCGGAGCGTTTCGCCATAGGCAAAGAAGGTTTCAACTTGATCGCCACTCTCCTCCACAACGCGAACGTTCGGCCCACCCGCGCTTTCAGGAGTCAAGAGAATATGTTCTTCTGTGGGTGTGCCGGATGGGAGAGATGGAGATTCCGACTGTTGAACTGCTGACGGCGCGCCATTGATCGCAAACGGCGTTAAGTGCGTAGTATAGGCAGTGACGGTTTGATCTTCAGAGTTCACGATAGCCGCCATTCCGGCACCTTGCCACACGTCCGAATTTTCTCCGAAGAACTGGATATACGTGTTTCCTTCTTCAATGTTTGCGGCGCCAAGGACGTCGGAATTGTAGGGGAGTGTCACTTTTGCCGGTACATTCAATTTTTGCACATCGACACCATCATCATTTTGAACATTGACATCGTAAAGAATGGAAACTGGGCTTCCGGTTGCCGATGGTTTGAGATCGACCGTGGGGGTCACGGTGAGCGTAATTTCGCCGGATTCGCCAGCCGCGAATGGTGAAAGCTGAACCGTGCCGCCGTCAGGAAGCGCAACGCTCGCGGTCGCGCTTGCGTCAAAGGATTTTGTGACAGAGCCAGGCACCTCAATTCCGCTGTCGCTCACCGAAATGTTCGCCTCATCCGTTGATGCATCTGATGCGGGCGTGTATTCTGTCACGTCGGACATAAGAAGCGTTGCTCCATCGAGATAGGTTGCAACGAGTTTCCATGTCTCGCCTTTTTCAAGCGCGAGACTGTATTCTCCAAGATCGGTCGTAGCGGCTTCAACAAACTTTCCGCTATCGGTGAAGGCGGCAACGTGCACTCCTTCGTCGGCAATGAAGTCATCTGTGCCCTGATCGAGCATTCCCGAAAGCTCAAAATCTGATTCGCCGAATTGCAGATCTGCTGATTCGGTTCCTCCGGTTGCAACGGTCACATTCACGCCCGTTGGCTGTACGAGATCCGCGACATCAGGGGTCATGCCCGCCAGAACCGTATAGTCGCCGGCCGGGACATCTGCGGAGTACGCGCCATTTTCATCAGCTTCGACAACGACTTGAACCATATCTTCAATGTCAAAGGCTTCTCCTGCGGCTTCAAGCTGTGGGCGATTTGTGATGACCACAGGAGCGAGCGGAACAACGGCTCCTGTATTGTCGGTGACTGTCCCTGCGACAGTCGCATCTTTTTCAAGAACCGTCATATGCGCATTCCCTATCTCGCCTTCAGCAACACTTACAGATACTCCACTTGCCACCGGATCAAGGAATGTCGAGTCGTCGGCCTGTACTTGAAAGCTCACATTCCAGTCACCGGATGTGACGTCGAGAAAATACTGACCGTTTGTTCCCACTGTTGCTTTTTCAATTTGACCCATTTCATTGACGGCAACAACGATAACCTCGTTTGCTTCTGTGGTGAGTGTATTCCCGTCAGGATCTTTCAATTCACCCGAAATCGTTGAGTTATCTGCCTGTAATTCGAGCGTCTTTGACGTGGTGTCAGCGACCACGGCCGTGGTAAAATCGGTCATTCCATAGTCGGAGTCCGGCGCGCCCTGCACGCCGACATTCACGGTCCGGCCAGAGAGACTGCGAGGAATGTCAACAGTATACATCCCATCGGAATCAATCGGTGCTGTAAACATCTCGCCTGATATGGGATCTTCAACAACAACATTGCCAACAAAGTTTTCAAGAACAGCACCATCTTCATCTGTCACGCTTCCGGTCATGGTCTGATCCATGGCCTCGACCACAAGGTCCACCGATGCGGTTGAGTCGCTCTCACCAAGAATCACGGTGGAAGGTGTGGTGAAGCGAAAGGGAGTATCTTGCTTGACTTCTAATCCGATGGTCCATGTTCCTTCCCCAACCGTAAGCGAAAATACGCCATTGGAATCTGTTTGTGCGTTTACGCGTTCTTTTGTGGCAGTATTTGTGGCTGTAATAAATTGATTTGAAACGCGTTCGTTCACTCCTGATTTTGTGAGAGTTCCGGTGATGGTTTTATCCATTTCCGTCGCCTGGATGGTGCCAAGATCGACTGTGTCTCCTTCTTTCAGCACAAAAGTGACGTCATCGGGGTCGAATGTCTTGCCCTGAAGATCAGAATGGAACGCTTTCATGCGGTACACGCCCGGGACAAGCCCGATGTTCGTGAGCGTGCTATTTTCATCCACTTTTCGAACGGTTCCGGTTCCATCATCACGGAAGATTGAAATATCAGCACGGAACGAGCTTGTGGTGAGTTCGCTTCCGTCACTGTTCAAAAATCGTGCTGTGACGCTCGCCGTGGTTGCCGTGGCGGTAAAGTTGACGCCGCTCTCGGTTTCTTGGGTGGAATCATCAGCAAACTCAACCTGTTTGGCAATATCGGTCACAAGGTGAGTGGAGTTGTGGTTTCCTAAATTGATATCCGCCTTGACCGTCCATTTTCCGCCTTGCACGTTCATGGTGTAGCTGCCGTCCACCGCTGTGTTTGTGGAGGCCATACTTTTTCCGAACTCAACAGGATAGGCTCTCACTTCAGTTTGAGGTGCGGCTTGGCCGTTTTCAAGGAGTACCGATCCTGTGATTGTTTTGAGAGCTGCGACCAGTTCAAAGTTCGTCGTGGTGTATTGCGTTCCGGTCCATGTAAAGTTTGTCGGGCTGTTTGACGGTTTGTTGTAGCCGGTTGGAGCTTGGATTTCCAAGACCAAGCTCATGTCGGTGGTGAGTTGGCTGCTATCTGCAGAGAGCGTGTAGTTGCCAGAAGCATTTGATAGGGTATTCGTCGAAAAGACGCCGTCGGGCGTGTGAACTTCGACCGTGACTCCGCTTGCGGCGGTTCCGCCCGGATAGGTGACCTGCCCAGTAACGATCGTGACGGTGGCCGCCATGACCAACTGAACAGGCACGAGAAGTGACACGATTGCAAAAATGCTGACGCTCGCGAGAAAGCGCTGGACGCGCTTGAGATGTCTTTGTTTCATAAAAGAGAATTTAATTGCTCATGATATATGATGAGACTATAGAAAAACTCACTTTTTTGGTCATTGCGAGGAGCGTAGCGACGAAGCAATCCATTGAGATCCCTCGCTTTGCTCGGGACGACCCTTCAGGTCGGATTGCTTCGCCCCT